>CP146203.1:1283469-1604337 GCA_039995105.1 Jonesiaceae bacterium BS-20
ACGGGTCAAGGTGAGTTTTGCGGGGACTAAGAGCCGGGATTTGCTGCTCCCTATCAATGATGACGTGCCGCTTGAGTTTTCCATTACGTCAGTGCGCACGGGCAAACGGGACCTATTTGGGGTGTCCGCGGTCGCCTTGGCCCGGACGGCCGGTCTTATTGGCCCCCAGGTGGAGCCAGCTTCCCAGCAAATCGTGGTCTTACCGCGGGTTGAGCCGCTTCCTGCACTGCCCGTGTCAGCGACTGTTCGCGGCCTGACGGGTCCGCGCCAGTCCCGGCGGATGGGCGACGGACAAGAATTTCGCGATGTCTCACTCATGCGCCCCGGTGATCGCTTGCGCCAGATTGACTGGTTCATTACCGCCCGCAACGCACCGGATTTAGAGCACCTATATGTGCGCCGCAATTTGGCCCAGGCGGAGGCTACCGCCATGATTTTGGTGGATTCGCGCGATGATGTTGGGAGCGAGGTGGCGTTCTGGGGATCCGCGCATGAGGGACGTCCCGACCAAATGACGTCGCTGGACATTGCCCGCACCGCTGCTGCTTCGCTTGCCAAGGCATCTCTCGATGCCGGTGACCGGGTTGGATTTGAAGACTTGGGCCGGCCGCGGCGTCCGGTTTTGCCGGGAACCGGCAAACGGCATCTGGAACGGATCCGCTATTCCCTGGCTTTGGCTCAGCCGCTCGGTGCGCCCAAGGTGCGCACGCGGGCGCCCTTTGTGCCCTCCGGTGCGCTCGTGTATGTGTTATCAACATTCTTGGATGAGACGGCCTTAGCCACGGTTGCTTCACTCGTGCGGTCCGGGCACCGGGTGATTGCAATCGATACCCTGCCCACCATCAGCACATGGTCCCTTACCCAGCGCCAGATGTTGGCCTGGCGGTTGACCAGCCTTGACCGGCAAACCCAACTCCAGTTGACGCGGAATCTCGGCGTTACGCTTGTGCGATGGAGCGACCCACAGCACCAGCAACAGCTAGCGGTGCTCACGGCAACTCCCGGTGACCGAGTCGTTGCAGGCCCGGGAGGCACGCGACCATGAACAAGAAAATTACCATGAGCGAAGCTACCCGGGCAGTCATGGGAAGACGTTCCAAGGCCAATAACGGGGACGTGCCCCAAATCAAGGTTGGCTCGGTGCGGTTTGTTCCCGCCTGGTCCCTGCAGCTCTTATCCGCAACCCTGCTGCTCCTTGGCATGTGGCTCGCTACCGGGTGGATGCTGCCAGCACCAACGTCGATCATCCTTGGTTTGACCGTCATTCTCGCGGTCTCAAACCTTGTGCGGGTCACCGTCATGACCCCAATAGCCATGGTTGGTGCGACCGTGCTTTTCTTGATCTCCCCCGCCGGCAATGCGATTGGATGGCGCACCTATGCGCTCCTTGGACTGACGATCGCGGCGGTTCGGTTGTACACCCTGCTGAGTTTGGTTGCTCGAAAAACAGATGTTGCGCTCGGTGTCTTGCGCGAGCAGACAATAATTTGGGCGGTATTGGTCGCCCCCGCCGCGTTGATCTTGCTTCTGTTGCAGCTCTTATCCGGGGTTACCTCCGGTAACAACGCCTGGCTCTATTGGGCTGCGGCCGCTTTAGCAACGCTTGGAGTGGTCGTTGGGATCAGGGCCTACCGGGTGGGGCGCCAATGATTGACTCAACACTTGATCTGCAGGTATTTAGCCCCGTCCACCAGGGAACCACGGGTATCCTTGAGTTGCCATGACAAGCCAACAACATGACCCGCTGTGGTCCACTTCGCTGCCGTCGACGATTTCTGGAAGCACCACCTACGAAATGGTGATCAAGAAATCCCGGTTCATCACGCACCTCAAGCACGTTAAGGACGTGCAGGAGGCCGACGAGTTCATTGCTGCGATCCGCACGCAGTACTGGGATGCTCGGCATAACTGTGTCGCGTTGAGCCTGGGCGTCAACGCTCAGCAGCAGCGCTCGAGTGATGACGGCGAGCCATCGGGCACCGCGGGCATTCCCATGCTTGAGGTTTTGCGGCACCGCAATTTGACCGATGTGGTTGCGGTAGTCACCCGTTACTTTGGCGGGATCCTGCTCGGCGCCGGCGGGCTGGTGCGGGCGTACTCATCCGCTGTCAGCGAGGCGCTGGATGAGGCTCAGATTATTGAACGAGTCGCAATGGCCCGCTACCTCGTATCCACCAGCCATGCAGAAGGCGGGCGCGCCGAGTACTTCCTGCGGGACTGGTTAAGCACGCACAACGGGTTGTTTGAAACCCCGGAATATGGCCAGGATGTCACGTTTAGCGTACTGGTGCGTCCAGGGGTACAAGAAGATTTCTTAGCTGACCTGGCATCGTTTAGCTCCGGTCAAGCTCACGCAGAGTTTATTGAGCTCAGCGTGCAGGACATGCCTGCGGAACAGTCAAAGTAGCCCGCACTTCTAGATGGCGTACCAACGGTTCTTATGCCGAGCGGTCACCTGAACTGCAACGACCTCGATGGTCTCATCAATATCCGCGAGTGACTCTTGGACGGCCGCTTTGGCGAACGCGGGATCAGAACCGGTAAATCGAATCACCAGCTGCGGCCGGCCCGCGCTGATCTTGATATCGTTTGCCTCAACCGTCGTGCGCTTCGCAATTACGGCTGCTACCAGCGGCAATACGTCGGGTGCCGCAACCCCGGATCGGATCTGGCCTACGTCAATGGTCATGCGGTAAGAGGGCATAGCAAGATATTAACGTGCATAGCTGACAGAAAACTCGACCACACCGGCCACACCTCAAAGTTCGAGGTGGGCCACATCACCCAAACCATTGGAATGAAACCGTAGGGTCCCCGGTTAGAGCAGATATCAATGCAAATGCATGAACTTTTAGAAAGGTTGTCCAATGCAGTTTGGAATCTTTACCGTAGGCGACGTCACCATGGATCCAACCACTGGGCGGACACCTACCGAGCACGAGCGCATCAAGAACACCATCACGATCGCAAAGAAGGCTGAAGAAGTTGGCCTCGACGTATTTGCAACCGGTGAGCACCACAACCCGCCGTTTGTGCCATCCTCACCCACCACGACCCTGGCGTTCATAGCCGCACAGACCTCCAAGATCTTGCTCTCAACGTCAACCACGCTGATCACCACGAACGACCCGGTCAAGATCGCTGAGGACTACGCAACCTTGCAGCACCTCACCGACGGCCGCATGGACCTCATGATGGGCCGCGGTAACACCGGACCGGTTTACCCTTGGTTTGGCAAGGACATCCGCAAGGGTGTCGAGCTGGCCGTAGAGAACTACGCGCTCCTACGTCAGTTGTGGGAAAAGGACGTAGTGGACTGGAGCGGTAATTTCCGCACCCCACTGCAGGGCTTCACCGCGACCCCACGCCCACTCGATGGCGTTGCTCCGTTCGTGTGGCACGGGTCAATCCGCACACCTGAAATTGCGGAGCAGGCAGCGTACTACGGTGACGGCTTCTTCCACAACAACATCTTCTGGCCCATGAGCCACACCAAGCAAATGGTGCAGCTGTACCGCCGTCGCTTCGAACACTACGGCCATGGCAAGGCAGACCAGGCAATCGTTGGTCTGGGTGGTCAGGTCTTCATGCGTAAGAACTCTCAGGATGCCAAGCGTGAGTTCCGCCCATACTTCGATAACGCGCCCGTTTATGGGCACGGACCATCGATGGAAGACTTCATGGAGCAGACTCCCCTAGCGGTCGGTAGCCCGCAGGAGATCATTGACCGGTACGCATCCATGCGCGACCACGTTGGCGACTACCAGCGCCAGCTATTCCTCCTGGACCACGCGGGCCTGCCGCTCAAGACAGTTCTTGAACAGTTGGACCTACTGGGTGAGGAAGTTGTTCCGGCCTTGCGCAAGGAATTCGATTCCAAGCGTCCGGCACATGTTCCGGTTGCCCCAACCCACGCGTCACGGGTTGCCGCTGCCGGCGGAGCCAAGGACTCAACCGTGTACGCCGAGGGTGATTCAGTCACGGGCGCCAGCCCATCCCAGTCATGACCGCGCAACGGGCAACACCCGGCGTGGCGGCCCAAGCTTGGGAGGCACTATTCCGGGCGCAAGTCGAACTGCTCCGCCGCTTTGAGAGCGATGCCATCTTCGGTGACATCACGTTCAAGGAGTACGACGTACTGTTTACCCTGCGGTCCGGCCCGGAACACGGCATGCGGCTCAAGGACTTGAACCGTGCGGTGCTACTGCACCAGTCGGCGCTCAGCCGATTGGTTGAACGGCTTGAGCAGCGCGGCCTGTTGTTGCGGTGCGCAGATGAATCCGATGGTCGTGGCACCATGATTCAACTGACCGAGCAGGGCCTAGACAAACAACGCGAGGTAGGGCGTAAACATGTGGGTCAGATTCAAGCCTACGTGGGCGGCGCTTTGACCACCCAAGAACTGGAACAGTTGACTTCCATCGCCAGTAAATTACGTCAGCAACAAACTCTCATCCCAAGCGTAAAGGATGCTTCAAATGTCCAATAAGCAGATTGTTGTTATTAGTGCAGGCCTGAGCCAGCCCTCGTCGACCAGGCTCCTTGCTGACCGTATGTCCACGGCCACGCAAGATGCGTTGCTTGACCGCGGCGATAGCGCAACCATCAAGACGGTTGAGATCCGGGAATACGCCCGGGACATCATGGACAACATGTTGACCGGCTTTGCCTCTTCACGTCTTGAGGAGTTAAAGCAAGAACTTGTGGCCGCCCATGCCGTTATTGCGGTCTCCCCCATCTTCAGCCAGTCGTTGTCCGGTTTGTTCAAGTCGTTCCTTGACGTGCTGGACACCAAGTCTCTGGTGAACAAGCCGGTTTTCTTGGGGGCAACCGCCGGCACTAAGCGTCACAGCCTTGCATTGGAGTATGCGATCCGCCCGGTATTCTCGTACCTGCGCGCAAATGTGGCACCTACGTTGGTGTTCGCTGCTTCAGATGACTGGGGCGAGGGCGAGAATGGCCAGGACCTCAACGGCAGAATCGCTGCCGGAGCCAAGGAATTTGCTGCCATGCTTGCGGGTGGCGGTCTCGAGGACAAGTCACACCAGGACGGCCTAGAGACCGAAGACTTTGCCAACCTCTTACGTGCCGGTGGAATCGAGTTCTGAGCCCGAAAATCTTGAGGCTCAGTGAGCCTCGCGGTTCAGTGAGATCTGAGATGCAGTGAGCCCTGAAATGTAGAGTTGGCTTCGAGCTCGGTCACTCTATGAACCATAGATTCTGGGGTTAGCGTTTGAAGAGGCTCGACTTCTTGATTCGGGCAATGTCCTGGTCCATACGGTGCGATGCTTTGGGACCGGGACGGACGGGCATTGGGATGACCTGGTGTTCGGATTGAGTAGGTTCGGCAGTTCCAGAAGCCCTCGCTGTTTGCTCATCTGAGCTTGCGGCGGGGGTTTCTTGGGTTTTTGGGGCCTGCACTGGAGCAACTGTTTGCGCGGGGGCGGCCGGCACCACGGGCTTTTGGGCTGAACTTCGCGCACTCGGAACCCAACCGGGCATGCGCAGCCCAGCTAGGGCATCGCGAGAGCGTAGCAGTGCAAACCTGTCGGTTTCGGTTTCTGGATTAGGAACCGGCGCCGCGGGCGCTACCGGAACCGCAACGGCTGACGCACTCGCGCTTGTTGTTGAAACCTCGGTGCCTTGCGGGTCTGCGATTTGGATCTCCAGATCCAACGCACCCAAGATTGCGAACACAATCGCAATGGAAACATCATTAGTGCCCTGCTCAAAGCGGGACAGCCACTGTCTTGTGGTGCCCACCTTGGTAGCCAATTGCGTTTGACTCATTCCTAATGCGGAACGCCTTTTGCGCACCACAGCGCCCAACGCTACTGGATCAGGAATCAACATGGATGGCGCACCTCTACAAGACGGAATTTGTCGAGCACTGAAACAACCCTACTATTGCCCACTGACATTCAACGGAACCCGAACGCAAAACATTGCCGCGCCGTCTAAACGAGTGCCTTGATGCTGAATCCTTCAGGGACCGTCGTAGCGATTCCAAGCCCCCACAGCGTTCGATGTGCCAGCAGTAGGTTCAGCTAAGCAGTTGGATAATCTCCCGGACGCTTTGGGGTGGGGTAAGGCCGCGGGTGTAGAGGACGGACGTAGCCAAGCTTTTTGAGCGAGCGTCCAGTACCCACTCAGCCAACATGTCGTGGCCGTCATACAGGTAATCCAACCCGCGCACCTGCTTGTTACGCTCGCGGAGCGTCTCAATAGAATGCCGCGGATCTTCATGTGGTTCAACCCAAATGACGTGCTCGCTGGTTGCGACAACTTGCTGGACTTGATCGAACAGATCGTCACGGGTGTAGTTGGTGTGCGCCGCCCCAAGCGCAACAATCCCGCCCGGTGATTGCGGCAGGACATTGAGCACTGCGTGAGCGCGTGCTTCTTCCCAAGCCCGTTCCGTGACTACCCAACCGAGCCGATCGGACTCTTCATAGATCCGCGCCACCGGCCAGCCCTTTTCAAGGTAGAACGGGCGTCCGGCAATGTCGATGTCTACAAAAACCTTGCCCAACAAATCAGCAAGCAATTTTCCAAGGGTAGATTTTCCGGCCCCGGCCGGGCCAATGATCGTCAGCCATGGACCAGTCGTAGCTGGCCGTTGACCGGAGTAGTCCGCTGGCTGTTGCGTCATGGAGGTGTCCGAACTGGGCATTCCCCTATCCTAGCGAGCCGCCAGGGCAATCAAATGCAAGGAGCCCCGAGCCACCGAGCGTCCTTCTCACATTAGATTTTCGGCCACATACAAGTAACCGGTCATGATTGGCACTAGACAGAGCAACCCGAGCGGCAGCCAATTTGTCAGTCTGCGCCGCTTGCCTCGCATGGCGATGATGAGCACAGGGAGAAAGAACGGGAGGAAGGCAATCAGGAACATCGCAATACTCAGTGCAAGTTGATTTTCATAGCAGCCACTGCCCCAACCGGTTTCATCGGTGCAAATCATCCGGTTAGACCACTCCCACGCGCCGAACGCAACGAGCATCGAGGGAAGCACGGATACCGCTGCACCAAGCAGGCTCCAGACAACTGCAAAGACGCGTATTCCTACCGACTGGGCTTGCCTAGCTGATGCAACAGGCGCTTCTGCGATGTCGACTTTGCCATCACTTAGGTGATCCGGGGTCATCTGCCCAGCGTACTGGAAACTACAACGGCTAAGGTTCCCAAGCTAGACGATTTCCAGACCTGGTTCTCTAGTCCAGTGCTTCCAAACTAGCTGCAATTGCTTGTTGGTTGGTGTTGCCCGTCAGTTAATGTTGACTGTTAGTTGATGTTGACCGGGAGGAGTTCGATCACGGTAATGCTGTCACTGGTTTCGTTTGTGGTGACCGTGCCCGGTATTGGTTGCCACGCTCCCCCGGCTACCTGAAACCGTCCCCGCCACGTCGTAGTCAACGACACCGTGACCGGCCCACGCTTGGTATAGGTGTGCTCATACGAATGATCCGGGTACCGCTTATTTGGATCAGTGGTCGCAAACACCGGGGTCCCATCACCGTAATCCCACGCAAACCGGGTTGGCGTGGCCTCAATCAACACCCTCGTTCCTAAAATCGTGGTGTTCAACAACTGCGGGGTCACACTGGACTGCACAATAAACGGCAGATTAATCACCGGCTCACCACTCGTTGGCGCAAACGTAATCCCAGACCCCGCCAACGGTAACTCCTGAAACTCCCGCGCCACCACCTCGACCGTCACTACCCCAGGCCCGCCCGGTCGAGCAACACAATCGCGAGGCATCGCTTGCCCCCGACGACTCAACTCCTCACCCGTAACCGGATCCAACAGCCTGAACACATTGAGCCCCACCGGACAATCCCGCGCCCGAGCACGACTGACACTCGCACAATACGACGTCAACGACGGGAAATAATCCCCCATACACGACGGCGCAAACCACCGCGTCACCGCAACATTAGATACCGTTTGGAGGCGTTGCCGCGTGAGATGCCCTCGGTAGTCCTTCTTCGTTGACCTCCTTCTCTCAAGCTCGAAGGAGCCTTTCGATGACTCAACATCAATTTCACTTTTCTGGGCTACCGATACAAGCGCCATCAATCCAAATGAAATCAAGAGTGCCGTCAGTCTGCGAAAAATCATGTCATCAACCGATATCCAGTAAGTACCACCGCGAGTTTTTGAACTCAGCAAAAATACTGGTTTCCCAGTCTTGTGGAGTTGCCTCCTCCAAAGATGTGTTTGTCTCATCAATCACTGCGTAAGGGGTCTGCTTGAGTGTCACCTTCAATTCCCATACACCCGCCACGAACTCTTCGGTTTCGTGAAAAGCCATGATCGATGCATCGCCTCCCCTGAGTAACTTCTTCTCTTCGAGCAGCTCCCTGACCTTGTCCGCTGTATTCAGGCAGAACTCGCATTCCTCACTGCCAATGGAATCCCAAAGGTCCAGATCCAAACTCACAAAGCTGTAATTGTGTACTTCCAAGAAATACTTCGCTGCGCTCTTTGCACCTTCTTCGGTGTTCTCATTAATGAGTTGGGCAGGGTCTGGAGGGGCGGATTCCGGTGTGGGTTCGGTAGTAGTCGGCTCGGCAGTGGGCTCGGGAGCATCAGTACTCTTGCCTGGCTCTGGTGTGGACGGCGCTGTCTCCGTTGACGTTGGTGTGGCTGTCGGAATCGGCTCAGACTCTGTGCCACAACCAGTCAGCACCAGCCCAGTTGCTACAGCAAGAGCACACCAGGCCGTCCCACTACCGCGCCGGTGCGATAACTGAACCCGCCAATCCAAGAAGAGTGTGAGCATGGTAACCATTTGACCAAATTGTGGGCTTGGTTATCTAGGGGCCCTTCTCCCCTGTGGAAAACGGTACTGCAGACTTTGAGGGGTATCGAGTCCTAATTTGCGGCCAAAACAATCCAACTACATTGGGCGAACAATCTGACTACGGAATTGGTAGTTCAGAATCCAGATGCCTTGCCCAACGCGATCAGCGTTGCGAAGATTAACCACGCTAGCCCGCCTACTACTAGAACCACGGAATAGAATCTGCTCTGTTTTGAGCGGTCGCAATAGGCTCGTTGTAGAAAGTAGACGCCCAGAAGAGCGAAGAGCGTAATGTTGGCGCCTCGCACCAACTGGGATTCGACCCAAAGATACTGAAATAGCAGTGCGCAGAGAAAAGCTCCACCTATTCCAACTAGAAAGATCAGGTCCTTGCGGCTGATCCGTCTTGTGGTTGCGATTACCTGCGTCATGAAAACTCCATGTGTGCTTAGTCTGAGGCAAGCCAGTACGTTACTGGTAAACCTACCAAAGTAGGTTGTAAACTCCACGTCCAACACCTGTCTTAACTACGGCAAAACTAGTCCAACTCTTGGCAAGGTTCAGGCCAAGTACAACGAACAAGTACAACGAACTTTGGCTATGGCCCAACCAACGGTTGAGTCATAGCCAAAGTGATTCAATATAGGTTTGAACTTCTTAGCTCTTGCGCAACTTGCGTGCACCTAGGAAAGCAACCCCGGTTAGCGCTGCGCCGAGCGCGAGGATCCAAGGTGTCATACCCAGCCCGTACCCGGTGTCGGCCAGGTCAGGGTCATCAACTTCGGGTGTGTCCGTGGCATCTGAGTCAGTACCACCCGCGTCAGTTTCTCCACCATCTACTTCAGAACCGTCACTGCCGCCATCGGCACTTCCGTCGTCAGTGTCACCGTCATCCGTTTCCCCACCATCGGCATCCTCGGAGGTAACCGTTAACGTAGCGGCCCCGCTAGTGGCAGTTCCTTGGGAGTTCGCTGCGATCGCACGGTACTGATGTTGGTCATTGTCTTTGCTGCCCGTAATGGTCAGAGTTAGCCCGTCGTCACTTACTGCAGCTGCAGGGTCCTCGTCGATCAAACGCCACGTTGCTCCGGCATCGGAAGAAGTCTCCCAACGCACCTCTGGCGCTGGGACTCCGGTAGCGGTGACACTGAACAGCGCCTCTTGAGCGAGCTCAACGGTTTGATCAGCCGGATCCGTGACCGTTGGGACTTCATCAGCCGCCAAGTAAGTGAACCCATCGGCGTAGACTATCGCCGGTTGGGCGGTGTTTACTAGGGTCCATTCAACGGCAACGTCTACCGTACCCGGAGCGTGCTCCGGCGTCACAACTGTCAAGATCCCATCACCGTTGTCGGTCAGTTCGGTGCCAGGAACTCCACCAAAAGTGACTGCGGTTGGCGTGATTTCGAGGGTTGGCTCGGTAGGTACCGGCTGGTCATAGTCTGTTCCGTCGCCAATCTGCCCGTGGATACCTTGACCCCAACCAAAGGCACGGCCGTCAGATGAAAGTCCGATTGACGAACGTCGCTCGGCCGCAAGCTGTGTTAGTTGAACTCCTGCGGGCAGCTGAACCTCGACAGGAACCTTTCGAGGTTCAAACGTGCCATCCCCAATTTCACCCTGCCAATTCTCGCCCCAGGCGTAGGTTTTCCCGTTATCACCAATGGCTAAGGTGTGCTCTTCACCGGCCGCAACCAGAGTGAACGACACCCCAGATGGGGTGATTACGGGGACTGGCGTGAGCTGATTTTCTTCTGTCCCATCCCCCAGACGACCGGCGTAGTTCTCGCCCCAGGCGTAGGTGCGACCGTCATCGCCAATCGCTACAGAATGCTCAAAGCCAGCCGCGACCTGAGTGAATTTGATCCCCTGAGGGGTTTGAACCTTCATAGGAAGTGCTTGAAATTCTGCCGCAGAGTCGACACCCAACTGGCCTTTGGCGTTGCTACCCCAGGCGTAAGTATTCCCGTCATTGCCGAGCGCCAAGATGTGTGCACGCCCTGATGAAATCTGGGTGAAGGTTACGCCCTGAGGTGCTTTAACCTGGATTGGAGTCAAACGATCAACTAACGTTCCATCACCTAAGTTTCCAAACCAGTTGGCACCCCAGGCGTAGGAATTTCCATCGTCACCGAGTGCCAAAGTGAAACCACCACCCGGAGCGATAGCTGTTGCGGAGACACCGTCGGGCAACAATGCCTTAACCGGTGCGATGGAGTATTCGGTTGTACCGTTTCCAAGTTCACCGTTGCTGTTAATGCCCCAGCTATAGACGTTTCCATCTGCACCGATTGCTGTAGAGTGCTCGCCCGAGGCGACCAGACTAGTGAATTTCAACCCTTTGGGAACCCTCGCTTGGACGGGAGTTGTGGTTGGGGCGTCTGGACCGAATGACCCCTCCATGTTGGTTCCCCAGGAGTAGGCCATCCCGTTTACGCCGAGCCCGTTGGCGTGGTTATCCCCCAGACCAACGGAGGCAAATCTTAGTTCAGGAGCCGGCACCGTGACCGTGGTTCCACCTGCCGCGGGACCCTGGTTTGGCGCAGGTAACGCGTACGCAGTCGCCCCTGACATGACTGTGAAGGAAGTTGTCAGCATGGCAATAAGTGCGCCTTGTTTCGCGCGGTACTTCAGCAAAGCTCCCCCTGAGAATGTAATTCCAATACAATTCACGATGTTATCGATGCGCTCTGTCTCGTTAATGTTTCGAAAAAATAGCCGAGCCCGACTCTCAAGATCGCGGGAATCTATGAGGATCAAGACCTGGCTGGCAAAACGCGACAAAATTAGTCAACCACAAGTTTTAGCTTCTCGCATGTCGGAGAGCCCAAAGACTTAACGCAAGTGGATATAGGTTCCTGGCCGCCACTAAACCTCGCAATGAGACGTGGCACACAACGAGCCCGTTCGAGATGCCGGTTACCTCCGCCTATGTTTGACTAACTTTCGGGCTTACGGCCTTAGACCCCCCTGTGCACCGCGGATGTGCTCTCTAAGGCCGTAAGTTCCCGCAAGGCTCTGCTTGCAAGGCTTTCCGACCGTTGAGATCACGACTTTTACCGGTGCCTCCCTCTAAGCTGCTGGACTTTGAGAGCTGAATTTTCCGCAGAAACAGAACGCGTCAAAGCGTAGATGGGGCAGTGAGAAATCTCCCGCGCTGTCATTCTGGTTGCGAAATATTGCCTCGCGCCAATGGCATTGGGCCGTTAGTGTTTCGCACGACTCCGCAATCCGTGCAGAATACGTCGAACTCGTCAACACCGAAAGCACTGAAATCTTCCGTAAACACGGGATGATCACACCAAGGAGCGCCTTGCTCCCGCCACAAACGTTCAGTTTGTGCACTGGCGTAACCAAAGTCGAAGTATTGAATCATCCCTGATGATAAACACAATTCAATATGTGGACAAATTTGTCATAGCGCGAGATTCGTTAGGGTCCTAGTTAGACGGAGCACAATAGATATCAATTTTCTGCGCAGTTCACCCTTAGAATGCCACGAAATATTCGTATCAATGAAGACTTCCTAATTCGCAGCAAGCCATAGAGGACTGGTCGCAACAATAGTTCCAAGGCATGTGGAAGGAGCCCTCCAGATCGTAGGCTAACCCGAGAGCGACTCGGTCCACACGAGTCCCACAATTTGAGAGTATTCGATATCGCATTGCCTAATTGCTGCCAATGCCTTTCGATCCGCTGCCTCAGGGTCTGCCAGGCCCTCGTATGAAATTTCCGCTTCAAAGCTCAGAAGCCCCTTGGAAATTTCCATTGCGCCTACTTCAAATCCGGCTTCGCCGTAGCAATCCCGAGTATGCAACATCGCAGATTCGTATTCAGAATGCATGACTATGCCGTCATCCAAGATTTCACGTTGGAAGTCAGACAACGTAGAGAAATCGATGTCGTCGACAGTGAACCTACTGTTGCATGCAGTTGTCAGAGCTAACAGAACAACAACTGGAATGGCTAGTAATTTTCGTGACACAGTACACTCCTAGAATCGCCATTGAGTCGGGTTGTAAATGCCGTGGTCAATCCCGCGAGGGCTTGCGCATTGCCGGGGTTGTCTAACACACGTTGACCGACAGCCTACAGACGGAAGAGCAAAATAGTGAGTAACCAGCGCCTAGTTGGCTTTGAAAGCTCTTCATGCGTTTCGCGGCCCACCTTCGACCAAGCTTTTCAGAACATGGGTGCAACGACTGAAAACAACATGGAAATCTGAGGGATGTGTTCTAGGCTAGCCTGCGATTCTCGCCAAGTACGGCTGGACTTCTCTAACTTGGTGGGATGTGCATCTACTTACTATTTCTCCGTTGCAACTGAGAAGCGGCTGGTTTTGCCCAATTCGTTGCATCCGCATATTTTGGCGATCGGGTGAGTAGCCTGTGCTCTGCCCCGGTGACTCACTCTCGAAAGTGACGCCTAACTACGTCTGCCTGCGCAGTAGTGAGCAGCCACCGTTTTTCGTCCCTTTTCTTCAAGAGACCGTAGGTCTCACGTAGGAAGTCCCGAATACGTTTAGCATCGATGGCAAGTTCTCGCGCTAAATCGCTTGGGGTTACATGTTCTAGATTCATGTTCATACTTTATCCGATTGGTTCCGATGAAAGTTAGACAGACGACCCGTCAGCCCTGAAGTTCGATCTAATACTCGACGGCCTCAGAATTTTGTTTGGGGCACTTATCCATATCTTTGGTGACATATCATTCTGGGCTTCGGCAATGAAGATCGAATCACTCCAGCACGGCGGCTGAATGGCTTGGGGTCCGCCGACACTGGGTTTACGTGCTCTTGCAGCACAGCTGAACCCGAGGAAATTTGGGCCTTATTGTTGCCTAGCCATACAAACGCCCAGGTTCCGCTTGAAAACGGTTTGAGGGCACACAACCAAATGAAACTTGGTAGTCAGCTAGCACACGTTGGGTGCTAGCTGATGGCACCGATACAGAGATCTTGGTTCTTTCATTGAACACGGCAGACACTCAGGCCACAGGGTACCTGCGGATTACGGGACCGTATCCGCAAGCCACAAGAATGGCCCCGACAGTGTCAAGGGCCATGGAGAACTGCCCACCAGCGGACAAGAGTTCTGCCCGCTGGTGGCCAAGTAAAGTGCCCGGGTACGGCCATGAGATCTGCCCGGGATGGGTTTTGGTTGATGGCCGTGGGGTTGGGCGTTTACTTGAGTTGGGCTATTCCTTTTCCTTCCAGGGCTTGGGTGAATCGTACTGAGTCACCGCTGGTTTGGCATACGTGGGCGTGGTGTAGGAGTCGGTCCACGGTCGCGGTGGCTAGGGTTTTGGGCATGAGTTCGTCGAATCCGGCTGGGTGTAGGTTGGAGGATATTGCGATTGAGCGCTTCTCGTATGCTGCATCTACGACCCGGTAGAGGCCTTCGGCTGTGTCTTGTGCGACGGGTAATAGTCCGATGTCATCGAGGATGATGAGGTCTGCTCGTAGGAGGCGTTCGATGGCTTTGGTGACGCTGTCATCGGTGCGGTGGGCTCGGATGAGTTGGCCTAGGTCTTCGAGCCGGAACCAGGCGACTTTTAGACCTTCTTCAACAGCTTGCTGTCCAAGGGCTTCGAGGAAGAAGCTCTTACCTGTCCCAGATGGTCCGCAGACCACGAGATTTTCGTGGCGGTGGATCCATTCCAAGGTGCGCAGCCCATTTTGGGTAGGTAGCGGGATTGAAGACAGTGCCGGATCCCAGGCCTCGAAGGTTTTACCGCTAGGAAACTTCGCTGCTTTGCGGCGGATGGCAAGCATGGAGGCTGCTCGACCTTTGATTTCTTCTGCGAACAAGGCTTTGATGACCTCGACGGGTTCCCAGCGTTGTGCTTTGGCGGTAGCGATCAGGTCAGGGGCTAACTGGCGGGCATGGGGCATCTTCAGCGATCGCATCATTGCTTCTAGATCACTGGGAAGTCCAGCAGCTGGGGTATTGAGTGGATTCATTGTTTCTCCTTTCCAACGGGGTATGTGCTGGTGATAGCAGCCCAGCTGCTGGTCCCTTGAGTTAAGGACACGTCCTCATTGGCACTGTGGGTAATCGGATTGGGTCTGGTGGAATACAAGATAGAGGCCAGATCATCATGCGCAAAACGCCCATGAACTGCTGCAGTGCCCAACGCGTGATCGACCGCATCGACACCCGCGATCTTTGATAGTGCAACAGCTTCTGCCATTTTCTGGGTAATGCGTTTGGTACCTACCGCACATGCTTCACGCAACCACGTGCCCGCCCCTACACCTATGGCCAAGAACTCAAGCTCAGACGCGCTGCTTGGTCGTAGCGTGTAGTGCCCGGGAATTTTGTCGACATGTTCAGGAAAATGATCATTATTGATCGCTGGACTACCTGGTGAAGTACTGTGGTGGCGGGCCACTTCCCTGACCCCGTCGGGGCCCAGATGCATGATGATGACCTGTTCACTAGGGCCAGTGCCGTGCTGACGGACCAATACCTTTTGCCCAAGCAAGTACGATGGCACTGAATATTGGCCATGGTTAAACGTGACCATAGGCGTATTAGCTGGCACGGCCCGGGGAACCCCAAACGACACCAAGTGCGGGTCGTCAGGGACCCGGTGTAGGCGTAACACTTCCTCGTTCAACATCGACGCTGGCAGACGTTTGGTCACCCGGTGCTCACGGGTATTAACACGATCCATGAACGACGCACATGCAGCTTCGAGCTCTTCAAAGGAGTCATACTCTTCACGTAAGTTCGTTGATTTTGGTACGAGATCGGCCTTAGCCAGCTTGACGGAAGCTTCCACCCCACCCTTGGTTGCAGGATCTGCCGGCGCACACGTCAACACGGTGACCCCGTAATATCGCGCAAAATCAACGGTCTGCAAGTTACGGACCGGAACTCCTGCAATATGAGAGACCGTCACCGTTTTCTCATTATCTGTCAATACATAAGTAGGGGCTCCACCTAGAATACGAAAGGAACGGTCCAGCGCCCCAAACACCGAAGGCGCTGTTTTGTCCCGCAGCGCGATCACGATCCGGAACCGTGACCATGCCAACCAAGCCACGAACAAGACCGTTTTAACGCCATCAATGACAGGGCCATCACCAAAGTCGTACTGCAGCCAAAGCCCGGGCTCCGTGATCCACGGACGGTGTACCCGCGTGTGTCCAAACTGCCAAGCCAAACGCACCTGCTTCACCACACGCCGAGTCGTGCGCTCAGACCCCGTGTACCCTAACCCAATCAGTTTGCCATGCACAACATCGCTGCGGATCGTCCCGCTGCTACTATCAATCCACCCCTCGATATGAGGCAAAAAATCATCCGTGATCTTTTCCCGAACCGCCAGCTGGGCAATAGGCCGACCGGCAGCCCGAGCCTCAACATGCTTAGCAACCGTGTGATGGGAACACCCCGCCAGTACGGCCGCACTCCGAAACGACTGTGTCAGATCGTACGCTTCTAGAATTTCCATGATTTCTCCGTCAGACTTCATACAAGGCCTCTTCCTGAGTGGAACTGATGTGACTAGACATCAACATCAAACCCCAGGAAGAGGCTCCCGCCGCTTAACCGCAACAGGTGTCAGTACAAAAATGGGCAGATCTCATGGCCACCTATGGGCAATTTACTTGGCCATCAGCGGGCACTTTCCTGGCCATCTATGGGCAGTTTTTCATGTCCGCTGACAGACAGTGAGGGGACTACCTAATGGAATCGCCATTGACACCACCAAAATCTATCAACCTAAACGATGTTCCGGGACGCATAAGAACTATGTCCTGCTACATCACAATCATCGGGCTAGCGGGATTCGAACCCGTTCGAAATAAGGTCAGAAACGGCTAAATATCAACATTTCTCGGCACTTCTCGGGCTTCGACAATTACATTAGAGGCACACAATCCCAACAGGCTTTCTAATCGTGTGACCATTGGACACACAAAGCCAAGTTTCGGCGCGTCTCCGGACACATACCTCTCGCCAAACAGAAAAATCATTTTTCATCACCCTGACGAAAAGAGTCAGCGGGAATTTACCCCACAGACTTCCATCTCCAGAACTACCCTCCAAGTATGAACAGCAATGGCCCCCACTCAACTTGAGTGAGGGCCACTTTTTTGTTGCCCAGAAACAGTACGTGGGAACAAGCTACCGCTGCATCTCGTCCCACATCTCAGGTGTGGTTACGAGCACTTGGGAACCATTCATCATTGTGTGCGCGACTAGATCAAGACCGCCATCCATTGCCTTGGCTACTCTTTTCGCTTGCCCCTTGGCGATGTAGCCAATCTTTGAAGCCCCCGAAGACGTCATCACCGCGATCGCGTTCGCGTCATGGTCGTTCTCTGGCTCCCTCTTCAACTTGAGCATTTGTCCGTCACCCCGCTCAACTTGGCCTGCCTTGTAGTGAGACCTGCCGACGATTCTAGAACCATAAATATCCCAGTGACGCAGATGTATGCTCTTTGGATCAACACCACGTCCATCAGGTAAAGCTACAGCAAGACCGCTTCCACCCCGAACAACTCGAAATGCTGGCATCGTTTCGCCACTTGCCAGCAAGGCGTCGAGTGCCGCTTTGGTTTCTTCTATGTTTAGGATCCCCGCGCGAAGCTGCTTCACCGTCTTGCCCGCCCGAGCGGCACGCGCCCTTTCCTCATCGTAGTATCGAGCACGTATCTCCATCTCGATTCCTTGATCCCTAGGGAACTTGCGATACCGCTCGCGGACTTCAATGTCTGGCACGTCTGGCGGTCCAACTTTCGGCGCTTCACTTCGCGCCATTTGTTCGCTCCTCAATAATTGGCGCTCATGTGCGATCTTAGCGTCTAAAAAGTCCATTTTTGCCTGAACTACGTCGCGTTCGGACTGCTCCACCGCAGCTTTAAGCCTGAGTGTTTCGGCTCGCAACCGCAACTGTTCGACAGTTGGCCTTGTTGCGATTTGCAAGGTGATCGTTCCGAGTAAAGCAAGTATCCCGATAACGAAAATAGCAGTAACACCCGAGCCAGAACCAGCCAATAGCATTACGGCGCTAACGCCGTAGAGAATCATAAACAAGCAACCACGCACTTAGACTCCGTTGGCAAGAGAATTACATTTGAGAACTTTGCCTAAGTATAGAGCTAGACAGACTGTAACTGGGTTTGCCGCAATTCTACGAGGTATTGGGATACGCCGAGTTCTTTCGCTATTGCCCCGGGGTGAGGGTGGAGGGATTCGGCAATGGCGTACTCAACCGGGTCTACCAGCAGCCTCGCGGCGAAACTGTTTGCCTGGCGCTCATAGATCTCGTCATCGTGCTCAGCGCCATGGGAGTGCCCATAGTAGGCATACCCCAGTTCATGGGCAATGGTCTCGCGCTGCCTGCGCTCAGTTATTCCAGAGTCCACGAGAATATTCCCGCCAGACAATAGCAATCCGTCATATTCGGCAAGCGGCAAGAACTCCACGTGGAATCCTTGCCGCCTTGCCAAAGTGATGAGATCGATCAAAGGGCTTCGTCCTCCTCGTCTGCGTCCGGATGCTTCTTGAGTGCAGGGAATGCGTAACGCGCCGGCGCAGTCGCCATTAGCTCTAGGCCGTCAGCGAAGGCCTGAGCGCGTATCGCCTCTGGGATGTTCCTGAGGACACCGATGGTCGCAGCTGCAACTTCTTCCTCCCATGGGGACATCTTCGATTCGATTCCCCTTGGAGATCCACTACGTTGAGAATCTTCACAAGATTCGCCGTTTGGGTGCGCCGTTCGCCTGACTCAAGATTTCGGATCGTCCCGATTCCTACGTCGGCACGCTCGGCAAGTTGAGCCTGGGTAAGTCCGAGAGCATTGCGCGCCTCACGAAACTCATTCGCCAGAGACAACAAGTCTTGCTCTCGCAGCGACTCGGCGAAAATCTCTTGTTGACTAATTTTGTTCTCTTTCATAATGAAAGCACAGCGTGTTGACGCTCGGAGTCAACATTTATACACATGTTGACTTTCACGGTCGGCTTTTGCAGTCAACACCACCCAGCTTGTTGACTATGAACAACAACAAAAACACAATTGGTCCTTCTCTCCTAAGGTTGCGAGAGACAGTGAGCATGAGTCAGGTGGAAGCCGCTCAAGCAATTGGAACTCACAGTTCCTACCTTTCTAAAGTTGAAGCCGGTAACGTCACTGTTACCTCGAAGTGGGTTGGGAACGCTTCTTCCGCCCTAGGTAAGGCTGTTTCAGCGAG
Source organism: Jonesiaceae bacterium BS-20 (assembly GCA_039995105.1). Lineage (GTDB taxonomy): Bacteria > Actinomycetota > Actinomycetes > Actinomycetales > Cellulomonadaceae. Next base: position 1,302,488 of record CP146203.1, read on the forward strand.
GTCTAAAGTAACCCTCTGACATTCCGGCTTGGGCGACGCTGCCCTCATCGCCCTCCCGCCCACTTCTGGGCATCCAATCTGTTCGTATCCTCTTGTCTTTCGAGACATGAGTTTTGTAGGGAGAACTGCGTCATTTTTCAAAGAAGTTGATCGTTCAACGAGAAACGAGATTCGCAATTGGCTCCTATATTTAGGAGTATAAAACAACGCCCCAATCTCTGAGTCGAAGGCCGACAAACTGGCTAACAAGTTCAAGAAAGGCTTATTCGATCCGCTGCTGCAAGAATTCTTGCAGTATTCAGACCCACGGGCGAAATGGCATGCCGCTTCATCCACAACCCACACAAGGAAAAGGTGGCGGCGTGAGCTCACTCCTGGGGACCGATGATGCTCTCGATAGCGTTTGCGCTCGTACAATGATTTGAGACAGTGCTTAGGAGAATCGGGTTTATGTCCAGTCGTCGTAAGTTTAGTGCGGAGTTTAAGGCAGATGCGGTTGAGTTGGTGATTTCTTCTGGCCGACCAATTGTTCAGGTTGCTGAGGAAATTGGTGTTAGTGATGGTTCGTTGGGGAATTGGGTCAGGGCTTGGAAAAAAGAGCATCCTGACGCTGGTGGTGATGACCGTGGGCCGGTTGAGTGGGCTCAGTACAAGGCCTTAGAAGCTGAGAATGCGGAACTGAAGAGGGAGATCGCATTTTTGGGAAAAGTCAGCGCCTTCTTTGCCGCGAAGCAACAGTAAAAGATTACTTCGATTTCGTCGCTGCTCAGAAGGCTTATTTCCCGGTTGCCTGGATGTGTCGCAAACTTGGTATCTCTCGGGCCTCATATTATCGGCGGCTTCACCCGAAGCCAAAGACTGCAACCCAGGTTCGTCATGAAGAGTTAGAGACCCTTGTGACTACGGAGTTCCATGATGCCAAGGGTATGGCGGGCCGCGATCAACTCACGTTGATATTAGGCAATAAAGGGGTCAAGATCAGTGCCGGCACAGTCGGTTCAATTATGGCTGATCACAAGCTTGAAGCAGTGCGGAAGCGGGCTTGGAAGAAGACCACGGCCCCTGATCCTGATGCCCGAACCGAGCATATTAAGAACCATATGCTTGACGCCGATGGCAATCGCGACTTCTCTTCAACGGTGCCCGGGACAAGGCTTTGTGGCGATATAACCTATCTTCGCACTGGGTCAGGGTGGTTGTATTTGGCCACCGTTATTGACCTAGCAAACGGCAAGGTAATTGGTTGGTCAATGGACAGCCATATGCGACGAGATCTTGTTATTCAAGCCCTAGCGATGGCCAGAGATCACGGACAGTTGGATCCCAATGGAGCCATATTTCACTCAGATCGTGGCTCACAATACACTTCGAGCGAATTTCAGAAATGGTGCAAAAACAACAAGGTCACTCAGTCCATGGGAGAGACGGGGGTGGCTTGGGACAATGCTGTGGCTGAATCATTCTTTTCGCATTTTAAGACTGAAATGTATCATCAACGGTCGTTCCCCAATCACCTCGCAGCTCGCACCGCGGTGATGGAATATATCGAAGTTTGGTACAACCGTAAACGGCCTCACGCCCGCAACAATGGGATACCACCAGAAACAGCGTTACAGAACTACCAAAACCACCGCCAGATCAAGGCAGCTTAAAAGAAAACAACATTAGAGTGTCTCAAATCCTTGACGTGCACAGTCTCACACCGAACGAAGCCTGGGACACCCAGGTCAACCACCCTAAACCAGTACCCGCATAGACGCTGGACTGCTAACAGGGACCCAGTCAGGTGGACTCCTTGCAATCGCAGGATCAGTAGTCACTACGTTCATGAGCAACCGGGCAACCAGCAAGGAAGCAAAAATAAGCAGAACCGCGACCTCGCTGAGCACTATGCCAACTTCGACGCCACACTCGTCCGATTCGCAGAAGCCTCTACCCAAGCAGATCGGGACGACGACATCCCCACCTTGGACTAGTTCGAACTCCACCCAGATATTGCTGTCCCATACGCACACATTGAGGTGTGTCAAATTTCTTAGACACTCATCTTCTAGATTTGTTGTTTCTTATGCTGCTTGCTGGTCTTGAGTTTGGATCTTTTGGACCCAGGTTTGGAAGGGTGTTTGATATCCCAAGGAAGAGTGGATCCGTTTTCTGTTGTAGAAAATCTCGATGTAATCAGCGACTGCGAAGCGTGCTCTGGCCCGGGTAGGAAAGACCTGGTGGTGGTACATCTCGTTCTTCAATGACGAGAAGAAGCTCTCGGCGACGGAATTATCCCAGCACACACCCGTGCGCCCCATGGATTGAATGAACCCGTTCTCCTTGCAGTATTTATGAAAATCATCCGAGGTGTATTGGCTGCCTCGATCGCTATGGAATATTGCTTTTGGGGCGACTCTTCCGTGTGTTCTCGCCATTTTCAGGGCATCAATAATTAGCGGTGTACGCACTGGTACCAATACCAAAGTCGCAGCCGTATTGGATTGTCAGCGAGCTGCCAGCCCACAACCATCCGGGTGGCTAGGTCAATAACGGTGGCCAGGTAGAGCCATCCTTGCCCTGTTCGAAGGTAGGTAATGTCGCCAACGAGGCGCTCACCGGGTAAGCCCGTATCAGGGCTGAAATCACGGCCTATGAGGTCGGGAATGTCATGATCACAGTCCCCTTGAGTCGTAGTTCGTTTCCACGCCCGAGGTTGGATAGCCACGAGGTCCTTTTCTCGCATGATCGAGGCCACCAGGCCCACTGAACAGGCAATACCTGCACTGTTGAGCTCAGCTGTAATACGCCGGCACCCATAGACTTTAAGACGATCTATAAAGATCAGTTTGATCTGGTCACCTAGATCCTTGCGCCGTGCGGCACTGGCCGTAGTGACGTCAACACGTGCACGCCAGGCATAAAAAGAGGACCGTGGAATATCAAGTTTTTGGCACATCCAAGCAATCGGGAAGTTGTCCTTCTCCGCTTCAATCAGGGCTGATTTCTCATTCAGTCCTGCTGACGGGCGAAGAAGGCCGCTGCTTTTTTAGGAAATCATTCTCCATCCGCAACCGACGCACTTCAACTTCCAATTCACTGAGTCGCACCCGGTCAGAAACCGATAACGGCTGATCTACTTCCTCAACAGCGTTTTCCCGCCGATATTTACCTACCCAGTTTCCCAAAGTCCCTGGCAAGATCCCCAACTCTTGGGCGACTTCTGTGATCATTCGATCACTCATCACCACGAGTTGTACTGCTTCTGCCTTGAACTGCGGACTAAACCGCTTCTTCGATCCTGCTGCCATGTTCTCTATCTTCTCTCATATGAAGACTGTCCAAGAACATTAGTACACCCCACATCGCATTTCGTGCGCCGGAGGCAGTGGCAAATACTGCGCTCAGCTACCTAAACATCAGCAAGGAACTCTTCGCAGTAGACGGGACACAGCATGGAGAAATCCTACTCAACGCCCGCGAAATGTTCATCAAAGCAGCCAAGGACAGTCAAAAGAACAACTGAACCCCCGTACAAAGTACAGGGGTCATAATAGTTAATCGTCTTTAGAAGCTTTACTGCGTTTCGCAGCGCCATAAAACAAAAGAACCGATGACCCTAACCAAAGCAGCGAACCAAGAGAATCTGTAATAAACGTTGTCCCGTCCATTGCAGCCCCTGGAGGCAAACTCCGATTCTGGCCAAACAACAGAACCAGCCCAAAAATCAGATTGACGGTTCCCATAACGCGCAAGAAAATAATCATCGTTCCCCCAGATCCAAAACATGCGCCTCCACAACGAGACACCACATGACCGACGATCTTAGCCGTCAAGACACCGCATGCATAATCCGAAAACACGGAACCGGCCAAACCCCGGTTAATTTTTTGCCTAAAAATCACCAGTTAGCGAAAAACGCCCAAACAAGGCACTATAGGGAGCATGACAATCTCGGGACCAAAAGCTAAACCCTCAGGAAAACGACCGCTACTAATTTCGGCAGGAGCAGCTATCCTTCTGACACTGGCAGCATGCGGGCCAGTAACAGAACCAGCAACATGGACGACTGAAGAACCCACCCCAACGACCCAACCAACCACAACTTCACAAAGCCCCACACCATCAAAAAGCACAACCGCCGACCGAGACCCAATCGGCGACGTAAAATACACAACCCCAAGCATCACCGTCGCCACACTCTTCTCAGACCAAGCATCAGACATACTAAACGCCTTCGACTCAAACGGACGCGAAGTCAAACTACAAATCTGCCTAGACACATCAACAGTTCTCGCTAGAGTCTCAGAAACAGAACTAATTCAACTAAGTAGCTCAATGTCCGACTACTCATGGAGCACCCTCGAAGACCTCATCTTAGACTGCAACAGAATCGCGAACGAACTGAGATAACAACAAGTGTTAGATAGGGCTTGATGGTACTTCTGTTCTGGTTACTTGGTATTCCGGTTTCTGGGTAGTGGGTACGCTCGTTCTGGCTTGTTGGTACTGGCCTGGGTGTGATTTGAGTATTGGCCAAGACCCTATCAAGGGGACTTGGCCAATACTATTTAGTAGGGAGGCTCGGGATTTAACTGGTTAGGGTTGGACTGGAATCTATTCCCAAAAGTCAGCTTGGTCTCGAGCCTTTTCGTGTTTAAGTTTGCGCATATCGGTGTCTCCGATATTTAAGACTCTGGCGTTGTTGGCCAGTCGGTTGACGATGGAGTCTGCTGCGACACGGTCGGGTAGGGCTTGGAGCCAGTATCCGGGTTCGGTCTGGCTGACGATGATGGTGGGTAGTTTGTGTTCTCGCCCGACCAAGATCGCAAACAGGTCACTGGCCACGTTTTGATCGACTCCCACCGTCAAGAAGTCGTCCAGGATCAAAATATCTGTTTCGTTGAGCCTTTCTAGCAGCGCGTCGTATTCCTTGTTGTTATCGCGGGCGGTCAGCAGTTTCCTTGCGAGCTCATCGAGTCGTGAGTAATACACGGAGTATTCGGTGTGGCAGGCGGCGATCCCAATTGCGCAGGCGATGTAGGTTTTTCCGCCACCGCTTGGCGCGATGATCAACAGGTTTGTGGGGTCATCACGCCAGGGGTGGTTTGCGTACCGTTTCATCTGGGTTTCGTTGATTGCCCGCCCTGGCAGGTAGTGCAGCTCCGCAATCGAAGCGGTGGGTAATGGAAACCGGGCTTGTTTGATGAGCCGGTCGATCTTGTTGGACCGGCGAATATCTAAGGTGTGGTCTGCTGCTTTCATGAACACTTCTTCGGGCAGTAACTTCTCATTCGCTGGGTCATTGACCAGCTCGAAGAATTTCTGTGCAAATACGGTCAACCGAAGAGACCTGATTTTTTGGTGATCCACGTCGTTGAGCATCATAGCCCCCGTACTTGGTAGTGGCTTGGATCGCGAACAAATGCCCCAGAGAGGTCTTGAATCTTGGTTAGGTCCTTGACGTTGTCAGCTGCCGCAACGGCTGGTCCAGCATGCTTCTTGGCCTCTACAATGGTGGCCATGACCCGTTTCAGGGACGTGTAGGTGGGGTGACCATTGATGCTGATCATTTCCTGGCATGTTTCTTCCAGCACCCCTTTCTTACGCCCCAGTTCTGTCAAAATGTTGCGGCACGCTAAGTACGCTTGGGCCTCAATCTTGGTGCGATCCAGAATCTGGGTGATGACCTCAACGGTGGCGGGACCATAGTTCCTAGCCCTGTTCACAAACCATTCTCGTGACCACAATCCGTTGAGGTGTGTCAAATTTCTTAGACACTCATCTTCTAGATTTGTTGTTTCTTATGCTGCTTGCTGGTCTTGAGTTTGGATCTTTTGGACCCAGGTTTGGAAGGGTGTTTGATATCCCAAGGAAGAGTGGATCCGTTTTCTATTGTAGAAAATCTCGATGTAATCAGCGACTGCGAAGCGTGCTCTGGCCCGGGTAGGAAAGACCTGGTGGTGGTACATCTCGTTCTTCAATGACGAGAAGAAGCTCTCGGCGACGGAATTATCCCAGCACACACCCGTGCGCCCCATGGATTGAATGAACCCGTTCTCCTTGCAGTATTTATGAAAATCATCCGAGGTGTATTGGCTGCCTCGATCGCTATGGAATATTGCTTTTGGGGCGACTCTTCCGTGTGTTCTCGCCATTTTCAGGGCATCAATAATTAGCGGTGTACGCACTGGTACCAATACCAAAGTCGCAGCCGTATTGGATTGTCAGCGAGCTGCCAGCCCACAACCATCCGGGTGGCTAGGTCAATAACGGTGGCCAGGTAGAGCCATCCTTGCCCTGTTCGAAGGTAGGTAATGTCGCCAACGAGGCGCTCACCGGGTAAGCCCGTATCAGGGCTGAAATCACGGCCTATGAGGTCGGGAATGTCATGATCACAGTCCCCTTGAGTCGTAGTTCGTTTCCACGCCCGAGGTTGGATAGCCACGAGGTCCTTTTCTCGCATGATCGAGGCCACCAGGCCCACTGAACAGGCAATACCTGCACTGTTGAGCTCAGCTGTAATACGCCGGCACCCATAGACTTTAAGACGATCTATAAAGATCAGTTTGATCTGGTCACCTAGATCCTTGCGCCGTGCGGCACTGGCCGTAGTGACGTCAACACGTGCACGCCAGGCATAAAAAGAGGACCGTGGAATATCAAGTTTTTGGCACATCCAAGCAATCGGGAAGTTGTCCTTCTCCGCTTCAATCAGGGCTGATTTCTCATTCAGTCCTGCTGACGGGCGAAGAAGGCCGCTGCTTTTTTTAGGAAATCATTCTCCATCCGCAACCGACGCACTTCAACTTCCAATTCACTGAGTCGCACCCGGTCAGAAACCGATAACGGCTGATCTACTTCCTCAACAGCGTTTTCCCGCCGATATTTACCTACCCAGTTTCCCAAAGTCCCTGGCAAGATCCCCAACTCTTGGGCGACTTCTGTGATCATTCGATCACTCATCACCACGAGTTGTACTGCTTCTGCCTTGAACTGCGGACTAAACCGCTTCTTCGATCCTGCTGCCATGTTCTCTATCTTCTCTCATATGAAGACTGTCCAAGAACATTAGTACACCCCACTCAGACATCGGACAACCAGCCCTATACGACACAGGTCTAGGCGAAGATTTCCAATGGACCACCACAAGCTAAAACCCAAAACCAAGCACGACACACCCGGAAATAGCACCACGTTTTGGCCGGTAACTCGCAGTTTTTGGGAACAATTTTGAAGGAAATGAGGACAGCCGCAGAATATCTGTTGATATCCTGCGGCTGTGATGGTCGGGCTAGCGGGATTCGAACCCACGGCCTTCCGCCCCCCAGGCGGACGCGCTACCAAGCTGCGCCATAGCCCGTAACAATCACACTGATGCGTGACTGCAACCCCGTAATAGTACCAAACTTGGGTACCAAAACTAAAAGCGAACCGGCTGGTGGCGTGGGTGATTAATCACGCCCGGGTTGGGCGTTGACTTCACTTGGGTAAGTGCTAATGGCCGGGCTCTGCGCTGCGGTGGTTACGCGGTGATGCGTTATGCCGTGATACCTTGCGCGGTGATTTTGGTTCCGGCGGGAACCTCTTGCGGGGCGGCGGGATCGTCCGAGGACAACACCGCAGCGCCCAGCGCGGTTACGTCTGCACCAAACGTCCAGTCCCCCGTTACCGTGAGGCTCTCGGCTTGCGAGAGCGCGGGTGGTCCCGCAGGGAAACGAGCATCAAACTCGTTAATCAGGGCGTAGTGGGCTGGATCCAGCGTAATGAGTGGCTCAACGGCTTGGGCACGCAGGTTAAAACTCTCGGTTAGCGCGTAAATGTCTGAGCGCAGCAGCAGCAGATCGTTGGTGGTCTTGACGGGCAGGAACCGGGACCGGTCAATGTGTACTGCGACGGCGTCCGGGAAAAGCTCAATCGCGGCGGCCATCGCACATTCAATCTGGACCACGGGCGTTGACGTCTTATCGGTGGGATCGACCGTCTTGTAATTCTTGATAAGCGGCAGGGCTACTACCCCATCGTTCTTGGCAATAAGCTCTTGGAGCGCGGAGATCCGGATCCAAAGGTTATTGGCGTTGAAGAACCGGTGCACGGTGATGTCGCTGGCAACATCCATGTCCTCGGGAGCGATCTGCGCGGTCTCACGTTGGATGATCTGGCCGTCGCGCACAACCTGGGCGCCACCCTTGCGGTCCGCCTCGGTCTTTTGGACGACCTCGGCAGCAAAGCTTGCGCCGCTATCTTCAAACCACTGAGCAATCGTTGGGTTTGGTGCCGAACCGAGGTTGTCTGCGTTAGAAATATTAAGGTATTCGTACCCCGCAGCAACGAGCGCGTCGAGGGTTCCTGAAGTTTGCAGCACGGTGTAAACGTCACCGTGACCAGGTGGGCACCACTCAAGTTCCGGGTTCGCCGGCCACTCAACGGGGGTCAGGTCATCCGCGCGGAGTTTGGGCTCCTGGTTCTGCATCATAGAAATGCCGATGCCTGGCACGGCTAGGTCCGGGTACTTCGCTAGCGCTGCAAGCGTGTCAGCTTCCGTACGGAAGCTATTCATGAAGATGATCGGCAACGAGATACCGTGCCGCGCGCGAGCCCAGCGGACCTGTCCCGCAATGATGTCGAGGAAACTCAAACCCTGGTGGACCGGCAACAATGACTTTGCTTGGCTCATCCCCATGGACGTGCCCAAACCACCGTTGAGCTTTACCATGGCGGTCTTGGCCAACGCCTTGGCCGGCTGATCGGCTCGGGCAACATCAATGGCCGATGGGTCGGGCACACCGGTCTGCAACGTGCTAGCAAGCACATCGCCGCCGTCGAGGTCACCCAACGAGGTGACCTCGGTCAGCGGCGAAATGTCAGACTCACGGATAAACCCATCCGTGTTCTGCTCTAACTGCCGGTAGAGCCGTTCAAAAACTGAAATCGCAATCGGGTGCACCGATGCTTCTTGCATCTTGGTGCGAGCCTGTTGAAGTCCACTGTTTGACATGACTCAAGCCTAGGTGGTTAGCGCTTACGCTTCTCCCGGACACGCACTGCGATCTCAATTGGGGAGCCTTCAAAGCCAAACTCTTCACGCAGACGGCGCTCAATGAACCGGCGGTAACCGGCCTCAAGGAACCCGGTCGCAAAGAGAACAAAGCGTGGCGGACGGGCGCTAGCCTGGGTGGCAAAGAGGATACGTGGCTGCTTACCGCCGCGCACAGGGTGCGGGGTGGCGGCAACGAGTTCACCAAGGAACGAGTTCAACCGGCCGGTTGGAATACGGGTATCCCAAGACGCCAGCGACTTGTTTAGCGCAGGGACCAGGCGGTCGTTGTGCCAACCGGTGTGAGCCGAGAGGTTCACGCGCGGTGCCCAAGCAACGCTCTGCAGGTCGCGCTCGATCTCACGTTCCAGGTAAGGACGGCGGTCCTCGTCCATCAAGTCCCACTTGTTGAACGCAATGACAACTGAGCGACCGGAGTCCACAACCAAGGAAATGATTCGCTGGTCTTGCTCGGTCAACGTTTGTGAGGCATCGAGAAGCACAACGGCAACCTCGGCCTTCTCGATTGCTGCCTGGGTACGCAAGGAAGCGTAGAAGTCAGCACCTGAGGTCTGGTGAACGCGACGGCGAATACCGGCGGTGTCAACAAAGACCCACTGCTCACCCTTGAGCTCAATGAGCTCATCAACCGGGTCGCGGGTGGTGCCAGCAACGTCATCGACCACTACGCGGCTCTCGCCGGCAAGCTTGTTCAGGAGCGAGGACTTACCAACGTTGGGGCGTCCTACCAAGGCAACGCGGCGCGGGCCGGCCGGGCGGGCCACACCGAACTGTGTCTTCTTAGGCAAGATGTTCATGGCGGCTTCAAGCAGGTCACCGGTGCCACGGCCGTGCAGCGCGGAAACCGGGTGCGGCTCCCCTAGGCCAAGGCTCCAAAGCTCAGCTGCTTCGAGCTCGGCGTGCGAGGAGTCAACCTTGTTGGCGCACAGCAGCACAGGCTTCTTGGTTTTGCGCAGCAGGCGGACAACCTGCTCGTCGGTTGCGGTAGCACCAACGGTTGCGTCGACCACGAAGATCACGGCGTCGGCAAGATCAATTGCCATTTCAGCTTGCTCGGCTACGCGTGCGTCAATACCGAGGACGTCAGCTTCCCAACCACCGGTGTCTACCAGGGTGAAGGAGCGACCAGCCCACTCGGCGGGGTAGCTGACACGGTCACGGGTTACCCCCGGGGTGTCCTCAACTACCGCTTCGCGGCGGCCCAAAATACGGTTGACCAACGTGGACTTACCAACGTTGGGACGACCAACGACGGCTAGTACCGGAAGTGGTTCTCCAGAGGTGCTGTTACCGAACTCGTCAAAGTGACCCCCTAGAAGGGCAAGGTCTTCCTCGCCAAGGTCATACTCTGCAAGTCCGGCCCGCAGTGCATGTTCCCGATCAACGGGTTCCTGGGCATCTTGTGGCGCAGAATCGGCTTGCGGCTGGTTAGCTGAAGTGGTCATAAAGTCTATTGTCCCAGTACGAGGACGCAATTACGACCACATTTCTGTGATCCGTATTTCATAGTGCCGGCCCGGGAAGGATTTTTGTCCTAATTCCTACCGGATGAGGGTGGAAGGAGTAGAACTTGGAGTTAGGAATTTACGTTCGGTACGGCTTCTGTAACGGGTCAGCGAGTCCGCTTGGGGTAACCCCAGCGCTAGTTGGTCTCGCGCTTTGGTGGGTCTTGGGGTAATGAGATTCCGGAAGCGCTTGAGGTCTGCGTGATCGTTTCAATGAGCGCTTGCCTGACCTGTTCGGTGGCCGCAACCACGTCGCGCCGGCCGGGAGTTTCCGTCGGCTGCGGTGTTACCGGCACCCCAAAATGGACCACAATCTTGGACCGTAACCGCGGTAGCGACTTGACGGACTTTCCGGCGGTCCGGGTGCCCAAAATAGCAACGGGAACAACGGGGGTCTGGGTATGGGCGGCAAGCCAGCCGACGCCGGGGTGAATCTGAGAAAGGTCCCCGGCTCCGCGGGTGCCTTCTGGGAATATTCCCACGGCTCCCCCGCGCTCCAGGACCGTCTGGGCCGCGGCTAATGCGCCGCGTCCCTTCTCCTTGGTCACCGGAATCTGCCCGGCCCCGCGCAGGATCACGCCGAGCGGACCACTAAACAACGATCCTTTAACCAAAAAGTGCGCGGGACGTGGCGTCACCCCGATCAACAAGGGGCCATCAAGTAACGCGGTGTGGTTGCCGGCCACAATGATTGGGCCGGCAGCACATACGTTCTCTTGTCCGGTCACTTGGACCCGCCACAGGGTCTTTACCAACACCAGGCCCACAATCCGGGCCCACTTAGGCCCAAATGGACGCGGCGCCCACGGTGCGGTATCCGCTTTGTTCTTCATTCGAGCTACCTGCTTATTTTGCTGCGGTGACCTGCTCAATTACCTGCAGCACGGCTTCGACGGTCTGGTCAAAGTTGAGATCCGAGGAGTCAATGGTTACCACTCCGTCAGATGCGACCTGGAACTCGGACACGGTTGAGTCGTCAGCGTCGCGGCGCAGCACCTCATCGCGTGTTGCCTCAACGGCGGCGGCATCGGCAGCGCCATGCACGTCGAGTGCGCGGCGAGCCAAACGAGCCTCGTCGCTAGCTGTTAGCAAGATTCGCACATCCGCATCGGGGGCCACCACTGTCGTGATATCGCGTCCCTCGGCAACCACACCGCGACCACGGGAGAACCCGCCGGTGCGCTCCGCGGTCATGATCTGGCGTTGCAAAGCCTTGAGGTACCCGCGCACCTCAAGGTTCGTAGCTACCGCTGAGACCTTCTTAGAAATACTGGAATCGCGGATGGCCTCGGCAAGGTTAATGGAATCCACGTGGACCATAGGGTCCTGTGGATCCACGCCCATCTCAAGCGGCATGGTGGTCACCACAGCGGTAACGTCGTCCTGATTTGTCAGCACTACTCCCTCACGCAGGCACCACCAGGTTGCGGCGCGGTACATGGCGCCGGTGTCCAAATAGGCCAGCCCAAGGCGGTGGGCAACGGCCTTTGAGACACTGGATTTTCCGGATCCGGATGGGCCATCGATCGCAATTGAAAGTGGCAGCGGCAAAGCAGCGGTCATGACGTAATTCCTTTTGGTGCGGCGGTAAAAGTGGAAAAGGGGTGAAGTTACATTTCCACGCGGGACATGAGGGTACCCAACTCGGTCTTGCCCAAGATGCGGGTACGACCCTGCTTCAAGTCGCCCAAGCGGATTGGACCAATTGCGGTACGGACCAGGCGCGTCACCGGGTAGCCAACTTCATCGAACATGCGGCGCACAATGCGGTTCTTGCCGCTGTGGAGTTCGACCTCAACGAGTGTTTCCATAGACGTTTGATCAACGACCTTGAACTTGTCGAACGAGGCAATACCGTCTTCGAGTTCAATGCCCTTGAGCAGGCGTGAGCCAACACCGTTAGGCAACCGGCCGTCAAGGGTGACCAGGTACACCTTAGGGATCTCATACTTAGGGTGCTGCAAGCGGTGCGCGAGCTCGCCGTCGTTCGTCAGCAGCAGGAGACCCTCGGACTCGTAGTCGAGGCGTCCAACGTGGAACAGGCGCTCGGTGCGCCCGGCAATCAGCTCGGCTACCGTTGGGCGGTCCTGCGGGTCGGACATGGTTGAGACCATACGCGTCGGCTTGTTCACGGCGATGGTGATCTTGGTTTGGTCCTGCTGGATGCGCATGCCGTCAACGTGGATCACGCTGGTTTCAGGGTCCACGCGGACACCAACCTCGAGGACCAGGACACCGTCAACTTCAACGCGGCCCTGCTCGATGAGTAGTTCACACTTGCGGCGTGATCCCACACCAGCGTCAGCCATTACCTTTTGCAGCCGGACACCGTCGGCTACGTGGACATCATGGTCGGCCGGTTTAGGTTGCGGCCTTGCTTTCTTGCGTCCGCCACGGGTAGCCATGTGTTCTCCTTGAATTATGCGCTAGGCGCGGGTTGTCTTGCGGTTAGTGGGCCGCCGGTTATCTAACTTAGTGGATCCAACTCGGATTCGAGCTGTGGAATCTCTGCTAACTCAGGCAACGCGGGGGCGAGCGCGGGAAGCTCAGTTAACTGGTCAATCCCCATGCGCTCTTTAAAGTATGCGGTAGTTTCATACAAATTGGCGCCAGTCAGCGCGGAAATCCCGCTTTCTGTGATCAAATCGCGTGCTAGTAGGGTCCGAATGACCCCATCGACGTTGACCCCGCGGATCGCGGCAATTTGGGCGCGGGTCACGGGTTGCCGGTAAGCAACGACCGCGAGGGTCTCGAGGGCCGCATTTGAGAGTTTTGCGGTCTTGCCGGTCATCACAAACTCGCTGACGTCGGTGAACTGCTCGGCCGCGCTATAGATCCGCCAGCCACCGGCAAGTTGGCGCAGCGTAAAACCGCGCTTGCGCCCACCCAGTTCGCCCTCATAGTCGGCTTGCAGTGCAAGCAAATGCTTCTCGATGCCCGCTTGGGACACCGTTAGCGCCTGGCTTAAGTCTTGGGTTGTGACGGGAGCGTCGATCACCATGAGAATGGCTTCAAGCCGCGTAAGTAACGAATCGTCGAGGTCAGAATCCATCACGAACGTACTTCCCTTCCCGCCGGGTGGCCGGTGTAGTCATCGAGTGCGTACGGCACGTAGTCGCTATCTCCTACCCAAGTGATGTGCAGAGTTTCCAACGGCGCACCTTGGGTGAAGGTGATTTGGGATTCCCGGAATAGCTCCAACAAGATAAGGAACCTGATCACCGTAACGAGCGCACTATTTGTGGTTGCGGTCAACTGCTCGAACGTCAGTGTCCCGGCCGCCCGTAGCTGGGAGATTACCGCGGGGGCCTCGTCGGCCACGCTCAGCGGTGCGCCATGCAGGTGGCTCGTTGAGACCGTCGGAGGTGCGATCACCTGTTCGGGCTCCCCCAATGCAGTGCGCGCAAGTGCTGCGAGTTTGTCCGGGGTGAGCGTCCAAACCAAAGGAGGCAGGAGTGCGGCGAGCTCCGGCTCAAGCGCGGTGGCACGCGGCAAAAAGTCGGCCTGTGATTCTAGTCGCTCGGCAAAGGAACCGGCCAAGTGTTTGAACGCTCGGTACTGCAAGAGCTTCGAAAATAGCAGGTCGCGAGCTTCTAGTAACTCGTTTGCGTCCTGGTCATCTAGTTCCGTATCCGGCAAGAGACGAGCGGCTTTCAGGTCCAATAGTGTGGCCGCCACCAGAAGGAACTCGCTTGCCAAACCCAAATTGCGGCGGGCATCGCGGCCCAGCAGCGTATTACCCTCGACCTCTGCAAAATCGGCCATCCGAATATAACTGATGAACTCATCGGTCACCGCTGCCAAAGAAATCTCGGTTATGTCGAGTTTGTGTTTGGCAATCAGCGACAGCAGCAGGTCAAATGGGCCGGAGAAATTCTCCAAATGCACATGAAAATCTTGCCTATCGCCCGGTGCGTTCTCGGTCGGTACCGAGGTTTGACTAAGCGGCGTCACCGCGGGAAATGAGTTCACGGGCCAGCTGCCGGTAGGCGGTTGCCCCGGGGTGATTGGTGGCGTACGTCGTTATTGGCTCGGCCGCAACTGAGGCATCGGGAAACTTCACCGTACGGCCAATGACCGTGTGCATCAGGGTGTCCCCAAAGGCTTCATAGACGCGGGAGATAACTTCCCGAGCATGCAAGGTACGTGAGTCAAACATTGTCGCAACAATGCCATCGACCTCGAGGCGTGGGTTAAGCCGGTCTCGGACCTTTTCAATGGTCTCGACCAGCAACGCAACGCCACGCAGGGCAAAGAACTCGCACTCAAGCGGAATCAGGACGCCGTGCGCAGCGGTCAACGCATTCACGGTCAGCAAACCAAGCGAAGGCTGGCAGTCAATCAAAATGACGTCGTAATCATCGATCACCGGGCGCAGCACACGGGCCAAAATGGATTCCCGGGCCACCTCCCCCACCAGCTGAACCTCAGCGGCAGACAGGTCAATGTTTGCCGGCAGCACATCCAAGCCGGCAAAATTGGTGCTCACAATAGCATCATCGATCAACGCGGAGCGGTCCACCATGAGGTCATAGATGGTGGTTTCCAACTCGTGGGTCGCTATTCCCAACCCAACGGAGGCAGCACCCTGCGGATCAAAGTCAACAATCAGTACCCGCCGGCCAACCTCAGCCAACGCGGCCGCAAGGTTGATCGTGGTTGTCGTCTTACCCACACCGCCCTTTTGGTTGCACATGGCAATAATGCGGGCCGGACCATGACTGGCAAGCGGTGCGGGCACTGGGAAATCAGGAATGGACCGTCCCACTACATCCAGTGGACGGTTATTTGAAATATCTCCGAAAAGCGCCTCGCTACTCACGCTTTTACGTTACAACAACCAACCGTCATATCTGTGGAGGTGTCCGGGTGCGTGCGCGTGTTTATGACATGTTCGCCCGGCGGCTACCCGCAGGTACTCAATACCCGTGCGACGTCACTGGGCCCGTGGGTGGCTCGTAAGATAGACCTCACGCAACGCATCGATCGTGACGTGGGTGTACAACTGGGTGGTCGTGACCGAGGCGTGCCCCAGAAGTTCCTGGACGACTCTGACGTCTGCCCCACCGGCTAGTAAGTGGGTGGCAAAACAGTGCCGCAACGTGTGTGGTGTGACCTCGGTGGCCCCGGGCAGTTGGGCCAGGACGGCGCTGTTGCGAATGATCGTCCAGGCACTTTGGCGGCTCAGTCTGCGGCCCCGAGAATTCACAAAAACCGAAGGGGTCCCCTGCCCCGCCAAGACAAAGGCTGTTCGAACCCGAGTGAGATAATCGCCAAGTGCGGTCGCCGCGTAGGAGCCGAGGGGAACAAGCCGTTCCTTGTTTCCTTTACCCATGACTCTGGCGTGCGGATAGTCAGAGTCCAGCACCAGGTCATCAAGATCCAGCGAAACCGCCTCCGAGACGCGGGCCCCCGTTGAATAGAGAAACTCAAGAAGAGCCCGGTCACGCAGACCGGCAAGTGAGGTCTTGTTGGGGGCATCAAGTAACTGTTCCACCTGGCTGACCGTCAGCACCTTGGGAAGGCGCTGAGCTACTCGGGGCGGTTTTAAGTCCTTGGCAGCATTCTCGAGGGTGATTCCCTCTGCCGCCGCAAAACTGTGTAACCCGCGAATGGTAGCGAGCAGCCGTGTAGCCGAACTGGTGGCAAGGGCTGGGCGGTCCTCGGTTGGCGTGCGGACGTCGGTCATAAAAGCGTCGATGACGGCCTCATCTACATCGGCAAACGCAAGGTTTTGGGCCAGCAGGTACTGGCTATACCGCACTAGGTCCCGGCGGTAGGCGGCGATCGTATTAGCCGACCGGCCACGCTCAACGCGCAGGTGATTCAAGAACCCGCGCGTCAAAGCTTGCAGGTCACCATCGTTTTTACCCATGGGAATAGCCTATCTGGATACAACAGTGCCCGGCGGTATCACCGCCGGGCACTGGGAAGAACTGGACCTTCGCTACTGAAAACAGCAGCTAGTGACTAGAACGGTAGAAATACGTCTACGGCAACAGCCACGAAGAGCAGGGTGAGGTAGGTAATCGATGCGTGGAACACCTTCATCTCCCCGATCTTGCGTGCTCCGGCGACCGTCTTGCGGTACATCACAATGGTCATGCCCAGGAACCACAGACCGAGTACGAGCGCCACGATCGGGTAGACAATGGTCATGGTGTCGCGTTCAAAGAAGTACACACCGAGCGATGCGGCGATCATTGCGACCGTGTACAGCACCATCTCGATTGCTACCCGGCGGTCCGCTGCAACGACGGGCAGCATGGGCACTCCGGCGTTTGCGTAGTCACGCTTGAACTTCATGGACAGTGGCCAGTAGTGCGGTGGGGTCCAAAAGAAAATAACCAGGAACAGCATGAACGCTGACCAACTCAGCGACTCAGTGACCGCTGACCAGCCAATAAACACCGGCATGCATCCGGCAAGGCCGCCCCAGACAATGTTCTGAGCCGTGCGGCGCTTCAAGATAATGGTGTAGCCAACGACATAAATGGCAATCGCACCGGCGGTCAAGATCGCTGACGGCACGTTCACCATCAGAGCCATCCACACGAGCGAGAAGACGGTAAGTACCAAACCAAAGATCAGCGCCTCGCGGTCGGATACCGTTCCGGTAACGAGCGGGCGCCCCTTGGTGCGGTTCATGATCTTGTCGATATCGCGGTCCACATAGCAGTTCAGAACCCCGGATGCCCCGGCGGCTGCGGCACCACCAATGAGCGTCTTGATAATGAGCCAAAGACTCGGCAACCCGCCCTGAGCCAAGATCATCGCGGGAACCGTAGTAATCAGGAGCAACTCAATGACTCGTGGTTTAGTCAATGCCAAGTAGGCGCCCGCCTTCACCCGTAGCCAGTGCGGCGGCTTTGGGGACTGTGAATCGGGATTCTGCTCAACCGAGGAGGACTCCGATGCAACCGGAGTTCCTGTTGTGGATGAGATGGCTTGGCGAGGGTTGTGCACGCGGCTCAGCTTTCCATTGAACGAGTACGACCGGAGAGAAAGGGTAACGATTCTCGACTTCCGGCACGCAGGTCTTTCTATCTTACTTACGAATAGGGCTTTGGCCCCAGAGTTGCCGTGTGATGTTCGACGAGAATGGAGGCGTTTCGCCTGATGCTTGATGACCAATCAACCGTGGCACGGTCGAAGCTAAAGCCAGAATTCCTAAACTCATATGACCGATGGATGGACCGCACCAGATTTTCTTGGGAAATCACGATAAAGTCATACTTAAGGAGTGCGCGCTGCCGCATCGGCAACGTAACGCCCGCAAGCTTGCTAGTAACAATTATAGTTCTGGCTCACCGTAGCCAGAAGGAATGAGGTTCGGTGAACGCCTTCACCCCTGCCGCCCAGGCATTTGAATGGTCCGATCTAGACGACCGCGCAGTTAAGTCAATCAAGGCTTTGTCAGCTGACGCCGTTGAAAAAGTTGGGAACGGACACCCCGGAACCCCAATTTCACTGGCTCCGATCGCTTACACCCTGTTCCAAAAGATCATGCGTCATGACCCAGCCAACCCGCACTGGGTAGGCCGTGACCGTTTCGTTCTCTCCGCAGGCCACGCTTCACTGACCCTGTACATGCAGCTATTCCTAGCTGGCTACGGACTCGAGATGGAAGACCTCGCAGCCCTGCGCACTTGGGATTCCAAGACCCCTGGTCACCCAGAATTTGGCCACACCGACGGTGTCGAGATCACGACCGGTCCACTGGGCCAGGGTCTTGCTTCCGCAGTGGGCATGGCGTTCGCCGCCCGCAAGGAACGCGGTCTGTTTGACCCAGAGGCGGCGCCAGGCCAGAGCCCGTTCGACCACAACATTTATGTGATCGCCGGTGACGGTGACCTGCAGGAGGGTGTAACCTCCGAGGCTTCCTCGCTCGCGGGGCACCAAGAGCTTGGCAACCTGGTTGTGCTTTATGACCAGAACCACATCTCCATCGAGGATGACACCGACGTTTCCTTCTCCGAGGATGTTCTCAAGCGTTACGAGTCCTATGGTTGGCACGTCCAGCGCGTGGACTGGACCAACAACGGCCAGGAATACGCCGAGGACAACGAAGCGATCTTTAACGCAATCGCCGCTGCTAACGCCGTGACCAACAAGCCGTCGATCATTGCGGTTCGCACCATCATTGGTTGGCCTTCACCTTCCAAGCAGAACACCGGTGGCATCCACGGATCTGCTCTGGGCGGCGACGAAGTAGCCGGACTCAAGGAAGCCCTTGGTCTGGACCCAGCCAAGAGCTTTGTCATCGATGAAGACGTTCTTAGCTACACCCGCTCCGTTGCCCAGCGTCAGTCCGCTGAACGTGCAGCTTGGGACCAGGCATTCGCTGACTGGTCAGCTGCTAACCCAGAGAATGCTGCTCTGCTCGAGCGCATTACTAAGCGTGAGCTTCCAGAAGGCTGGGACAACGTTCTGCCAGTCTTCGAAGCAGGCACCGACTTGGCAACACGGGCGGCATCGGGCAAGGTCCTAAACGCTCTTGCACCGGTCCTTCCGGAACTGTGGGGCGGCTCGGCTGACCTTGCAGGTTCAAACAACACCACGATGGCCGGCGAGCCTTCATTTATTCCAGCCGAGCGCTCAACCCGCTCCTGGACCGGTGACGTTTACGGACGCACCCTGCACTTTGGTATCCGCGAGCACGCCATGGGCGCGATCCTCAACGGTATTGTGCTGCACGGTGGCACCCGCGCATACGGTGGCACCTTCCTCGTGTTCTCGGACTACATGCGCCCAGCAGTGCGCGTTGCGGCTCTCATGAAGATCCCTTCGATCTTTGTATGGAGCCACGACTCAATCGGTGTTGGTGAAGATGGTCCAACCCACCAGCCAATTGAACACCTTGCCGCTCTGCGTGCGATTCCAGGGTTGGACATTGTCCGCCCGGGTGACGCCAACGAGGTATCCCAGGCTTGGAAGTCAATCCTGGAGCGCACCGACCGTCCAGCTGGAATCATCCTGACCCGTCAGAACATTCCAACGTTCCCACGTTCGCAGGGTGCCGCAACGGCAACCGAGTTCGCAGCGGCTGCCTACGCAGACAAGGGCGGCTACGTCCTCATTGACTGCGAGGGCACCCCGGATGTTCAGTTGCTTGCTACCGGTTCCGAGGTTCAACTCGCAGTTGATGCTCGTGCCAAGCTGGCCGAACAGGGAATCGCTGCCCGCGTCA
Organism: Jonesiaceae bacterium BS-20; assembly: GCA_039995105.1. Classification (GTDB taxonomy): domain Bacteria; phylum Actinomycetota; class Actinomycetes; order Actinomycetales; family Cellulomonadaceae. The sequence goes on from CP146203.1 coordinate 1,322,223, forward strand.
TCTCACTGCCATGCGTTGAGTGGTTCAACGAGCAGACCCAGGAATACCGTGACTCGGTTATCCTGCCGGGTGTCAAGGCTCGCGTTTCCGTTGAGGCCGGTTTGGCTCTCGGCTGGCGCGAGTTCGTTGGTGACGCTGGTCGCAGCGTTAGCATCGAGCACTACGGTGCCTCTGCTGACGCAAAGACCCTGTTCCGCGAGTTCGGTATCACGACCGAAGCAGTCGTGGCCGCGGCACTTGAGTCAGTAACCGCAGCAAAGGCTTAGTTTCGCCGCAGCAGTAACGGTTTGTGTCCCGGGTGTGTGGGACGCGGAAGTACCTGCGGGGTAGGGATCGTCTTCGATCCCTACCCCGCAGTTCTGTTTTACCGTTTGCTACCAGCACTAATGAACTCCGGTTACGGTGGCCGAATAGTGGCTACGGAATGTTTGCGCGGCTCATCTGGTTATAGGATGGAAGACAATGTCCGTGGCAGCACCCGCAAATATGTCCGGCATAAAATTTCCATCCCAGTAAAGAGAATGGCGACATGACTCCAGCATCACCCATTTCTGGCACCAATCCGCTGCGTGATCCTCGAGATCTGCGCCTGCCGCGGATCGCCGGGCCCTCAAGCCTCGTAATCTTCGGTGTCACCGGTGACCTCGCCCGTAAGAAGCTCATCCCGGCCGTCTATGACTTGGCCAATCGTGGCTTATTGCCACCGGGATTCGCGCTGACGGGTTTTGGTCGACGGGACTGGAATGATGCTGAGTTCACCCAGTACGTCCGTGAGTCCGTCCAAGAGTTTTGCCGGACAGACTTCCGTGAGTCGGTCTGGCAGGATCTATCCCGCGGCCTACGATTTGTTCAGGGCACCTTTGACGACCCCGAGGCATTTGCCCGGCTGAGCGCGACCGTGAAGGAGCTGGACTCCTCCCGCGGCACGGGCGGCAACCACGCCTTTTACCTTTCAGTGCCACCCTCGGCATTCCCGCTGGTGTGCCAGCAATTGGCAGACTCGGGGCTTTCGTCTTCGGTAGACGATGCCTGGCGCCGGGTTGTCATTGAAAAGCCATTTGGTCATGACCTTGAGTCCGCACAAGAATTGAACTCGGTAGTTTCCGAGGTCTTCCCAGCGGAATCAGTCTTCCGTATTGACCACTACCTTGGTAAGGAAACCGTCCAGAACATTTTGGCTCTGCGGTTTGCTAACCAAATGTATGAGCCACTGTGGAACTCGAACTACATTGATCACGTGCAGATCACCATGGCGGAGGACATAGGCATTGGTTCTCGCGCGGGCTACTACGACGGAATTGGCGCCGCCCGTGACGTGATCCAGAACCACCTCTTGCAGCTCTTCGCGCTGACGGCTATGGAAGAGCCTTCCTCATTCAAGGCCGATGACCTAATCGCCGAGAAAATCAAGGTTCTGTCTTCGGCTCGCGCCCCCAAAGACATCGGTGCCCACACCGCCCGTGGCCAGTACACGGCCGGTTGGCAGGGTGGTGAAGAAGTCAACGGGTTCTTTGACGAGGACGGCATCCCTCAGGATTCAATTACGGAAACCTTTGCTGCGATCCGTGTCGATGTCGAGAACCGTCGGTGGGCCGGAGTGCCGTTCTACCTGCGTGCTGGCAAGCGCCTTGGGCGCCGCGTGACCGAGATTGCGATTGTCTTTAAGAAGGCCCCGCACCTGCCGTTTGAGTCGTTCTCAACAGCAGAGTTGGGCGCGAACGCCCTTGTGATTCGGGTCCAGCCAGACGAAGGTGTCACTATCCGGTTGGGTTCAAAGGTACCTGGCACCGCGATGGAAATCCGCGACGTCACCATGGACTTTGGTTATGGGCACGCCTTCACCCAGTCCTCACCTGAGGCCTACGAGCGTCTTATCCTCGACGTTCTTTTGGGTGATCCTCCGCTGTTCCCACGCCACGAAGAGGTCGAACTTTCATGGCAGATCCTCGATCCGATCACAAAGTTTTGGGCGGAGCATGGCAAACCTGATCAGTACCGTTCCGGTACATGGGGGCCCAAGAGCGCCGATGACATGCTAGCCAGAGACGGCAGAGTATGGCGCCGTCCATGATCCTGCCCATTGGTGCCCGCGCGGCTCGGTCATAACTGATCGAGCCCGGGCCCTATTGCCTTGGTATTGAAGTCGTACCTAGGCGACTAGCATCCCCCAAACACACTTTAGGGAGTCTCCCCCGTGATTATCGATATTCCAACCACAACCGCCAGCCAAGTTGCCAAGCGCCTGGTTAAAGTCCGCGAAGAAGGCGGACAGGTCGCGCTTGGTCGTGTGCTGACGCTGGTTATCCTGGCGCAGGAACAAGAGATTGAAACCGCGATTGCGGCCGCAAATGCGGCCTCAAGCGAGCACCCATGCCGCATTATCGTCGTGGCCGCCGACGACGATGCCCCAGCGAGTTTGCTCAACGCCCAGATCCGGGTGGGTGGGGACGCAGGAGCCAGCGAAGTGATCGTGCTCAAGGGCGCGGCCAATGTGGTGGCGCACACCGACACCCTGATCACTCCCCTGCTGCTGCCGGACGCCCCCATCGTTGCTTGGTGGCCATCAATCGTGCCGGCCAGCCCGGCAACGGAACCAATCGGTGCGATGGCGCAGATTCGGTTGACGGACTCGGTCATGTCAGACGCTCCCGAGCACAATTTGCAGGTGTTGCAGCAAAACCACGCACCCGGCGATGTTGATCTTGCGTGGACTCGGACCACCATTTGGCGTGGTCTGCTAGCCTCGGTGCTGGACCAACCTCCGTACCTGCCCGTGACCGCAATTGAGGTCGAGGGCGAGGCCAACCACCCCTCTTGCTTGCTCATTCAGGCATGGCTGCAACAGGCCCTTGGTGTGCCCACAAAACTGACAAATGTTGCCGGCTCACAGGGCTTGACCAGAGTTGTCTTGGAACGGGAAAACGGGGCCATCGAGTACAGCCGCCCCGATGGCAGGCACGCAACGCTTCGCCAGCCAAATACCCCTGACCAGCACATTGATCTCCCACTGCGCAATCTTGAAGAGTGCCTAGCAGAGGAACTCCGGCGGTTGTACCCGGATGAAATGTACTCGGATGTTTTAGTTAATGGTCTGCCAATGATAGGAAAATGACAGATGACTGCATCACAACGTATTGCATCACAACGCCTGGTTGTAGTTCACCCAGACGCTCAGGTTTTGGCCGCAGCAGCGGCCGCACGTTTGATCACTAAGCTGCTCGATTTGCAGAGCCAACAGTCCCCCAGCCACATTGTGTTGACCGGTGGAACCGTTGGTATTGCGACCCTCGCTCAGGTCGCGGCCAGCCCACTCAAGGACGCCGTGGACTGGACCGAGGTCCACGTGTGGTGGGGCGATGAACGGTACGTACCTGCGGGCGACAAAGACCGCAATGAGGTGCAGGCGCAAGAGGCTCTCTTGGACCACCTCCCACTGTTGCCACAGGAGAACATCCACCGGGTACTCCCTGCCGTTGACGGGGTCTCGGTAGAGCAGGCCGCACAGGCTTACGCCGAGGAGTTGGCCAAGTTTGCCGCACCGGGCGCTGCTGCTCCAGCGTTCGACGTGCTCATGCTGGGCATGGGTCCGGACGCCCACGTAGCTTCGTTGTTCCCCGGGCACCCAGGACTTAACGTATCCGGTAGCGCAACCGCGGGCATCGAGAACTCCCCCAAGCCACCACCGTTGCGGGTCTCTTTGACCTTCGAGGCTATTCAGGGCGCTAAGGAAGTCTGGATCATCGCGTCCGGTGCAGAGAAGGCCCCAGCCGTTGCTGCCGGCCTAGTTGGTGCTCCGGTCGTAGAGGCTCCCGTTGCCGGCGCTGTTGGGACCCAGCGCACGCTGTGGCTGATCGACACGACCTCAGCGGGTACCGAAGACTAACTAGTAATACAAAAGCCCGCTATTTGGACCATTCCAGATAGCGGGCTTTTGTATTTGTTCTACGGTATAACTCAAGCAGAGCTAGACGGCGACCTTTTGAATCAGTCCCAAGAGCACAATCGAGATGAACCACACCACCGCGAAGGTGATGGTGATCTTATTCAGGTTGCTCTGTGCGCTTCCAGCGTTACCAACAGACGTGGAAACTCCGCCACCAAACATGTCAGACATTCCTCCACCGCTCCCCTTGTGCATAAGGATAAGGAGCACTAGGAAGATACTCGTCAGAACAAGAATTACCTCAAGGGTGATACGCAGAATATCCACTGGCTGTAGTTCCTTTAGTTATTACTTGAGCATGAAGCTGATCTCCACACTCACACGTGTCGGGGCACTAGATCAGAGTAGTCGAAAGTGCCATGAAAAAGCCAGATGGCCCACAGACCGGTATGTCGGTGGGCCACCTGGGCTCACAATTCGCGTCTACTTACGCGGACGCACCCTTGAAGTTTACAATCTTTGCAAACTCTTCTGGGTCGAGGCTTGCGCCACCAACGAGTGCGCCGTCAACGTCCTGCTCGCTCATGAGCTCAACGATTGACGAGGACTTTACGGATCCGCCGTACAGTACGCGAACAGCGTCTGCAACCTCAGCGGAGTAAAGCTCCGCGATGCGAGCACGGATCGCGCTGGCTACTTCCTGCGCGTCAGCCGGGGTAGCAACTTCGCCGGTTCCGATGGCCCAAACAGGCTCATAAGCGATAACGGTCTTGGCTACGTCCTCGCCTGAAAGACCGGCCAGAGCGCCGTCAACCTGAGCGATTGAGTAAGCAACCTGCTCGCCAGCCTTACGGACCTCAAGAGGCTCGCCACAGCAAACGATTGGAACGAGGCCGTGTGCCAGAGCGTTCTTGGTCTTGGCATTGACCAGTGCGTCGTCTTCGTTGTGGTATTCGCGGCGTTCGGAGTGACCGATCGCTACGTACTTCACACCGAGCTTGGCTAGGAACACAGGTGAGATTTCACCGGTGTAAGCTCCGCTTACCTGTGCGGAAACGTCCTGCGCACCGTAGGAAACCTTAAGCTCATCAGACTCTACAAGAGTCTGCACGGAGCGGAGGTCGGTGAACGGAACCAGAACCGTAGTCTCTACCTGGTCGAAGTCGTGCTCAGCATCCTTCAATGCCCAAGCCAACTTCTGAACCGTGTGGATCGCCTCGTGGTGGTCCAGGTTCATCTTCCAGTTACCCGCGATGAGCGGGGTACGTGCATTTGCCACTGTGTTCTTCTTTCTAAAAGTAATTGTGGGGTGCGGGCGTGTTACGCGCCGAGTACAGCGATTCCTGGCAGTTCCTTACCTTCAAGGAACTCAAGGGATGCGCCACCGCCGGTTGAGATGTGGCTGAAGCCGTTCTCATCAAACCCTAGGATACGCACAGCGGCGGCGGAGTCGCCACCTCCAACGATCGAGAATGCACCGTTAGCCGTGGCGTCGATGATGCCCTGAGCAACCGCACGGGTACCACCGGAGAATGCCTCGAACTCGAACACGCCGGCAGGGCCGTTCCAAACAACAGTCTTTGCGTCTGCGAGTTTGGCCGCGAACAGCTTCTGTGACTCAGGACCGATGTCCAGACCCATTTGATCTGCCGGGATAGCGTCCGCAGCAACCACGGTTGCAGGAGCGTTCGCGTTGAACTCAGGGGCAACAATGATGTCCACTGGAAGAACAATCTCAACGCCGTTAGCCTTAGCGGTTTCAAGGTAACCGCGAACCGTGTCAATCTGGTCTTCCTCAAGCAGGGACTTACCTACCGAGTAACCCTGGGCTGCGAGGAAGGTGAAGAGCATACCGCCACCCACGAGGATGCGGTCAGCCTTGGTCAAGAGGTTGCCAATGACACCCAGCTTGTCCGAGACCTTTGAACCACCCAGAACTACCGCGTACGGACGCTCGGTGTTCTCGGTAGCCTTCTTCAGGGAATCAACTTCCTTAAGCACGAGGGCGCCCACTGCAGACGGCAGCGCCTTGGCAATATCGTAAACGGAAGCCTGCTTGCGGTGTACCACACCGAAGCCATCGGACACGAAGAAGTCAGCAAGCTTAGCCAAGTCCGCGGCCAGTGCCTCACGCTCAGCGTCAACCTTGGAAGTCTCACGGGCGTCGAAGCGAATGTTCTCGAGGAGAACCACTTCACCGTTGTTAAGCTCGGCTACGGCTGCGGCAGCACCTTCACCTACGGTGTCAGCGGCCAACGTAACCTTGGCGCCGAGGAGTTCCTCAAGGCGCATAGCTACTGGTGCGAGTGAAAATTGTGGGTCTGGTGCGCCCTTGGGGCGGCCCAGGTGTGCGGCAATAACAATCTTTGCACCGGCCTGCACAAGAGCGCTCAGGGTAGGCAGTGCGGCTTTGATGCGGCCGTCATCCGTAATGGTGGTGCCATCAAGTGGAACGTTGAAGTCAGAACGAACTAGAACGCGCTTTCCGGCAAGGTCGCCGAGGTCCTTCAGTGTCTGCATGGGTTCTCCTGAAAAGGTATTGGGGCAACAAACCGCCCGCGTGGTGATGGTGGCCTAACGGCTATCACTCACGCGGGCGACCTTGTTAAATCAAGTGGGACTCAAACATTTGGGATGAAGTCCCGATTCGCGTAATGCGAAGTTAAATCAGAGCTTCTCGCCAACGAGTACGGTGAGGTCAACGAGGCGGTTGGAGTAGCCCCACTCGTTGTCGTACCAGGAAACAACCTTGACCGAGTTGCCGATGACCTTGGTCAGGCCAGCGTCGATGATCGAGGAGTGTGAATCGGTGACAATGTCAGTCGAAACGATTGGCTCTTCGGTGTAAGCAAGGATGCCCTTGAGTGGGCCCTCTGCGGCAGCCTTGAGTGCAGCGTTAACTGCCTCTACGGTGACGTCCTTGGTAGCAGTGAAGGTTAGGTCGGTTGCTGAACCAGTGATTACTGGAACGCGCAGTGCGTAACCGTCGAGCTTGCCCTTGAGCTGTGGCAGAACCAGGGATACTGCCTTAGCAGCACCGGTTGAGGTTGGCACAATGTTGACTGCAGCTGCGCGTGCGCGGCGGAGGTCTCCGTGTGGGCCATCCTGGAGGTTCTGGTCACCGGTGTAAGCGTGAATGGTGGTCATCAGACCGTGCTCAATACCGAACGTCTCATCCAGAACCTTTGCCATTGGTGCAAGGCAGTTGGTGGTGCATGATGCGTTGGAGATGATGTGGTGGTTTGCTGGGTCGTACTCGTGCTCATTTACGCCCATAACGAAGGTTGCGTCTTCGTTCTTACCTGGTGCGGAAATGATGACCTTCTTGGCGCCGGCTTCGATGTGAGCCTTTGCCTTCTCAGCGTCCACGAAGAAACCGGTTGACTCGATTACGATGTCAGCGCCCAGTTCCTTCCATGGGAGGTCTGCTGGGTTGCGCTCAGCAAGTGCGCGGATCTTCTTGCCATCTACTGAGATGGAGTCTTCATCATAGGAAACGTCTGCGTTGAGACGGCCAAGGATGGAGTCATACTTCAGCAGGTGTGCGAGAGTCTTGTTGTCAGTGAGGTCGTTGACGCCAACGATCTCAATGTCTGCACCAGACTCGATGATTGCACGGAAGAAGTTACGGCCGATACGGCCGAAGCCGTTGATTCCGACGCGGATGGTCACAATGCCCTCCTCTGGGCGCGCCGGGTTCTCCGACGCACGCTTGTAAGTGTTTACGAACGATGTACGTACGTCGACGTACGCTGCGGTTGTCAGCGACTCTGGCTGAGCCGGATGAGTTGATCTCGCACAAAAGCGCACCGATTAGAAGAAGTTTCCATCCGGTGACAGCTCAAACGAAAGCAACGCATCGAACCTGACATATAAAGGGTATACCGAAACTGCCAAAAAGCATGAGGACCATCGTCCCTGCGAGACACTTTTTTGCCAAGAGCGTCAGAACACGGTGGAACTTTGCCGAATTCCGACTATTCCTTGGCGATAATGTGACCTTGATCCTCGGGGGTGTCACATTAATTTTTGTCCCGGTAAATAATACGAACCGCCGGCCCCACATCCCGCTCTGCGAGATCAGTGGTGGGGCCGGCGGTTCAAGGTAAAACTCTGCGGTGACTCGTGCTATCTGATCAAGCCGCGCAGTTTCAGATCAAGCCTCGTAGTACCAGATCAAGCCGCGCAGTTTCAGATCAAGCCTCGTAGTACCGGATCGAGCCTCGCGGCACCGGTGCACGAGTGGTCGACCTCTAGAGGTCAAGCAGGTCCGAGGACAGACCGGATTCAGTGTCCGGAATACCCAGTTCCTTTGCGCGCTTGTCCGCGGTTGCTAGCAGCCGGCGGATTCGTCCCGCTACAGCATCCTTGGTCAGAGGTGGGTCCGCAAGTTGGCCGAGTTCCTCGAGTGAGGCCTGCTTGTGCGCTAGACGCAACTGCCCGGCCTGGCGCAGGTGATCTGGAAGATCATCGCCAAGAATCTCAAACGCTCGTTCTACCCGCGCGCCGGCAGCAACCGCAGCCCGAGCGGATCGACGCAGATTGGCATCGTCAAAGTTGGCTAGGCGGTTGGCCGTGCCCCGCACCTCGCGCCGCTGACGGCGTTCCTCCCAGACCTTGACAACCTCAAGCGCGCCAAGCTTAGTCAGTAACTGACTAATGGCGTCCCCGTCGCGGATAACTACGCGGTCCACACCACGCACCTCCCGCGCCTTAGCGGTGATTCCCAGCCGCCTGGCTGAACCCACTAGAGCAAGGGCAGCCTCAGGGCCCGGGCAGGTAACTTCCAACGCGGAGGAACGACCCGGTTCTGTGAGCGAACCGTGAGCAAGGAACGCACCGCGCCATGCGGCCTCGGCCTCGGCAACACCCGCAGAAACAATCTGTGGTGGCAGCCCACGCACGGGGCGGCCACGGTTATCTAGCAGACCGGTTTGGCGGGCCAGCGACTCACCATCTTGGACAACGCGAACCACATAGCGGCTACCCCGGCGCAGTCCGCCCCCGGAAACCGTAATGAGTTCACTGGTGTGCCCGTATACCTCGGCAATTGTTTGTCGCAACCGGGTAGCTGCAACGGCGGTGTCTAACTCCGCTTCAATCACAATTCGCCCGGAGATAATGTGCAATCCCCCGGCAAAACGCAGCGTTGCGGCGACCTCGGCCTTGCGGCATGAAGTCTTTTCAACCTTAAGGCGAGCTAATTCGTCTTTAACCTGAGCAGTAAGAGCCATGAGACAATTTTGTCAGACTTCGGCGCGTCGCGTGGTGTGTCGCGGGGAGAGAGTTCCCACATATCGACAGTTAAAGTCTCCAAATCGCTGAATTAGCGTGAACGAGTGCCAACATCACCCAGAAAATTGTCAAAAACGTCCTGGTACGCCGCGGCTAACCGTAACGAGTCGTGCCGCGCGGTTCCGTCCCCTCGGCGAACTTGCCGGAAAACAACCGTTGCCCCTAGTTGTTTAGCCTCGGCCACCAGTGCATGGGAATCTTCAACGGAAGAAGGGTCGGCAAGAACAGCGTCAATACGTAGATCTGGAGCATGATGACGAAGGGCGGCCAGGTGATCCGCGGCAGCCATCCCGGTAGTCTCGGTGTCCGCGTTGCCAAGGTTCATGGTTAGGCAGCGTTTCGCTCTAGTCTCGTGAAGCGCCTCGGAGAGTTCGGGGACTAGGAGGTGCGGCATGACGGAACTAAACCAAGAGCCCGGCCCTAAAACGACCCAATCCGCCGAGTAAACGGCATCGACTGCCTCCGGGCAAGCGGGCGGATTCTGCGGGATTAGCCGCAAGTGCTCAACGTGACCGGTCGTCGAAGCAACAAGTGACTGGCCGGTTACGGTGAAACACTCTTGGTCGAGCTTCATGTCGGCCTCGATTGAAAGCGGCACGTTAGACATGGGCAGGACCCGACCACGTGCACCCAGCAATCGGCCAACCCAGTCCAAGCCTGCGACCGTGTCACCCAAGAGTTCCCAAAGGGTCACAATCAGGAGGTTCCCGGTTGCGTGATTATCCAGGTCACCTTGGCTGGTAAACCGGTGCTGCATGACGTCGCGCCAGGTGGTTCCCCATTCTGAGTCATCACAAAGCGCGGCCAACGCCATACGCAGATCACCGGGAGGCAGCACGTTGAGCTCTCCGCGCAGCCGCCCTGAAGAACCACCATCGTCCGCAACCGTTACGATCGCGGTGAGGTTGTCGGTCATCAACCGCAACGCAGACAAGCTAGCAGCTAAACCGTGGCCCCCACCAAGCGCTGCAACGACGGGCCGCACGGGTTACTCCTTGCCTAGATCGCGGTCAGATGTCACCACACGGTAGCCGGCATCACGTAGCCTGCGGGCAACTTCTTGGGTAACCGCAACCGAACGGTGCTTGCCCCCGGTGCAGCCAACCGCCAACGTGGCGTAGCGTTTTTCTTCCTTTGAGTAACCCTCCAAAACCGGTTCAAGGGCCTCGAGGTACTTGGTAATAAACTCCTCCGCGCGTGGCAATGCCAGCACGTATTCACTCACGGCGGCGTCATGTCCGGTCAGGTGGCGTAACTCGTCAATCCAATACGGATTGGAGAGGAACCGCATGTCCACCACGTTGTCTGCGTCCAGAGGAATTCCGTACTTGAATCCGAAGGACATAACATTGATACGCAATTCATTCTCGGCTGGCTCAGCCACCAGGGAACGAATCTCCCGAGCAAGATCATGAACATTGCGGTCGGAGGACTCAACAACGTAGTCTGCGCGGTGCCTCAGTTTGCTGAGGATCCTGCGCTCCGCCTGGATCCCATCGAGCAAGCGGCCATCCTCTTGGAGTGGGTGGGGGCGCCGCACCGCCTCAAAACGACGCACCAAAATTTCATCGGTAGCATCCAGGAACATGATCCGGAACGGCACCTTCGCCTGCTCAAGCTGTTCCAACACTTCATAAAGGTCATCAAAGAAACGGCCTCCGCGCACATCTATGACGGCGGCCAGACGCGTGATTGTCGACCCCGCGTGGTTCATCATTTCAACCATGGGGATCAGCATCTTCGGTGGCATGTTGTCCACCACAAACCAATCAAGATCCTCAAGGACCTCGGCCGTCTTTGAGCGTCCGGCGCCGGACATGCCGGTTACGATCAGCACTTCATTGGTCTCGGCTACCGGCGCGTGTGCCGCCGCCTCAACCGCAGGAATACCCTGTGGAACAGTGTTTGGATTTGGCTCAGAAGTCATACCATAACAATGCCAAAAATTTTTCACTTGTGTCACTCCGCCACAGCAATTATTCTGACCGAGATCAAATTGTTGGACACTATTCCTCGAGTGGTCAACTTGTGAGCCCTGCCCACGCGCAAGAAAAACAATTACGAATTGCGCAAACGGCGAGTATTACGAGTATCTGCCCGCAGTGGCCACCAAGCAGATCGGCCCCTGCGACGCATCGAGGTCAGGACTAGGGATCAGGGTCCCAGGTCAGGACTAGGGATCAGGGTCCCAGGTCAGGACTTGTGTGCTCAGGTTTCAAGATCACCTTGAGCTAGCGGCTGCGCTTCGGCAGGCAGCTCCAGCTCAGTCTCAGGCGCCGGTGCGGTTCCCTCCGGGTGCAGACCGGCGTAGACCCGTGCTGCGCTCTTGGCTCCAAACCCTGCAACCAAAGCGATCTCGGCTGCTGTTGCTGCCTTCAATTTCTTTACCGACCCAAAGTGCTTCAACAACGCGCCCTGCTTTGCGGGACCGAGCCCGGGTATGGCATCGAGAACCGAAACCGTCATCCCAGCTGACCGGCGCTTGCGGTGGGCGGTAATGGCAAAGCGGTGTGCCTCATCACGCAACCGCTGCATGAGATACAGCCCTTCAGAGCTGCGCGGCAAGATTACCGGGTAGTCGTCGTTTGGCACCCAGATCTCCTCGAGCCGTTTGGCCAGCCCACACAGCGCCACATCGGTGATGCCAAGGTCCTCGAGCGCACGGGCCGCGGCGGCGACCTGCGGTTGACCACCGTCAACTACAACGAGGCTGGGAGCATAGGCAAACTGCTTGGCGTTGCGGGCCAGGTCATCATCCTGCTCCGCAGAGATCTCACCAGATGACACAATCAGGTCCGACTCATCAACGGATTCCAGGTCTTTAAGGTGCCGTTTGAACCGACGAGTCACTACCTCATACATTGCGGCGGTGTCATCGCGTGCGCCTTCACCCTCAGGCCCGCGAATGTTGAACGTTCGATACTGGGACTTTTTAGGCATGCCATCTTCGAACACGACCATTGATGCAACCTGGTAGGTGCCTTGGTTATGTGAAACATCGAAACACTCGATGCGCAGCGGGGCACTGGGTAAAAACAACGCCTCTTGGATTTCCTGCAATGCCAGACTGCGGCTGGTGATGTCACCTGAGCGTCGCGTGCGGTGCAATTTCAGGGACTGCTCCGCGTTCATTGCCACGGTTTGCGCAAGCGTTTTTTTGTCCCCGCGCTGTGGAACCCGGATATCAACGGTTGATCCCCGAAGCGAACTCATCCATTGGCTCATATGGGTGACATCCGGGGGCAGGACCGGTACGAGCACCTCGCGTGGAAACGCCTCGCGCCGCTCCCCCGCACCAGCGTTCTCGGTGAGCCCTTCTTGCGCGGCCCCGTACACCTGTAACAAGAGCCGTTCAATGAGTTCGGAGTCGGTCAGTTCTTCGATCTTCTCAACGACCCAACCGCGCTGCCCTCGGATACGTCCGGAACGCACGTGGAATACTTGAACCGCTGCCTCGAGTTCGTCTCCGTGGAAGGCAAAAATATCCGCGTCGGTGCCGTCTTGAAGAACGATTGCGTTCTTTTCCAGCGCGCGTTGCAGAGCCTTGATGTCATCCCGGCGGCGGGCTGCGGTCTCAAAATCCAACTCGGCGGATGCCGCACGCATTTCCTGTTCGAGCCGCGCCATGAACCGGCCGGTGTCCCCCGCCATGAAGGCACAGAAGTCTTGGGCCAAGGCAAGGTGGTCATCCTGGCTAATCCGGCCCACACAGGGCGCCGCACATTTATCGATGTATCCGAGTAAACAGGGGCGTCCCGACCGCTTGGCCCGTTGGAATACCCCGGCTGAGCAGGTACGAATAGGGAAGACACGCAAAAGTAGGTCAAGGGTTTCCCGGATCGCCCAAGCATGCCCGAACGGCCCAAAGTACCGGTTCCCAGCTCGCTTAGCCCCCCGCATCACCTGGGCGCGTGGGAAACTCTCGCTCATGGTAACAGCTAGGTATGGGTAGGTTTTGTCATCGCGGTATTTAACGTTAAACCGCGGATCAAACTCCTTGATCCAAAAATACTCAAGGGTGAGTGCCTCGACCTCGTTATTGACAATCGTCCACTCGACCCCGGCCGCTGTGGTCACCATGGTCGCGGTTCGCGGGTGCAGAGAAGACAGCGGCTGGAAGTAGTTAGCTAGCCGGGATCGTAGGTTGTTGGCTTTACCAACGTAAATAACGCGTCCGGTTTCATCGCGAAACCGGTACACCCCCGCAGTGGTTGGAATCTCTGCGGGGGCTGGACGGTACGAACTTGGATCTGCCATTGAACGCTACTTTTCAGGGGCCGTCTTTGTGGCCTTGGATGATTTTGCCGTTTTGGTGGCGGCTTTCGCCGTTACCTTAGCGTCCGGCTTCGCCTTCGCAGCAACCTTGGCCGCTGGCTTCGTAGTAGCGGAGGCCTTTGATGAGGCAGCAGTTTTCGATGCCGCACTCACCTTCGAGGGTGCCTTTGACTTGGCAGCTGCCTTGGTCTTTGCAGTACCCTTGGTCGCCTTAGTTATGGTTACGGCGGCAGTCTTTTTCAGCTCTCCAACCGGCACCGGGTTATTTGAGTCGAGAACCTCCGCAAGGAACGTTCCCGTGTAGCTCGCTGGCACGGCAGCGACTTCCTCGGGGGTCCCCTCAGCAACGACAAATCCACCGCCGGAGCCACCTTCAGGGCCCATATCAATGACCCAGTCCGCGTTCTTGATGACGTCAAGATTGTGCTCGATAATCAAGACCGTGTTGCCCTTGTCGACGAGCCCTTGCAACACGATGAGCAGCTTACGAATATCTTCGAAGTGCAGCCCCGTGGTCGGCTCATCAAGTACATAGATACTGCGGCCGTTGGAACGTTTTTGCAGTTCCGCTGCGAGTTTAACGCGCTGCGCCTCACCACCGGACAGTGTTGGAGCAGGCTGCCCCAAGCGGACGTAACCGAGCCCCACGTCAACGAGGGTGGAAAGGTGCCGGGAGATTGCAGGAACAGCCTCAAAGAACTTTGCGGCTTGCTCAATAGGCATCTCAAGGACGTCCTGAACCGTCTTGCCCTTGAAACGTACTTCAAGGGTTTCACGGTTGTAGCGAGCACCCTGACAAACCTCACACGGAACGTAAACGTCCGGTAAGAAGTTCATTTCGATCTTGAGCGTGCCATCACCCGAGCATGCTTCACAGCGGCCGCCCTTGACGTTGAAGGAGAATCGCCCGGGACCATAGCCGCGGACCTTAGCTTCCTCGGTTTGTGCAAAGAGCTTGCGAACGTGGTCCCACACACCCGTATATGTGGCGGCGTTTGACCGCGGGGTCCGACCAATCGGGCCCTGGTCCACGTGAATAACCTTGTCCAGGTGCTCGAGTCCGGTCACTCGGCGGTGCCGTCCCGGTACCTGACGTGCTCCGTTCAGCTCGTTGGCTAGCACAGTGTAGAGAATGGAATTCACGAGTGTTGACTTACCGGACCCCGAAACTCCGGTCACGGCGGTAAAGACACCGAGCGGGAAGGACACGTCAATTCCGGTCAGGTTGTTTTCCTTGGCGTCCACAACGGTCAGGATCCGCTCGGGGTCTACCATGCGGCGCTCGATTGGTAGCTGCACGGAGCGACGCCCGGAGAGATAGGCCCCGGTGAGGGACTCCTCGTTGGACAGCAGACCTGCCAGGTCGCCGGAGTGCACCACGTGTCCGCCGTGCTCACCGGCCCCCGGACCAATATCAACAATCCAGTCCGCGGTCCTAATGGTGTCTTCATCGTGTTCGACAACAATCAGTGTGTTCCCTAGATCGCGCAGGCGCGTCAAGGTGTCGATGAGACGACGATTATCACGCTGGTGAAGACCGATGCTCGGCTCATCCAAGACGTACAGGACCCCGACCAGTCCGGAACCAATCTGCGTAGCCAAGCGGATGCGCTGTGCCTCGCCCCCGGACAGCGTAGCTGCCGGGCGCGAAAGCGACAGGTACGTCAAACCAACGTCAAGCAAGAAGCCCAACCGGTCTTGGATTTCCTTGAGCACCGCGGCGGCAATCTGGCGCTCCCGCGGACCCAAAACTAAGGCATCGAGAAATTCTTTGCACTCATTGATTGGAAGCTCACAAACCTGAGCAATGCTGAGATCCCCCACGCGCACAGCCAGGACTTCCGGCTTGAGCCGCGTGCCACCACAGGTTGGGCACGGAACCTCACGCATGTAAGCCTCGTACTTATCCTTGGACCACTCCGAGTCGGTTTCTGCGTGACGACGGTGCAGGAAAGAAATGACACCTTCAAAACCGGTCGAGTACTGGCGTTCGCGTCCCCAACGGTTGCGGTACTTGACCTGAACTTTGTGGTCCTTGCCATGCAGGATTGCGTGCTGAATGTCCTTGGGTAGATCCTTCCACGGCGTATCCATGGAGAAATCAAGTTCATCGGCGAGTGCGGTAAGAACTCGCTCGTAATATTGCGACGACGTGCGCGCCCACGGATCGATCGCTCCTTCACCAATCGACTTTTCATCATCGGGAATGATGAGGTCAGGGTCTACTTCAAGACGTACACCGATACCCGTGCACACTCCACACGCACCGTAAGGCGCGTTAAAGGAGAAGGTCCGAGGTTCAATCTCATCTAGCGTGAGTTGGTGCTCATTGGGGCAGGACCGCTTCTGTGAGAAACGGCGCTCACGCGTTGGGGAGTCCTCAGGTTCGTCAACTAGCTCGATAACAACGAGCCCGTCGGCGGCCTCCAAAGCCGTTTCGATCGAGTCCGTCAAGCGGCGTTGCACCGAATCCTTGATGACCAACCGGTCCACTACGACCTCAATGTCGTGCTTCAGGTTCTTTTCAAGGGTGGGTGGAGTCGAGAGCTGGTGGCTCTCCCCATCGATCCGAGCACGCGCAAAACCCTTGCTTTGTAGTTCCGCAAAGAGTTCGGAGTACTCGCCCTTGCGGCCACGGATGACCGGTGCCAGCACCTGGAAGCGAGTCCCCGTAGGCATCTCAAGGAGTTGATCAACAATTTGCTGAGGTGTTTGGGCGACGATCTTCTCATCACATACCGGGCAGTGTTGTGTACCTGCGCGGGCATACAGCAGCCGCAGGTAGTCGTAGACCTCGGTGATGGTTCCCACGGTTGAGCGTGGGTTGCGGTTAGTGGACTTTTGGTCGATCGAGACCGCAGGTGACAAGCCTTCGATGAAGTCAACATCCGGCTTGTCCATTTGCCCCAAGAACTGGCGCGCATACGCAGACAGCGACTCGACGTAGCGGCGTTGGCCCTCCGCAAAAATGGTGTCGAAGGCCAGCGATGATTTACCGGAACCGGACAGTCCCGTAAATACAATCAGCTGGTCTCTGGGGAGATCAATGTCTACCCCTTGAAGGTTGTGTTCCCGGGCGCCTTGAACTATTAGTCTGTCGATCACTTGACCATCCTACGACCTAAACGAGCATCTAGCACATGCGTTCGAATGTGATTTGCTCTTGAATCCTAACTTTAGTGTCTCAAGTGGATTACGAACTTCACCATTTTGTGGTCAATGACGCACGCAACTATTTATGCATGGTTAGATTTAGCCATGCAAACTTTTGCCATTACGTATGTGTATTCCGAGAACACCGCTGCACTCGATGAAAACCGCCCAGCCCACCGTGGATTTTTGAGCGGTCTAGCTGCCGCGGGCATGCTGCTCGCATCCGGGCCAGTCCGTCAATCAGACATGACGGGTGCACTGATTATTGTGCAAGCCGAAAACGCCGGCGCTGCCGCCGCGCTACTCGATAACGACCCGTTCTTTAAACTCGGGTTGGTATTAGACCGGGCCGTTGTTGAGTGGGACATCGTTATTGGTGCCTGGGCCTCAGAGTAAACCGCAGGCGCTGTAACACCGCAGAGTTCATTCTTCACTGGCGGGACTACTAAAATAGTTCGGTAGAGATAGTCATGCAGGGTTAGATTCGCAGAACTAGTTCTGCAGAACATTTCAATTCAGTTCTTCCCGCTAAACCCATCTTTTCTAACCCACTGCGGCTCATCGTGGATAGCGCTCAATCGTGGGTGCTACCTGAGTACCGAGTCCGGAAAGACTAAAGACTGAAGGGGCTTGGGATTCGAATGTATTCGAATCCCAAGCCCCTTCAACTTTGCCAACTCTTGAGTTACTTGCGTAGGGTTTACTTGCTTTCGGTGAACCTGCTTGGGTTTACCTATTCTGAGCCAACCTGCAGCTGACCAATTTACTCGGCGGCTAATTTTTCTTGTTGTCGCTTGAGGTCTTCCACAGGGAGGCCACCGTTGTTACCACGAGCGTTCCCAAGATGACACCCAATGAAACCGGGATTGGAATCTCCGGCATAGAGGTCATTGGTTCTCCACCGTTAATAAACGGCAGCTCGTTGACGTGCAGTGCGTGCATGACCAACTTGACACCAATGAATCCAAGAATCACGGCTAGGCCGTAGTTCAGGTAAACCAGCTTTTCAAGCAGACCGTCAACCAAGAAGTACAGCTGGCGCAGTCCCAGGAGGGAGAACGCGTTGGCGGCGAAGATCAGATAGATTTCTTCGGTGATTCCAAAGATTGCGGGGATCGAATCGACGGCAAACAAGATGTCAGCACTACCAATTGCGATCATAACAATGAGCATTGGCGTCACCATGCGACGGCCATCTACCTTGACAAAGACCCTGTCACCGACGTATTCATCCGTAATTGGCAATACCTTGCGGGTCCAGCGAATGAGCCAACTCTCGTGGTATTCGTCTTCTTCCTTTGCAGGCAGCGCTTGGTGAATTGCGGTGTAAATCAGGAACGCACCGAAGATGTAGAACACCCAGGAGAACTGCTCAATGGCGGCTTTTCCTAGCACGATCGCGACAGTACGGAATACCAGTGCCATCACGATGCCAAAGAGCAATACCTTTTGCTGGTCGATCCGCGGCACCTTAAACGCAGCCATGATCAGCACAAAGACAAACAGGTTGTCTAACGACAGGCTCTTCTCGGTGATGTAACCGGTCAGATACTCCTGACCAAAGACGGGGCCGTACAGGACCCAAATAATGACAGCGAAAACGAGCGCAATACCTACATAGACAGCGGACCAAATGGCCGCTTCCTTTATGGTTGGCTCATGAGGGGTGCGCACGTGGCCAATAAAGTCCACGGCAAGCATAACGATAATCAGGGCAACGGTTACTACCCATAACCAAAGAGGAACATCCACGGGCATGCCTCCGGCACGTAGTTCTGCACCGAAGGTCTCTCCCGCCTGCACGTGCAGGCCACCGGTCCCGGGCGCGCCATGGGGCGGCCGTGATGACGGAATCGGTGTTGGTGGGATACTCCCCTTCAACAAGCATTAAGTATGGCTTATTTCGATTGGGATGTCTTGTTTTCGGG
This sequence comes from Jonesiaceae bacterium BS-20, assembly GCA_039995105.1. Classification (GTDB taxonomy): domain Bacteria; phylum Actinomycetota; class Actinomycetes; order Actinomycetales; family Cellulomonadaceae. The sequence continues at coordinate 1,340,757 of CP146203.1, forward strand.
AACCGCTATTCCCGTGACTTGCGTCCCAACTACAATGGTAAGTCCTCGATCCAGTTACGGGGCCCTAAATGTTGGACCCGAAAGGCCGCAATTCTCGATGCCTGTTCGAGTAATTCGGCAAAGTTCGCTCCGGTCTGGGCGTGGTTTAGCCGTCGTGTTTCTTCCGCTGCATCCCTTGGCTCGGAAGATGGTTGTCCCATCGCAGTAGAGTCCGCAGGTCCCGTTACCCCGGCCTCGCGTTGCGCATTGAGAACGCGTCCTACATTCAGTTCACGGTCTACGTTGAGCTCATGTTGCGTATTGAGTTCACGTTGCGTGTTAGCCACTGCCGCGTAGAACGCGTACGCACCATGAAACACATCCCCGGCACCGAGCGTGTCGACGGCCGTCACCTGAGGAGGCGAGACGCTCCCACGAGTTTGCGTGTCTGATGTGTCTCGGTGCCACCAATTAATTGGGCGGTCGCCCCCGGTTCGGGCAAATTGAGGCCCCTTAAACAAGGAGGTAGGCAGCAGCAGGTCACCTTGGATACTTGGCAGGGGCGGCAAAGTGGGCGGTGAGGAAAAGTCTGCTGAGCAGATCACGGTGTCAGTGTGGGGCAGCAGTCCCTCAAGGTGCGGCTTCCAGCGGCCCGCATCCATGATCCGTTCGGTCATGAAACCTTGACCCACATTTGCTGGAGTGCTCGGAGCCTGATTTGCGGAGTATTCCTTCATCGACTGCCCCAAATTCGACGGGCGCTCCGTGAGGGACTTAGGAATCTGCGTCTCGGAACAAAGTTCTGCCCGCGACGGTGCTTGGTAGAACTGCAGGGCCGCTAACGCTAGTTCCGGGTGGTGCCCGTCAACTAACAGCACGTGTGCCGGTTCTAAAAGTTGCTCGAGTCTGAGGGTTCGAATCCCGCTAACCCATAGGGTGGGATTGTTCTCCTTGAGGACTTGGACATCGACGGCACCAACCGGCGTGGTCCCCGCGTCCATAGAGATGACCGATCGGTCACCCGTTTCAGAGGTCACCGCAACCGCTGAAACCGATATTTGAAATCCTGGTGGCGCGAAATCAATGATTTCAACGCCATGCGCTTCAAGATCTTGCCGCGCTACAAGTGCTGGCCCCGAGTTCCCAAGCGCTGTGAAGAGCCGCGCTTTGCCTCCCAAAGCGGCAAAAGTCACCGCAGCGTTGGCTGCGGGTCCCCCGGCAGCTATGAACTGACGGTTGGCAGTGATCTTCTCATTTGGGCCCGGCGGCGCGTTCACGTGATGCACCAAGTCAAGAACGGTCAGCCCCACAAATACCCCGGTAGGCTTGTTCAGTACCTGCGTCACCTGGTCGCCTCGGTCATTTGGCGTAATTCCTTCTTGAGATCGGAGAGTTCATCCCGAAGCCGGGCTGCCAGTTCAAATTGGAGTTCCTCGGCTGCCTGGTGCATCTGTTCACTCAGTTGCTCAATGAGCTCACCAAGGTCAGAAGTAGCGGAGAGCGTAAAGGATTTCTCAACCGAAGAGGCCGCTGCCGCCCGATCCTTGGCCTTGCGGTAGCCACCCTTGAGGAGATCCTGGGTGTCCACATCCTCGCGTGCGAGCATGTCGGTGACATCAGAAATCTTCTTCCGCAGTGGTTGCGGGTCAATCCCGTGTTCGAGGTTGTACGCGACCTGGCGCGCGCGCCGGCGGTCGGTCTCTTCGATAGCAAATTCCATGGCCGGGGTGCGATTATCCGCATACATGTGGACCTCACCGGATACATTTCGAGCCGCACGTCCAATGGTCTGGATGAGGGAACGCGGTGAGCGTAGAAAGCCCTGTTTATCGGCGTCAAGAATTGCAACGAGGGAGACCTCCGGAAGGTCCAAGCCCTCACGTAACAGGTTGATTCCCACGAGTACGTCGTACTCACCCATCCTTAGTTCACGCAAGAGTTCGACTCGTCGCAGCGTATCCACGTCGGAGTGCAGGTATCGTACTCGAACACCCTTATCCAACAGATAGTTAGTCAGGTCCTCCGCCATTTTCTTGGTAAGCGTTGTGATTAAGACTCGCTCATCCTTGGCGGTGCGCTCGTTGATCTCGTGCAATAGGTCATCAATCTGACCCTTCGTTGGTTTCACCACGATCTGTGGGTCAACCAAACCGGTAGGTCGAATGATCTGTTCAACAACGCCATCAGAAATGGAGAGTTCATAGTCCCCGGGGGTTGCGGACAGATAAACGGTCTGGCCAATGCGCTCGACAAACTCTTCCCAGCGCAGTGGCCGGTTATCCATCGCGCTTGGCAGACGGAAACCGTGATCAACCAACGAGCGTTTGCGGGACATATCTCCCTCAAACATGGCCCCAATCTGGGGAACCGTCACGTGCGACTCGTCAATGACCAGCAAGAAGTCGTCCGGGAAATAGTCAATGAGGGTGTGCGGAGCTGATCCAGGCTCGCGCCCGTCGATGTGCCGTGAGTAGTTCTCAATTCCGGCACAGGAACCAACTTGGCGCATCATTTCAATATCAAACGTAGTGCGCATGCGCAGCCGCTGGGCCTCGAGCAGCTTATTGTTTCGTTCCAAATCAGCTAGCCGCACTTCCAGTTCGGCCTCAATTGTCGCAATTGCTTTTTCCATGCGCTCGGGGCCCGCAACGTAGTGGGTGGCTGGGAAAATATGGATGGCATCGACAGTGCTTACTACATCCCCGGTCACCGGGTGCAACGTAGAAATAGAATCAATTTCATCGCCAAAGAACTCGAGTCTGATAGCCAGTTCTTCATACACCGGAATAATCTCGACTGTGTCTCCCCGCACCCGGAACGTGCCACGAGTAAACGCAATATCGTTGCGGGTGTACTGCATGGTAACGAACTGGCGCAGCAACTGGTCGCGGTCAATTTCATCCCCCACATCAATGCGGACCATGCGGTCCACGTATTCCTGAGGGGTTCCAAGACCATAAATACAGGACACGGATGCCACCACGATGGTGTCCCGGCGGGTAAGCAGACTATTGGTAGCAGAGTGCCGCAGACGCTCGACTTCCTCGTTGATTGAGGAATCCTTCTCAATGAAGGTGTCCGTCTGGGCTATATATGCCTCGGGTTGGTAGTAGTCGTAATACGAAACAAAGTACTCAACAGCATTGTTGGGAAACAGTTCCCTCATCTCGGTGGCCAACTGGGCCGCCAGCGTCTTGTTTGGAGCCATCACCAAGGTGGGTCGCTGCAACTTCTCAATGAGCCAGGCTGTGGTCGCTGATTTACCTGTTCCCGTTGCACCCAGTAGGACTACGTCCTTCTCACCACCGTTAATTCGCTCCGACAGCTGGGCAATCGCGGTGGGTTGGTCCCCCGAAGGGGTGTAATCAGAAATTACTTCAAACTGTTTATCCGCTAGCTGCAGATCGGTGACGGGACGCATGCTTCAAGGCTACTGCGATCCTGTGACATTTTCCCAAGACTTAACTTTGAGCGGAAATTTCTCACCGCAAGAAAGGCTCACCATAGGACCTTATTCACAGTATTTATGGTTTCTACGCGGGATACTGGGACCTATGCCCCTATCTCCCAGTGCCCGTGAACGGTATGCCCGCCACCTGTTACTGCCCGGCTTTGGTCAGTCCGGGCAACAGAAACTCATGGCTGCGCGAATATTGGTCGTCGGTGCGGGTGGGCTTGGCGCTCCCGTACTCTCATACTTAGCGGCCGCCGGGGTTGGACACATCACAGTCATTGATGACGATGTCGTTGACAGTTCAAACCTGCAACGCCAAGTCATCCACACGGTGGATCGGATTGGGCAGCCAAAAGTGGACTCCGCGAGGGTCGCAATCTTGGGGCTTAGCCCAGACATTTCGTTGGTCACAATGCAAGAGCAACTCACGGCGGAAAACGCCGTGGAGGTTGTGCAAGGACACGACCTTGTAATCGACGGCACCGACAACTTTGCCACACGTTACTTGTTGAACGATCTCTGCGTCGCGCTTGGCTTGCCTTATATTTGGGCTGCTATTTTTCAGTACGACGCCACCCTTTCAGTTTTCGATGCCGCAGTGGGTCCCTGCTATCGGTGCCTTCATCCGAGCCCTCCTCCGGCCGGTTCCGTGCCGTCGTGCGCTGACGGAGGCGTCTTGGGAGTGCTTCCGGGCCACATTGGCACGGCTCAGGCGACCGAGGCCATCAAGGTATTGACCGGCGTTGGCGCACCATTGATTGGTCGGGTCGCAACCTACAGCGCGTTGTCGGGCGAGTGGGATTATATTCCATTGGCAAAATCACCCAATTGTCCCGCCTGCAGCTCCCCTCGCTCTGTCCAAGAGACGCTGGTGGCACTCGAATCCACGCTAGCTGCGTGCAATATCTCTGCCGTACCCGACCGGGTCGGCACTGCCTCCGCAGAAGCGCACCAGGGTGGTCCTTCCACAACAACATCTGCTGACGAATCAGTTATTGATCCGATTGACCTTAGCCAATGGTTAGAACAAGAGGGCACGCTGCTCATTGATGTCCGGTCCGCACAGGAGACCCAGATCGTTTCAATTCCTGGCGCAACCCATATTCCTTTGGCTCAACTCATTGCCCAACCAGAACAAATTTCCCACTCACAGTCGGTGGTCCTCTACTGTAAATCCGGGGCAAGATCGGCTCAAGCAGCCAGTGCGCTCCGCCAGCACGGTCACCCAAATGTTGTGAACTTGGCGGGCGGTGTCCTAGCTTGGGTTCAGAAAGTTAGCCCGCACGAAGCGACGTATTAACTCCCTAGCAATGGAACGACCCAAGTAACCTGCACGCTCAGGTCTCACGGCCATAAGCCCCGTGATCTTTGGCACAAGACATACTTCCAATTGCGACACTCCTGCACCAAACCATTTACCGAGGAAGTTAGCATCATGACGACGTTTCAAAAAACTGCCCGTTTCATCGCTGTTGCTATTGGTCTTGCTCTATCCCTCGCCGCTTGCGGTAGGGGTACAAGCAGTGCACCGTCGAACGACGCAAACTTGAGTGAGACCGGGCAGACCTCCCAGGCCGACCCAAAGGTGACTGGAGAGATCACGGTACTCGCTGCGGCATCGTTAACTGAATCTTTTACTGTTCTCGCTGATCAGTTCATGGCCGAGCATGACGGCACCACGGTTAAACTCAGCTTTGGGAGTTCTTCTGCATTGGCGCTAACCGTTGCTGAAGGCAGCCCAGTAGATATTTTGGCTACGGCTGACCTAAAATCCATGGACGTGGCCATCGCGGACTACGAAGGCATTGAACCGCTAATTTTTGCTGGAAATGATCTAGTAATTGCCATTGCAAAAGATAACCCCAAAGCAATCCAGGGGTTGGCACAGCTTTCAAAGTCAGACTTACTTGTTTCCAAATGTGCCGCGGAAGTCCCTTGTGGACGACTCACCGGCGCGGCCGTTGAAGCCGGCGACCTGATACTCAATGCTGTAACCGAGGGTGCTGATGTGAAAGCGACTTTTGCTCCACTGATTACCGGTGAGGTTGACGCAGCCCTCGTATACCGCACCGACACCCTAGCATCAGCCAACGTTGATCTGGTAGAAATTGAGACCCATATGGCCCAGCAAACCGAGTACCCACTTGCCATCTTGAGCAATTCTGAAGTCGCCCAAGCTTTCTACGACTACCTGCTTTCAGACCAAGGCACTCAAGTACTTACGAAACATGGGTTCAGTAAGCCGTGACAAACCCCATCCTCGAGATAACCGGCCCAAGTCAACGTGGGCGGGACGGGTTTAGGCCATTACCTATCTGGTTAGCTATTCCTAGCCTAGTTGCCGTGGTCTTCCTTGTTCTGCCTATTGCAACACTCGTACTGCGAACGCCTTGGCCCAAGTTTCTGCAGATCCTGACATCGCCGGCGGTCTATGAAGCCCTCAAGCTATCGCTCTGGACCGCAACGCTCACGACCCTGATCGCGATCGCACTCGGGGTTCCGCTCGCTTGGTGGTTGGGCGGCGCCGACTCACGATGGCACTCCCCCGTGCGCTTACTTGTCACCGTTCCCTTGGTGTTGCCACCCGTTGTTGGCGGTGCCGCGCTGCTATTCACTCTTGGACGCAACGCACCCCTGGGCCAATTCCTGTTTGATACCTTTGGTGTTTCGCTACCGTTCAGCACGACTGCGGTGGTTCTTTCGCAGCTTTTTGTAGGCCTACCATTCCTAGTGATTTCACTTGAGGGCGCATTTAGGACCAGCACCGGTCAACTCGAAGAAGCCGCTTACACACTGGGCGCTAGCCCCTGGACAGTCTTTTCACGGGTGACAATTCCGGTGATTAGACCCGCCCTTCTGGGCGGTATTGCTTTGTGTTGGGCTCGCGCCATTGGAGAGTTTGGGGCAACAATGACGTTCGCTGGATCAATCCGTGGATCAACCCAAACGCTCCCGGTCGCGATTAATGAACTCATGGGCTTTGACCTTGAGGCAGCGATGACCGCGTCAACCATCATGATCTTGTTGGCACTCGGCGTGCTCTTCCTACTACGAGGGCGGTGGCTCAGTGGCAGATAACACTGGCAGGCTCAGCCTCGCCATCACCGGGTCCGCGACCCGAGGGCTCGCGCTTCACGCAAAATTCTCCGTTGAACCTACCCAACGAGTGGCGATCATTGGACACAACGGAAGCGGCAAAACGTCAATTTTGCGCCTCATTGCTGGGTTGGATTACGCCAGCCCCGGAACCGTGATCCAAAGCGCCAGCAGGGTCTTGGCATCCGACGGTATTCACCTATCGGTTCCGGCGCGTCAGGTCCCCATGACGTTTGCTGAACCCCGATTGTTCCCGCACATGTCGGTTCTCAAAAACCTCACCTTCGGTCCGGCTAAGGGACGGCGGTCCACGCAGCAGCACCAAAAACAAGCTCTCGATGCCTTAGCAACACTCGGGATCGCCCACCTTGCACACCGGCCGGCAAGCGAATTGTCCAGTGGACAAAGTGCGGCCATCGCGGTGCTGCGCACGGTGTTTGCCCCAAGTTGCACCGTTCTATTGGACGAGCCATTCTCAGCACTCGATACAGCTATCGCAAGCGAAGTCCGGTCAACCGTGCGCGCATTTCTCGAGTCACTACCTGTACCTCTACTTATTGCGACTCACAACCCATTGGACGTGATGTCGCTCGCCACCCACGTTGCTGTCATGGAACAAGGCAAACTCACTCAGTTTGGCCCAGTAACCGAGGTGGCACGGCGCCCACGCAGTGAATTTGCGGCTCAGTTCCTGGGGCTGAATTTGCTACGAGGAACAGCAGCACCGGACGGCAAAGTTAGGCTAACGGCCGAGGTTCATTCTCAAGAGACCAGTTCCATAGAAGAGAGTGCTGTACTCCAATTCGACTCTTCCAAGAGGTCGGTTGCTGCGCCTAGCACTGGCACCGGCACCGGCACCGGCACCGGCACCGGCACCGGCACCGGCACCACAACATCACACTTAACACTTTCGACAGCGCACCTTGGCGATTCTCCCCTTCCGATTGGCTTGCCTACCCTCGTCGCGTTTAGTCCGGCAAGCGTGACTCTCAGCCTCGAAGAACCCCACGGTTCAGCACAAAATACCTGGCTGGCACCAGTCTCCTCAGTGGAACAAATGGGTTCCATCATGCGAGTTGTGCTAGCCGGTCCCATACCGGTGCGCGCGGATATTACAACAACCGCTGCGCTCAAGATGCACATTTCTCCTGGTCAACAGCTTTGGGTTTCCATCAAGGCGACATCGATTGAGGTGTACCCCGCATGAATCAAATAGACATAAACGCAATCATCCTCGCGGGCGGTGCGGGGGCACGGCTCGGCGGGGTAGACAAGGCGCTGCTTGAGCATGACGGCGAGACGCTGCTCGCTCGCTTGGTCACTGCGTTAGCTTCGCGGGTGAGCCAGATCGTGATAGTTGGCCACCCCCGAGACTTACGCGTTGAAACTGATGCGCAAATTATCTGGACGCTTGAAGACCCGCCCGCTGGCGGCCCACTTGCGGGTCTTGAAGCAGGTGTCCGGGTGCTGTTGGGCCCAAGCACCGAATCTACACGTGGTATTAGCACCGAGGGCGCCTCTGACTCTGAATCTTGGTTCTTCGCATTTGCTTGTGATCAGCCATTTGCGGACCGTGCCATACACCCGTTGCTGCAGGCGGCGAGTGGCATAGCCAGCCCAAGTCCTGGCTTAGCCCCCAGCCCGAGTTCTGACACAGCCCCCAGCCCAGGTTCTGGTTCTGGTTCTGGTTCTGGCACAGCCCCCAGCCCTAATTTTGGCTTAGCACCCAACGAGGCGGTTCCTACCGAAGGAATTATTGGCGTTGACCATTCAGGTAGGTTCCAAGCGCTCACCGCGATCTACCGGTTAGATGCGGTGACTCGGGTCCTCGCTGAACTAGGTCCAACAACCGGTCTCCCAATGCGCGCGCTGACAAAGAAACTTGACTTAGTTACGACAGAATTACCGCTCGGAGCCAGCCAGGATGTAGATACACCAGCAGACTTCAAGGCTCTCGGAATCGCGCGGCCCTTGTAACCGGAGCTGCGAGCCTACGAAAGCTACAAGGCTCTTCTAACGCCCGGCAACACTAAGTCCTACATATAACCCGAGATTCCGGCTTTTGGGGTAGATATCATGACAGTAGTAATCAACTTGGAACAGCTTCTGGCAGTGTGAGGAACACTCTGGTCCGAAATGGCGATAGCAACAACCTCGACCAAGGATGAGGGAAAACATAATGAGCAAGATAACTAAGGAGAAACCATGACCCAGACACGACATTTCTTACAGGACTGGGCCGACAAACTCGCGGCCGAACTCAAACTTGATGCACCAGCCGCTCATGCTCCCGATCTCACTTCTTTGCTCGATGTCACTCGCCTCATTGCCCACAACGTAGCGCGCCCAGCTGGTCCTGTAGCTACTTACTACATTGGTCTAGCTGCTGGCCTCGCCGCAGGCAACCCCGAGGCCGCGGCTAAAGCAACCGAAATCATCAACGAGATAGTCGCAGAGCATATTGCCGCAAGGGAAGCATCGAATGTCAATGCAGCCACCGATGGTGAATCAAACATTAGCAACCCGTCGAATGCCAATTCCCCTATAGACAGTAAGGAAACCGAATAACAGATGTTTGCAGTTACGGTACGTTATTTCGCTGCAGCCCGAGCAGCAGCCGGTGGAACTCGCCAAGAGGTGATTGAGGCAGCGACACCTGCGCAAGCATTCGAACTCGCAGCTCAAACCCATGGTTCCGAATTGGCCCGAATCATTGGTATTAGCTCATACCTGTTAGATGGAGTTTCCTTGGCCAAGGAAGACAGCGCACAGCAACTTTCCGCGCCCGTCACACTCGATATCATGCCACCGTTCGCAGGGGGCTAAGATCATCCAGTTTGGCAATGCAGATTATCGTCTGCGCACGTAGCACAAGACATATTCGTGCAGGCACAGACTAAGCCACCAGCACCAGCATGCACTGTAGTGGGGAAACTAAAAGTTGTGTCAGGTGTCTGAAGAGAATCCGGAATTCTGATAACCGAGTTTGGTTTCCAAATTCTGGCGCACAGTTCTTCCAATGATTGAGTTTCTAAACTTGGGGGCTGTGTCGGAGGTCGGACTCGATGCCATTTTTGCTGCGGATCTAACCATGGCGGACTTTGAACATATGGAAGCCCATCAACCATTTTGATTTTCCAGCCGATGTTGTCAATATTCCGGTGATGGTAGAAACAAAGTTGGACTGCATTATTGATGCTCGTGGGACCTCCGCGCGACCATTCGGTAACGTGGTGTGCCTCGCACCAGTCGGATGGAACATTACAGCCCGGGATTACGCAGGCGCCATCGCGCACCATCAGAGCTCGGCGCTGGTGCGCGTTGAAAATGCGTTGCGGTATTTCTAACTTCGTAACTGCTCCAGTCTCCGAGAAGGAGATGCGTTGCACAGCACCTGAGCAGGCAGCATGTGCCAACAATTCTCCTGATGCTGGCACTGGACTGCCATGATGGTCTCGCAAGAACGCTTTTGACACACTGGGTGTTGGTGCGGTGTCTTTGGCTCCTTCTATCGCTTGAATAACTACCGTGATCGGCGCACCGTTCGGAGTTGGCATCTTCGGATGGCGGGCGATTACTCCAAGTAACGAAGCAAACAAATCATGTCTCTTATTTCCTGGAGTCCGAGTATCACTCAGGTTGCCACAGGCTTCCAGGTATCGTTCTTGGCATTGTGGACAGGCTCCCGCCGCATTCAGCAAGGCTGCTATTTCCTCGGCAACGGCGTCAGTGGCAGTGGCAGTGGCAGTGGCAGTGGCATTATCTTGCCTCTGGGCTTGTCCGCATTCTTGGGTTCGTAGGCTTTCTGGACGGGGTGTAGAAACAAGTGAGTCAACTAGCGCCTCTGCATGGTCTGCTTCCGGCCCTTCCAGCGCCGAAGCGATCTCTTGCTCACCCGACCGAGCCTCAAGCGCCCGAAAGTTCCCGAGATGCCGCGGGCAGAGCCAGTCCACTTCCTTTATCCGCGGAAACTCACCACTGAGATCCAACTTCGCCCCAAGAGGGTTATCTGCGCCAAGTTTAGGATTCCCTGCCGCATTCATTATGGTCTGCCAAAGTGCTGCAACATCGGGCAGCAGATGGCCTCCGAATGGGACAAGCCCATTTCGTTCATTACCGAACCAAAGATTACGGTGAGGCGCAGGCACTTTCTCGCTGGGCCTAGCACCATCTTGATCAAGGTAGGTGGCCCAGACTTGAGCCATTTCCCTAATTACATCTGCATTTTCAGGACGTTCATTTTCCGGAGAGTTTCCCGTCGCGGCCTCTACCAAGGCTATCTCAGCTGCATCAATATGAGGCTGCTTCGCCTCAATGCGCAATGAAGGGGTTTCCAAGGCTCTAGTTATGGATTGGGCTGCCTCTACGTTGAGTTTGCCAGAGTCCAGACCAGCCGAAATGGCTGGGTAACGCGGGGCGATTGGTTCCCCCGTCAGAGAGTAACTGCCAGACGTGATCCGCCCTAGACGCACCCGCGCCGCCAAACCCCGCGCTGATACTTGAGTAAGTCGTTGCAGCAACTCGATGTGGTTTCTGCTCCCGGTAACTTTGAGCAAAGATTCCTTGCCATGCGGAGTCGCGCACACAGCCTCCACCTGAGTCGCCACCCGAACCCTAAGCGTGTCCACAAGACGGCCAATCTGCTCCGCCAAAGAGGTAGCCGCCATCAGGTCCCCGTTGGGTATGGAATTGAAGGTAGCAACAGAAAAATCCACCGACTTAATACTGTGCAAGACCGCAGTTAGGTCAGCAACAAGGCCCGGCACTGCCGCCGTCTGGCCTGCTGTAGTGGTCTCCTCGAAGCTTTCCATATTCCATTTTATCAAATTTAGCACGCATGTTCTAGTCATAGACCGGGGCAAAGTGTTATCAACAGGCGCAATTTGCCATGGTTTATCAACAGGTTTAGGTAACGCCCCCTGGGTCACTTTGAGCAGCGTCCAACCTTGCACGGCTCGCAAGTACCACCGCGAACATCACCGCGAACATCACCGCGAACATCACCGCGATTGAATACTAAAGCATGACTCAAATTCCGCGAGTCCGACCGCCTGTTGGCGGTAGAGTGGCTGAAACTATTTACTCGGCCAGAGAAGAGATCCCATCCCATGGCTCAGATTCCAGTCATAGCGGCCAATGATGCCACGGTGGCGTTTGACGATTCTGTTCTACTTCACTCGACAACATTTCATGCGGCTGCTGGAGAAATTTGGGCGGTCACCGGGCCCAATGGGGCTGGAAAGAGCACTCTGCTGCGAGCTTTCCTTGATTCTCGGCGGTTAACGAGCGGGTCCTGTCAGATATATGGGGAACCAGCTCAGATCCGCAGTCGGTCTCAGCGTGCAAAGGTCAGCGCTCTGATTGATCCTATCCCCATTGCGCGGGACCTCACTTTGCAGGAGCAGCTCTTGTTAGTGGCCGCGTCTTGGTATGGCACGTCGCCAGAATCCGGAGTTCAAACTCAACAGCTCATGGCGAGGCTAGGGCTCAAGACACTAGGTCAGCGGTTCCCGCACCAAGTCTCAGCAGGCCAGCTACAACTGTTTCAACTCGCGTTCACCCTAGTTCGTCCTGCACACGTCATACTTCTTGATGAACCGGAACGCCACCTAGATGATTCTCGGGTAGTAATCGTCCGAGATCTCCTAATCGAACGGGCTCGCCAAGGGGCAACGCTCTTGATTGCGACACATGAGCCCGTCCTCACAGATGCAAGCCATGGGCAGGTGCTTCTAGGTTGAACCGAGAAGCGGAATCAAACTCATCTCGCTTCAGCGCCGCTCACTCAGCTTCTGTATTCCCCGAGATTCCCTCCCCGCCAAGTCGCATCAGCGCAGTTTGGGATCTATACGGGGCCCGCAGCGAGCAGAGCTCAGCACTGGATCGAATTTATGCCCTGTACCTTTTTGTGCTATTCAGCGCGCTCTACCTCGTGCCCATCGTGTATTCCACCGCACAACTACCTCCGCTGGTATCTTTTTCCAGCATCGGACATGCAAAATCGGTAGTTTCTCTGGAAACGAGTATCGCGATCCCAACGCTCGCCATTACCGGGTTGTGCTTGGGCAGCCTCTTCCTAGGACGAATTTGGGGACCCGCAGTGCTCCGTCCCTTCATCCTGCATGTGTTCACCACGACGGATCTTCCCCCCAACAAATACCTCACGCCGGTCGCTCGCCGCCACATGTGGTGGGCAGCGGGCAGTCTCCTGGTTTTAGTCAGTGCCACGATGTACATGTTTACTGATTTCTTTGCCACGGCAGAGTTCACCTTGCTGGGCGTGGCTCTGGTAATTGGGCTCAGCATTCTTGCACCTGCGTTGTGGCTACAAGGACAAGTCAACTCGATTAGCAGCAACTTGAAAATTGCTGGCGGTGTTATTTGTGCATCGGTTGTGACTTCTCTTGCATGGCTTAACTTGGCCAAGCAGGCGCAAGCTGGCGCGGTTTGGTCTTCGGTTGCGTTCATGTTTCCCGATGCCGCACTCACCCAGTCCGCCCCCACCCAGTCCGCCGTCGCACTTTTGGTCCTTGCGTTCGTATCCGCCACGATCCTCATCACCGGGCTACTTTTTAGGTCCCGCGGGCTGACCCACCTAGCGAGCATTGACCTAGACCGTTTGCAAAGCGACTCGGCACGGGCTGCTTCTGCTCAGGTGTTCACCACAACCGGTAGCTTTCACCATGCCTTTGATCTCTTTCAACCAGAGCCAAAAGGATACACGGCAGCGCTCATTCGCATGCCCGACACAGCAAATCCTCATCTGCGCGGGCACCTGACCCAGGGACTCATAAGAACGCTGCGAACCCCAACACGGTTCGTTACTGCGGGAGTGTTGCTCGCCCTTGGAACCGCGGGATTGGTGGCACAGACTGGAGGATTGACGGCGCAGTCAGGCGGGTTGTCCGGGACCCAATCGGCAGTTTGGTGGTTTCTCAGCGCACTCTGCCTGTACCTAGGCCTTGGCAAGGTAACGGGTACCTGGAAGTCCCTGTTGGCAGAGCTATCCCTCGCACCGCTCTACGGCCCCGGCCGGTCTGGACTATTCCTCAGGAACCTGTTGTGGCCGTTGGCAGTCCTTGCGTTGGTGAGCATGACCGGGTTGTCACTTACACTGCCTGCGGCGCAGCTCTCGTGGACTACTTCTGCAACAACTAGCGGACCGGCCCAAGCAGCGGGCTACTTCTTACTGACTTACGCATTGGCTTTTGGCGCCCGGTTCTTGCGTGAAATGAAACTCGAGATTCCCGCAAAACTGCTCTACCCCATTACCACTCCCCTGGGTGACATTTCAGGTTTGCGAGTGATCATGTGGCAGTTTGATGGAGTCCTGGCTCTCGCAATTGGAGTTGGGCTCATGCAAGCGTCACCAACGTTGCTTGTTGCCGTCGCAGCTAGCTCATTGGTCTGCGCGTATTGTCTTTGGACGGGGATACGCCAAGCCCGCGTGTGAACCACTGGAACTCACGCGAGCGTCGCATCCCGTTTGAGAGGCTAAGGCGAGCTGAAAGCCCCTGTGAATCCACAAAATATCAGGTGCATCCAAAGTCCCCCAAGAATCTGAAAATCTTCATGATTTTGGGACACACTTGCAGCGATAAAACACTAAAGCGATACGGCGCGATCGCGGAACCAGAACATTTTGAAGCCCGATTACTTACCGGCGTTACCCACCGATCGCGGACATACCCCGCTCGGGTTGGATAAAGTCTGGATCGTTAATCCCGTGCCCAGGCAATTTCTGACTGATTGATAGGCCAAGGGCCGCAGCAATGTCGTCATCCGTGCAGCCCGCTCGCAGCATCGACCGTAGGTCTGTTTCTGTACGGGCAAACAAACAGTTGCGCAGTTGACCATCAGAAGTCAGCCTAATCCGGTCGCAGGCCCCACAAAATGGCCTAGTTACAGATGCAATGACACCAACGGTTGCGTCCGTGCCGTTGACGTACCAGCGCTCGGCAGGTGCCGCACCGCGTGCTGGCACGGGAGTCAAAGCGAACTCGGCTTCGATAGAAGCCAAAATCTCATCCGCTGTGATCATGCCTTCTCTGCTCCACGAGTGTCCGGCATCGAGAGGCATTTGCTCAATAATGCGTAACTCGTAGCCGCGCTCAAGGGCAAAGCGCAGCAGGGTTGGCGCCTCATCCTCGTTCATGTCAGTCATGAGGACCGCATTCAACTTGGTCCCGGTAAACCCAGCAGCGTCAATCGCATCCAACCCAGCAAAAACCTGGTGAATCCGGTCCCGACGGGTCATCTTGAGGTACCGGTCGCGATCGATGGTGTCGAGTGAAACATTGAAGCGCGTCAGACCGGCAGCCTTCAACTGGGGCGCAAGCCGATCGAGCCGTAACCCGTTGGTGGTCATCGAAATCTCTGGCGCACCCGGCAAACTAGCGAGGGACTCAACAACGGCAACGATGTCCGGTCGCATGAGCGGCTCACCCCCGGTCAGCCGAATCTCGTCCACACCGCAGGCAACCGCAACGGCCGCAATCCGTGTCATCTCCGGGAGCGTGAGCATGTTAGCCGCTGCGATCCAGTCCATCCCCTCCTCGGGCATGCAATAGGTGCAACGTAGGTTACAACGGTCCGTGAGCGAAATTCTTAGGTCACGGTGACGCCGACCGTACGAATCAACCAAGAGGTTTGGGGCCGGGTTGAGCGGCGGCTCAACCTCGCCCGGCACAAGCTTAGTAATCCGTGGGGCTGTCACAATTTGAGGCATACCCAGACTCACTGGAGCACTCCCTCCGGCCTCTTGACCGCCTTCGGCTGGCTTCTGCGTGCTGGACGGACCACTCGCGCAGGCGTTCACAGCGAACCAACCCATTCCTGGGTGCCATCGGTGAAGAATTGGTTTTTCCAGATCGGCAAGTTTGCCTTGATGTCCTCGACCAACTCGGCACAGGCCGCAAACGCTTCAGCACGGTGCGCGGAAGCCACCGCCGCCGCCAACGCGACATCGCCGATCTCAAGCACGCCGACCCGGTGGGTCACCGCAATCCGCACGCCCTGATACTTAGCCGCGACCCGGTCCGCAATTTCAGTAATGAACTGCTGTGCCTGCGGATGGCCCTCGTATTCCAAACGAGTCACGCTGCGCCCGCCATCATGGTCACGCACAATCCCACCAAAACCAACGGTCGCACCGGCCCAGTCGCATCCGGCTAGATCTTCATGCGCGGTTAACGTGATTGGTGTGGTGGCAATGGTGGCAAGGACTACCTGCGAAGGCTCATTGTCAGACATGTGCTTCTCTCATGAAAGTGGAACCAAAATAGTAAAAACCAAAAAACTTGTGACTACCTAACGTCAGTTTAATGGTCTCCATTAGCTAACTGGTGGGACAAATGTCCGATGACTCCCCCAATTACATCAAGCCCGTCGCGAACGCCCCCAACCGAGCCAGGCAAGGTCACTACCGCCGTGTTCCCGATAACTCCGGCAACGCTGCGTGAAAGCAGCGCACCCGGCGCTTTCCCAACCCCTGCTTGGCGCAATGCCTCTGCGATCCCTGGGATTTCAAAGTCGAATATCCTGCTCAGAGTCTGCGGGGTAACATCGCGTACGGTAATTCCGGTTCCGCCGGTGGTAACAATGAGCCACGCTCCGCCTTCAATTAGTGTACGAGTCGCGTTTGTAATATCCGCCGCATCGTCCGGCACGGTTAAGTGCGTTGGGGTGGCGCCCCAATCCGTGACCGTTTGGCAGATCATTGGCCCTGTTTCATCCACGCGTTCACCGCGTGCGGCACGGTCGGAGATAGTGATGACGCCAACGGTCCCGGTTGCCTTACGCGCGCCATGGGCGGCTCCTGCATCGAGGGTAGGCGCGGGCACGCTTGCGTGCGGCGAAGGCGGTGTGGCCACGGTGCTGGATACCACCTCAGCCCTAGACTGCGGCTCAGCGCCGGTGACCTGCTCAGCGCCGATTGCTGATCCAGCTCCGGTTGCGTGTTGGGCTCCGGTTACCAGCTCAACAGCCTGACCTCGCTCCCAACTTCCCGATGCCCCGCCTTCTTTTTTCTCAACCCAAATTTTCGTGATGTGGGCGGCCCGGTCCACGGCTTTGACCATGTCGATCACGTTCAGTGCTGCGGCAGCAACACAGGTCAGGGCTTCCATTTCAATGCCCGTGCGGTCAGCCGTGCGCACGGAAGCTTCGATTGCCACACCATCGGCAACGAGATCTACGGTGACGCTGACCGAGGTGATCGCTACCGGGTGGCAGAGTGGAATCAGGTCCGGGGTCTTTTTTGCAGCAGCGGTTCCAGCAATCCGCGCCACGGCAAGCGCGTCCCCCTTCTTGAGTTCGCCCTCGCGCAGCAACGTGATTGTGTGCGGCTCGAGCGCAACATGACCGCGCGCGACCGAACGCCGTTTGGTGACAGGTTTGTCACCAACGTCAACCATGTGAACTTTTCCGGAAGAATCCACGTGTGTCAGCCTGTCTGACTTACCTTCTGCCCCGTTGCTTGGCAGGATGGGTTCTTGTGACACAACAACTTCCTCTCATTGAGCCGCAGTGGGCGCACGCCCATCATGCCGCGTTTTTAAGTGCACTTCCCGTTTCCGAGGAGCAAATCGGTTTGGACCAGGCGGTGGGCCGCGTGCTTGCGCACCCGGTCACCTCACTGACGGACCTGCCCAGAGACGTTACCTCCGCGATGGATGGTTACGCCGTGTCCACGCCGTCTGGTCCCTGGCCCATCGTTGGCTCGTCCCTAGCAGGTCACCCCATGTCTGGGGCGCTAGAACCGGGCACCTGCGCGGTCATTGCAACCGGAGCGGTTGTACCCGATGGAACGTTTGGTGTGGTCCGCCATGAGTTTACCGACGTTTCCGAGACCGATAGTCGGTCTTTGGTCACGTTGAACTCGGATAATCGTGGTGAGCCATTCGCCAATAGCCATGTGCGGCCAGCCGGTGCCGAGGCATTAGCCGGTGAGACGCTCATTGCGGCCGGTACCTTGTTGACGCCTGCCCACGTGGGATTGGCTGCCGTTTCCGGCAACGACATCGTTTCGGTGCGCCGTCCGGTGACCGCCGCAATCTTGATCATGGGCGACGAGGTCAGCCATACTGGCCTGCCCCAAGTGGGACAGATTCGCGATGCCTTTGCTCCGCAGTTCCCGCAATACGCAAGCATGTTGGGGCTTACGGTTGTTGAGACACGTTTTATTGCCGATACGCTCGAGAGTGCGGTTGACGCTATTGCTAGCGCTGACGTAGACGTGGTTATCACGACCGGCGGAACAGCTGCCGGCCCAGCGGACTTTTTACATCGAGCGCTTGCCCAATTACACGGGCAGCTGATCATCGACATGATCGCGATGCGTCCGGGCCACCCAAACTTGCTGGCCCGTTTGGGTGAGAACAAGTTCTTAGTGGGGCTGCCCGGCAATCCGTTGTCGGCCTCCCTCGGTGGGATGCTGACTCTTACCCGTCCCCTCGTGCGTGGTCTTTTGGGACGGCCCAACATCGCCTTGGGAACCGTGCGCACCTCTCAGGATGTTTCAGCACCAGCGGCCGATTCCCGTCTAGTTCCGTACACCCTGAGCCAAACTGACCAGGGACCGGTGGCGACCGAAAACAAGTGGCTTAACTCGGCAATGTTGCGCGGCTTTGCTACCGCTCACGGCGTCATGGTGGTCCCACCCGGTGGCGCTGTAGCCGGACAAGAGGTCGTAGACCTTCCCCTAGCTTGGCCCACGCCAGACTTCTAAATACCTGGGTCAGATTCTTGCCGTTACCGGCACAAATTGCGGGGCTGCCAGATAGCGGCCCCGCAATTTACCCATTGCCAAATGCAACTCGTTCGTTACCTTGAAATTTGGATCGCTCTTAACGCTTGAGGTTCTTGATCCGCTCTTCATGGTTTGGGGCCAGGTCCGGCGCGTGCTTGCGGCGATACACAATGTAAGGCCGCGCAAGGTAAGCAACCGGAACTGACCACACGTGCACTAACCGGGTAAACGGCCACACCGCGAGAATCAAGATTCCCACAATGGCGTGCAACTGGAACAGGAACGGAGCTTGCAACATGAGCGTTGGATCCGGGCTGAAGTAGAAAATCTGACGGAACCAAATTGACACCGAGCCACGGTACTCAAAGCCGGCACCGAAAATGTTGATCGAGATTGTCTGCCACATTCCAATGAAGATCGCCGCGGACAGCAGGAAGTACATGACGTAATCCCAGCCGGTGTTGTACACCTTGACCCGGTCAGAGTAGATGAACCGGCGCACCAGCAAGATGACCAAGCCGGCGGTCAGTGCGACACCGGCAATCGACCCAACTGACACCGCCATGTTGTGGTAAAAGTGGTCGGAAATCCCAATGGCTCGTGTCCATTCGCGTGGAATCAGCAAGCCACCGATGTGTCCGAGGATCACAAACAGCGCACCGAAGTGAAACAGCGGTGATCCCCATGCCAGCCACTTGGATTCCATGAGCTGACTTGTCCGGGTGGTCCACCCAAATTGGTCATGCTTGTAGCGCCAAATATGGCCCACCACAAAAACACTGAGGCAGATGTACGGAAAGATAACAAAGAAAAAGTTAGCCCACACAGCTCTATCCCTTCGACGAACAGGTTACTTCGGGCGGACCAAAGGGGACGTTGGGTCCCCCAGGCAAGGTAGCTCCGTAGGGAGCCAAGGGGGAATCAAGTCCGGCTGTGTCCGTTGGTGGACCCGTCCGAGCTAGTTCGTTAATTGCAACCATCTGGCGTTCGGTGACCGGCCCCAAAATATCGGTAACCGCCTTGAGGATTTCTGCGTAGAACGTCTTGCGGGCATCGAGTGCCTTGACAATAAGTTCAATACCGTTGCGGTGGGTCCGCAATAGTCCCTCGCCGGCCCCCGTCCCGGTGTAGGCAGCAAATTCGAGCACCATGGGTAGGTAATCCGGGAGCTCATTTTCTTGGGGAGTAAACCCGTAGGCTCGGTATCGTTGCTTGAGCGTCAACAGAGCCATTCCGCGCTGGCGGGTATCCCCGTGCAGGTAGTAGCTCAAAAACAAGGAGCACTTGCGGCGCAGGTCAAAGGTTTCAACATAGTGCTTACGCGCATCCATTGGTGTCTGGGCCTTAAACTGGGTCCAAAAACTCCCCAGGCGACGGGCCGGTGCGCTGTCGGGCAAGTCCGCGATGGCCTGGTCCAACTCGGGCACCATGTTGTAGAACTCTTCGTCCGGGTAGCCAAGCAGGACTGCGCTGAGCGCCCAGATATCCGCACGGCCGGGGATCTCGGTGAGCCCCCGGCGCTTAGACCGGCGAAACAACGAAATCGGCACCCTGCGTTTGGGTGGGGCCGCAGCCCCGGACGCAGCGGGAGTTACGGCTGCGTCCGGACCGGCGGTCATGATGGCCTTCTTAGTTGCAGAGTTAACGGCACCTTGCCGCCGCGGGTGGCCTTGGCGCTCATGCCCGGTCCACCCGGGGCGTCGAGAGAACAACCAGACTCCCACGCCGCCATCTCTGCGGCGCGTTCGGTGTGCGCAACCGGAATGACGTAGCGGTCTTCCATCTTGGCGATCGCAAGGAGCCGGTACATCTCCTCGACTTCCTCAGCGGTCATGCCAATCTGGTCCAGCAGTTCCAGGTCCACGTCTCCCTCAAGGGTTCGAGAGCGCATGTGAGTACGCATCCCTGCGAGGCGCATGAGGACCCCGCGCACAACGTCCACGTCTCCGGCAGAGAACATCGATGCCAAGTACTCCATGGGGATACGCAGGGAGTCGATCGTGTGGAAGACGTCATCCGCGTCCACGTTGTCGAGTCCAAGCTTGTCAGCCACGTCCAGCACCGGTGACAGCGGCGGTACGTACCAAACCATTGGCATGGTGCGGTACTCCGGGTGCAGTGGAAGCGCAATCTTGAACTTGTGGATCAGTTTGTAGATTGGTGATTCTTGAGCCGCCTTGATCCAGTCCTCCTGGATGCCCTCTGCACGTGCGGCCTTGAGTACTTCCGGGTCGAAGGGATCGAGGATGCAGTCGCGTTGGGCATCGAGCAGATCCTGCTCGTTTTGCACTGAAGCGGCGGCCTCGACGGCATCGGCATCGTAGAAAACAATGCCAATGTAACGTAACCGTCCCACACAGGTTTCAGCGCAAACGGTTGGTTGACCGGCCTCAATCCGGGGGAAGCAGAAGGTGCACTTCTCCGCCTTACCCGTGTTGTGGTTAATGTAAACCTTCTTGTACGGGCACGCCGAGACACACATGCGCCAGCCACGGCACTTGTCTTGGTCCACCAAGACAATGCCATCTTCAACGCGCTTATACATTGCCGATGACGGACAAGCTGAGACACAGGCCGGGTTGAGGCAGTGCTCGCAGATGCGTGGCAGGTGAAACATGAAGGTTTCTTCGAAGGACATCTTGACCTTCTCAGACATGGTCTTCAGGTTCGGGTCCAGGTGCGCAATCTCGGGCGAGCCGCCGAGGTCGTCATCCCAGTTCGAACCCCACTCAACCTTCATGTCCTTACCGGTGATGGCGCTCTTGGGGCGCGCGGTTGGGACATCAGAGCCAGCGGGCGCCGAGACTAAATGATCAAAGTCGTAGGTTGCGGGCTCGTAATAATCGTCCAGTGTAGGCATGTCCGGGTTGTGGAAGATCGTGGCCAGGCGACGTAGTCGAGATCCGGAGCGTAAGCGCAACTTGCCCTTACGGTCCAGTTCCCAACCGCCCTTCCAGCGTTCTTGATCTTCATAACCGCGTGGGTAACCAACGCCGGGTTTGGTCTCAACGTTGTTGAACCAGACGTATTCCACGCCGTCCCGGTTGGTCCAGGTTTGCTTACAGGTAACAGAACAGGTGTGGCAGCCAATGCATTTATCTAGGTTCATGACCATGGCGACCTGAGACATGACGCGCATCAGTATTCAACCTCCTGGTTTCGTTTGCGGATAACGGTGAACTCATCGCGTTGGTTCCCCGTTGGGCCGTAGTAGTTAAAGGCGTACGTGAACTGTCCATAGCCACCAAGGAAGTGTGATGGCTTCATCATGATCATGGTCAGCGCGTTCTCAATACCGCCGCGCTTACCGGAGGCCTCAGCCTTTGGCACGTCAACGTTGCGGTCCTTGGAGTGGTACATGTAGCAGGTGCCCTGCGGCATGCGGTGAGACACCACCGCACGGCAGACAATCACACCGTTACGGTTGACAGCTTCGATCCAGTCGTTGTCCTTGACTCCCGCCTCGTCGGCGTCTTCAACGGACATCCAAATGACCGGCCCACCACGGGACAGACCAAGCATGTAGGGGTTGTCCTGGAACTGGGAGTGCATGGACCACTTGGAGTGTGGGGTGAGGTAACGAACGGTTACCCCGGTTGAGCCGGGGGTGGTGAACCCTTGGTTACCGTAGTGCCGCGCCATGTCCAACGGAGGCCGGTAGACAGGTAACTGCTCGCCCAACTCGGTCATCCAGTCATGGTCAACAAAGTAATGCTGACGCCCGGTGACGGTGTGCCACGGCTTTTCGCGTTCCACATTGATGGTGAACGGTGAGTAGCGGCGGCCGCCCTTCTCAATCCCCGACCATTCCCAGCTGGTATACACCGGCTGCGGCCCGGTCAAGGCATCTGCGTAACGCACCTGACGGTCCTCATTTTCCTCACCGAGGTCAATGAGTTTCTTACCAACTCGTCTCTCAAGTGCTTCAAACCCAGCTTTAGACACCGACCCGTTGGTGGTTCCAGAAAGCGCCAAGATGGCGTCGCAGAACTGGTAGGCGGTGTCGAGGCGTGGCCGGCCCTTGGCAATCCCTTCCTTAACCACTCCGCTTTCCTTCTTCAGGTATTCGATCGCCTGCTCGGGAACAACGGTCACCCCCTTGGTAGTGGTTCCAATCGATGAAATGAGCGGCCCGACGGCGCGCATTTTTTCACCAATCTTGGTGAAGTCTCGCTCGATCGTGACAATCCTTGGCATGGTCACACCAGGAATCGCATCGATTTCTCCCTTAGACCAGTCCTTGACCACACCACCGGGTTGGGCCATCTCATCGGCCGTGTCGTGTGCAAGAGGAACCGCTACCACGTCAGTGCGGGTACCTAAGTGAATCTTGGCCAACTCGGAAACCTTGTCCGCCAGACCCAAGAATGCGTTGTAGTCGGTGCGTGCTTCCCACGGCGGTGTAATTGCCGCGTTGAGGGCGTGGACAAACGGGTGCATATCCGTGGTCGACAGGTCTTGCTTCTCGTACCAAGTAGCCGCCGGCAACACGATGTCTGCAAACAGCGACGTTGAAGTCATCCGGAAATCGATGTTGGTCAGCAGATCGAGCTTGCCCTCTGGGGCATTTTCATGCCACTTGACGTCCTTGGGACGACACTCCGGCGCTGTTTCCGTGGCTCGAACCGCGTTCGAGGCTCCCAGCAGGTGCTTCAGGAAGTACTCGTTACCCTTAGCTGAGTTACCGATCAGGTTGGCGCGCCACAGGGTGAGCACACGCGGGAAGTTCTGTGGATCGTCCGGATCCTCCATAACAAATTTCAGGTCACCGCTTTTGAGGTTCTTGACAATGTGATCCGCAACGGTAACACCGGCCGCGTTTGCCTCATCAACAATGTCGAGCGGGTTCTTGTTAAATCCGGGGTGTGCCGGAGTCCAGCCCAGCCGCTGCGCCTGGATGAGAGAATCCGCGATCGACTTCTTGGCAAACTTTCCAGGACCGGCCGGCGACATGAGTTCGTCAGCCCCAAAGCCCTCGTAACGCCATTGGCTCGTAGCCATGTACCAGAACGCGGTTCCGGCCATGTGACGTGGTGGACGCTGCCAGTCTAGGGCAAAGGACATGTGCTGCTGACCGGTTACGGGACGCGCCTTTTCTTGCCCTACGTAATGGGCCCATCCGCCACCGTTGACGCCCTGCGTACCGGCAAGCGTTAGGAGGGTGATGAACGTGCGGTAAATAGTGTCTGCGTGGTACCAGTGGTTGACGCCCGCGCCCATGATGATCATGGACTTCCCCTTGGTGACCTCGGCGTTGCGGGCAAATTCGCGCGCAATCCGGGCGCACTGCTCTGCGGGAACACCGGTGATGTCGGCCTGCCATGCGGGCGTTCCTACCGATTCGACGTCATCGTAACCGGTTGCCCAATCCCCCGGCAGACCGTCGCGGCCCACGCCGTAGTTGGCCATGAGCAGGTCAAACACGGTGGTAACAAGTTTACCACCGACAACCATGGTGGGAACTCCACGGACCATGATCGAGCCCCCCTCGGTTGGGCCCTCGTCAAAGCGTGGCATGACAACCTCAGCTGTACCTGCGGCAATTCCCTTGTGGGTCACTCCGTAAAGGGAAGCGATTGGATCATTGTCCTCGAGGTCAAGGTTCCAGCGTCCCTCACCCTCCTCTGTCCAGCGGTCTGCAAGGGTCCCGTTTGGCACCACGGCTTGATCCGTCCGGGCATCTAGGAAAACAGGACGGAAATCATTGCGCTCCCCGGTGTTACCGCATACGTCAGCCGGGTCTAGGTCAGCTGCGGTCAAGAATTTACCCGAGCGGTATTTACCCGGTTGGTCCTCGACTTCTTCGAGCGTAATCAGGAACGGTGAGTCCGTGAACTGCTTGTTGTACGCATCGAAATATGGAACCTGCCGTTCCTTGTAGAACTCGGTCAGCAGCACGTGGCCCATAGCAAAGGCAAGCGCGCCGTCAGTTCCCGGGGCTGGCGCAAGCCAGTCATCGGCAAATTTCACGTTGTCCGCGTAGTCCGGGCTTACCGCAACAATCTTGGTGCCCTTGTAGCGTGACTCGGTCATGAAGTGCGCGTCCGGAGTACGAGTGACCGGAACGTTTGAACCCCACATGATGATGTAACTAGAGTTCCACCAGTCGCCGGATTCAGGAACATCCGTTTGGTCACCCCAAATCTGCGGGCTCGCCGGTGGCAGGTCCGCATACCAGTCATAGAAGCTTAAGAGTGTTCCACCGAGAAGCGACAAGAACCGTGTTCCGACACCAAAACTGGCCATGGACATGGCCGGGATTGGCGTAAATCCGACACACCGGTCCGGGCCGTAGTTCTTAGTGGTGTACACGTGGGCGGCGGCCATAATCTCAGTAGCCAGATCCCAGTCCGCCCGGACCAAACCACCGGTTCCTCGAGCAGACTTGTACAGCGTGGCCTTGAGCGGGCTCTCAACGATCGAGGCCCAAGCCGCAACCGGGTCCCCCAACTCGCAGCGCGCCTCGAGGTACATGTCCAGCAGAACGCCACGAATGTACGGGTATTTCACACGTGAGGGTGAGTACGTGTACCAGGAGAAGGTCGCACCACGGGGGCACCCGCGTGGCTCATACTCGGGGCTGTCCGGGCCGGTGGTTGGATAATCCAACCCCTGGTGTTCCCAAGTAATCAACCCATCCTTAACGTAAACGTCCCAAGCGCACGAGCCGGTGCAGTTCACGCCGTGCGTAGATCTAACTACTTTGTCATGCGACCACCGGTCGCGGTAAAACTCATCCCAGTCTGATGGGTTAGTCTCAACGAAAGCGTGGGAATTATCAAACACTTCCGTGCCCGGAAAGAGACTCCGGGTGTTCAAAAGCTTCTTTGCTAATGGCGACAATTTTTCATGATCTTGCATTGTCATTGCGATGCTCCTTTATACAAGGGGGCTGATATAGCGGAGATTTACCTAAAATAGCAGGCATACTAGGTCTTTAGACCCGGTAAGTTATGCGGAGTAAAGATAGATTTAGTAATTAAAATGTTTTTATCGTAACTCCCGGAAATACAGGAGAAGAATCATGGCTCGAATGCAGTGGACTCCCGCCTTCGATGGGACGACGGGACGCAGTGAACACGGTGGTCGCCGCACACACGTCATCCAACTTTTGCGCGATAGCAGGGAACCGCTTTCGGTTGCGGATGTTGCCGAAAAAGTAGGTATACATATTAATACGGCCAGATTTCACCTGGAATCTTTGGTCGATGCTGGTCTGGCTGACCGCGCGGCGCAATTGCGCACAACCCCCGGTCGCCCCAAGGTCTTGTACGTAGGCACGTTGCCAAACCAAACCCATGAACGCGCTCAGGCGTACCGGCTGCTCGCTGACGCGCTCACCACCGCGGTGGCCCATAACCTGCCCAACGCCACCCAGATGATGTACGAGCTGGGAGTCACCTGGGGGAAGTTCTTGACCGATCCACCCGTTGACGGTGTCGAGCTGTCCGAGGACCAAATTATGACGCAACTTATGGCCAAGCTCGATGCGCTGTGGTTTGCTCCGGAACTTGCGCCCATTCAAACCGCAACGGATCCGCAACTGCCGATCGTTGCAATCAGCAGTCAAGGCAAGATCGAGGCCGGCAACCTGCCCGCGCCGCATCCGGGTGTTTTGAGTACCCGTGAGGTCATGATCATGCATAACTGCCCTTTCCAAACCGCGGCTAATCGCTCTCCGGAAGTCGTTTGTGCGTTGCATGCTGGTCTGATCAACGGAACCTTGTCCGAGCTCGGTTCCAACCGCCGCACGCTGCAGGTCACGCCCATGGTTGGGGATCATCATTGTGCAGCTCCGATCAGTGAGGTCGATGTTGAGCGATGGGAAGAAACTACCGCCGCTCTTGACATGGATTGGATGGAACAAAAGTCCTAGCGGTGCGACTCAGAAGTTACTCATCAACTACGGCTGCTTCGGTAAGGGGGAAATCCCCACCGAAGCAGCCTTTTTGTTCGATTGACTAGCTCTTAGCTTCCGCATTTGGCTTAGCGTAGAAGTGCCAAGCCACGGCGGCGCAAGCAAGTGCGTAGACCATGACAAAGATGAATACGCTTAACACAGTGGCGTAGTTGAAAGCCATTGAGAAGATGAACGGGCCAAAGGCAGCGATGGCCGCGGTCCACCCGATCACTCCGCCGGCTTGACGAGCGGGGAAGATCGTAGGCATCTGCTTGAAGGTGGAGGCGTTTCCAATGCCGGCGAAGAAGAAGATCATGAGCATTCCGGTCATGAAGATCCCCAGGCTTGGACCATCCGCGCCGGCACTGACCTGGCCATAGATGACACCCCCCGCTGACAGTGCCATACCGATCCCGGCAACGACCGTCCAGATACCGCCGCCGAACTTGTCGCACAGTGGGCCCCAGCTCATGCGGACTAGCGATCCTACAAGCGCACCAAGGAAGACCCACTTGAGGTACTCGGGACCAAATTGAGATTTCAGGAGCATTCCAAAAGTACCTGCTAGCCCGGAGAAGATTCCGAATGTGAGCATGTACTGCATGGTCATCAACCAGGTGTGCTTGTTTGAGAAAATATCAAACTGCTGCTTGAGGTTAACGTTCATTGGCACGGACTTGATCAAAGTCCATGCCAGGATTGCACCAACGATCGCGAATGGAATGAAGATCAGACCGGGGTTGTGCAGCCACACTTCCTTTTGTACGCCTTCAGATACCGTAATCTGTCCGGCAATACCAAACATCGAGAACCCGATTGCCCAAGGGACAACGAATTGCACTACGGAAACACCGAAGTTACCAATGCCCGCCTGCAAACCAAGCGCGGTTCCTTGCTTGGACTTGGGGAAGAAGTACGAGGTTGACGGCATGTAGCCGGAGAACACTCCACCGCCGAGACCAGCAGCTAGTGCAAGAGCCACCAACAACCCGTAGGAGGGTTGCGTTGGCAGTGTCACAACCCATGCCCATCCAACAAACGGAATGAGCATAAGCAGCGTCGACAAGGTCAACATCTTGCGTGAGCCGATCATGGGCGGCAGTGTCATCCAAACCAGCCGCAATGCACCACCGGTCAGGCCCGGCATGGCCAACAGCCAGTACGACTGGCTTTCGGACAGGTCCCATCCGGTTAAGGTTCCCAACGTTGGGATAAGGGCTCCGGGAAGGTACCAAATTACGAAAGCTAGGACGAGGTTGAACGTGGTTACCCATAGGGTTGTCCAGGCTACCTTTGAGTCCCAGCGGTCTTCATTGTTGGGATCCCAATTAATAAGATCCTTGCGCGCATCCGTGCTCACCGTAATGACGGTGGGGGCACTTTGAGCTGCAGCCATGGTTGCTCCGTGTGGTTTGTCTAAGCCAGTTGGAAGCAACTGGCAGCATCATCTGATACCCACACGCTATTGAGGACAATCTCTATTTTGCTGAGCCTTAGGTCCCAATTTTGGATCCGACGAATGGCTTGGTTTCCGCGGAATCTAGCGGATTGCGCACCCAAATGGAATTGAAATGTTGAAATCAATTCCGCAACATCGCCGTGACGTTTAGATCGGCGGCAATTGCGCTCTTTCACTGTGAGCGAACCGAATTGAGGCATCGTATTTTTATTTTTACTGATGATCCCGAGCGCCGGCGGTGAGCGTCTGAAGCCACTAGTTTTTCTCTAATTAACCGCGTGTCGTTTGTTACATTTGCCGATCAATGGTGAGTTTTTCTCGTATCCGAGTTACCAGATCATCTATTTGAGAATTCAAATCCGAAATAGAACCGGCACCGTCAATCAGCACGGTAGCCAACTTACGGCGTTCTTCATCGGTTGTTTGGGCAGCAATCCTGCGTTGCGCTTCCGCGGGGTCCAAACCGCGACCGGAGACAAGCCGGTCCAAACGCACCGTCTCGGGTGCCCCGACCACGACGAGCTCATCAAAATCTTGTGCCTGTCCGGTTTCGATGAGTAAGGGAATATCGTGGACCACTATTGCGTTATTACCTGTGGTGACAATTTTCTGCTCAGCTGCGGTTGACAGTGCATAGATCTCCGGGTGCAATATTGCATTGAGCTTTTCGAGCTGTTTGGGATTTCCAAAAACCTGACTACCTAGACGCGGCCTATCTAACTCCCCCGCCTCGGTTAGCATGTCCGGTCCAAACACCTGAACAATCCGCCGTAAACCAGCCGAACCCGGAGCCACGGCCGCGCGAGCCAGTTGATCGTGATCGATGACCGTTATACCCAAAGCTTGAAATCTGTGCGACGCAGCAGACTTACCTGCAGCAATACCACCGGTTAACCCAATTCTGAACATAAACTCAATAGTGCTACGCATCTTGCCCACAGCACAGGACAAAACCACTGGTTTTCCTGATTCGCAGGGGTGGTTTTCCCCATAGGGGTCAGCCGCGCAGGCAATGCACTTCGAAAGGTTGGCTCAATGTCAATGCACCGTGGCCCTGGCGGCCCAGGCGGTAACATGCGAACGTTCCAACAGGATAAGACTGTTAAGGAACACCAGTTAGCTAGCGGAACCATGAAACGTATTCTTGGTTTTGCAAAGCCCTACCGCAAACAGCTCATTATTTTTCTGATTTTTATTGCTTTAGGGGCCGCGGTGAGCGCGATCAATCCCCTGATCTACCGGGCAATCATTGACAAGGGAATCGGTGAAAAGGACTCCGCCCTCGTCATTCGGCTTGCCATTTTGGTCGCCACCCTCGCCATCATCTCCGCCCTGCTAAGCGTGGCGGAGCGAGTATTTTCCGCACGAATTGGTGAAGGTCTGATTTTTGACCTACGGACAGAAGTCTTTGACCACGTACAGAAAATGCCAATCGCGTTCTTTGCACGTACCAAGACCGGCGCCCTCGTGCAACGTTTGAACGGCGACGTCCTGGGCGCACAACAAGCCTTCACATCAACACTGGCCGGCGTCGTTTCGAACCTCCTGACGGTCTTATTCGTACTGATCGCCATGTTCTCCATGTCCTGGCAGCTGACCCTGCTGTCCTTGGTCTTGCTACCCGCCTTTATCTTCCCCGCCAGGTGGATGGGCCCACGTTTGGCAAAGCTGACTAAGGAAAGCTACACGCTGTCCGGGGACGCCGCCCAGATTATGCAGGAACGCTTCAACGTCTCAGGTGCTCACCTGTCCAAGACTTATGGCCGCCCCGAAGACGAGTCGCAGACGTTTGCTGACCAGGCAGACCGGGTAGCAAAGATCGGCGTGAAAACCGCCATGTACCAGACTATCTTCCGTCTCAGCCTGACCACCATGGCCGCCCTTGCAGTTGCTGCGGTCTACGGTTTTGGTGGCCTTCAGGCAATCTCCGGACAGATCTCCGTTGGTGTCGTGGTTGCGCTGACCGCTTATCTCAGCCAGCTGTACTCTCCCCTCATAGCACTATCTAACGTGCAAGTGACGGTCATGACCGCCCTGGTCAGTTTTGAACGTGTGCTCGAAGTCCTTGATCTCGAACCCACCATCAAGGATACGGCGGACCCAACCGACCTCAGCGAACAAGTCCAAGCCAAGGGTGCATCTCTTACATTTGACCACGTCACGTTCCGCTACCCCACCGCAGCGGAGGTTTCTCTGGCCTCCCTCGAGAGCGTTGCTCTCCTCCAGAACGACTCCGCGGTAGACACCCTCAAGGACCTGACATTCGATGTTCCTGCCGGCTCCATGGTGGCTCTTGTTGGCCCCTCTGGCGCAGGAAAGACAACTATCTCGCACCTGATCACGCGCATGTATGACCCAACAATCGGGTCGGTCAAGATTGCCGGGGTTGATCTGACACAGGCATCGGCTCAGTCCATCCGGGACACGGTCGGTGTGGTCACGCAGGACTCCCATATGTTCCACGATTCGATCGGGGCAAACCTTCGGTACGCTCGCCCCGAGGCGACTGACCTTGAAGTCGAGCAGGCATTGCGACGCGCTCACATCTGGGAACTTATCTCTTCCTTGCCATCGGGCCTCGACACCGTCATTGGTGACCGCGGCTACCGGCTCTCCGGAGGGGAACGCCAGCGCTTGGCTATTGCTCGCCTCCTGCTGAAGTCGCCACAGATTGTGGTCTTGGATGAGGCCACCGCGCACCTTGACTCCGAGTCCGAGGCTGCGGTTGGGCTGGCGCTCAATGAGGCGCTCAAGGACCGCACAGCCGTGGTGATCGCACACCGCCTGTCAACCATTAGAGACGCGGACATTATTATCGTGGTCGAGGATGGACAGGTCCGTGAGCAAGGTAGCCATAGCGAGCTGTTGGCAGCCGGCGGTCTATACACCGACCTGTACCGCACGCAGTTTGCCGATCAAGAGGATAGCAATTCTGCCGTGCTATAACCACATTGTCAGTGCCCTCGCGCGACCGAGGCCCCTCCTGCAGCTCCCCTAGCTTGATGGAGCACAGGGCGTAGGTTGCGCCAATGCGAAATGCCCTTCCAGCTTGCTGGAGGGGCATTTTTCGATGCCTAGCAGCGCGCGCATGGACCTTACGGGCCCGCTTGAGTGTCCTGGCATGGACTCCTCGCGTGAGCAGTTAGCACCTAGCTCCCAGCTCCCAGCTCCCAGCACGAGCATGGCCGCTTACCTTACTTACCCTGAGGTCGAGCACAGGTCCGTAGACGCATGTAGGGCCGGTTCCCACCAAAGTGGTAACCGGCCCTACATGTTTTCGCTTAAGAAACTACGATCTTGTTAGATCAGTTTCCGGTGAGCTTCTCGCGCAGTGCGGCAAGAGCCTCGTCGGATGCCAAGGTACCGGCGCCCGCTGCCTCTTCAGCTGGAGCTGATGAGTAGGAGGATGCTGCACCAGCAGCGTCGTCGGTGGACTCGCCAGCCGCAGCAGCTTCAGCGTCAGCCTTGTTAGCTTCTGCTACCTGCTTGCGGTGTGCTTCCCAACGAGCGTGTGCCTTGGCGTACTCGCCTTCCCAAGCCTCGCGCTGTGCCTCGAAGCCTTCGAGCCACTCTTCGGTCTCGGAGTCAAAGCCCTCTGGGTACTTGTAGTTACCCTGCTCGTCGTACTCTGCGGCCATACCGTACAGAGCTGGATCGAACTCTTCGGACTCTGGGTCAACGCCCTCGTTTGCCTGCTTGAGAGACAGTGAGATGCGGCGACGCTCGAGGTCGATGTCGATGACCTTAACGAACGCGTCGTCACCAACGTTAACAACCTGCTCTGGCAGGTCAACGTGGCGAACAGCGAGCTCGGAGATGTGCACGAGTCCTTCAATGCCGTCCTCAACGCGAACGAATGCACCGAATGGAACGAGCTTGGTGACCTTACCTGGAACAACCTGGCCAATGGCGTGGGTCCGGGCGAAGGTCTGCCATGGGTCTTCCTGCGTAGCCTTGAGCGACAGTGAAACACGCTCGCGGTCGAAGTCAACGTCGAGAACCTCAACGGTAACTTCCTGACCAACCTCAACGACCTCACCTGGGTGGTCGATGTGCTTCCAGGACAGCTCGGAAACGTGAACGAGACCGTCTACGCCGCCAAGGTCCACGAATGCACCGAAGTTGACGATCGAGGAGACCACACCTGGACGAACCTGGCCCTTTTGCAGGGTCTGCAAGAAGGTGGAACGAACCTCGGACTGGGTCTGCTCAAGCCATGCACGGCGGGACAGAACAACGTTGTTACGGTTCTTGTCGAGCTCGATAATCTTGGCTTCGATTTCCTTGCCAACGTATGGCTGCAGGTCACGAACGCGGCGCATCTCAACGAGTGATGCAGGAAGGAATCCACGAAGGCCGATGTCAAGGATAAGTCCACCCTTAACAACCTCAATGACGGTTCCGGTAACGACTCCGTCTTCTTCCTTGATCTTCTCGATCGTGCCCCAGGCGCGCTCGTACTGTGCGCGCTTCTTGGACAGGATAAGACGGCCTTCCTTGTCCTCCTTCTGGAGAACAAGTGCCTCTACGGCGTCGCCGACTTGGACTACCTCGTCAGGGTCAACATCATGCTTGATGGACAGCTCACGAGATGGGATAACACCCTCGGTCTTGTAACCGATGTCGAGGAGAACCTCGTCGCGGTCAACCTTAACGATGGTGCCTTCAACGATGTCGCCGTCGTTGAAGTACTTGATGGTGGCGTCAACTGCGGCGAGGAATTCCTCTTCAGTGCCGATGTCGTTAACAGCAACCTGGGGGGCAGAGATGGTCATTGAGTCTAATGCTCCGATGCGGACAGAAAGTAGTACGGATAATTGGATGGTGTCCGAAGGTCAAACTTTTGTAAAATTCGATTCTAAACACCGTGTTCCAGCCTACCCTTGGCGCACAAAGGGGGTCAAACAGAGGATGGGCCTTGCGGCCCATCCATTTGGTGAGATCACTCACAAAGCCCTAGTCGGGTGCTGTTTAGGCAAGAACCTGGGCGGTGCGAAGAAGATCGCTCGGCACGGTCTTGACCTTGCCTGCAATGTCAGCAAGCGGCACTAGTACGATCTTTTCGTCGCGCAGCGCCGTCATGACGTTGGTTTCTCCGTTGGAGATAGCGTCGATGGCAGCCACCCCAAAGCGGGATCCAAGAATGCGGTCGGTTGGGGTTGGGGACCCACCACGCTGAACGTGTCCAAGGACGGTCAGACGGGTGTCGAACCCGGTGCGCTCAGCAATTTCTTTGGAGACTCGTTCTCCGATTGCTCCGGCTACGATCTCGCCAAATTTTCCAAGCTGTACTTCGTAGTCCATTGCGCTGCCCTTTTTAGGCATGGCACCTTCAGCAACAACCACGATTGAGAAGTTTGCGTGTGCGCGGTGGCGGTGGCGCAGGAACTTAACAACCTTTTCAATATCGAATGGTTCCTCTGGCGCTAGTACGATCTCGGCGCCGCCGGCAATTCCAGCAGCGGTTGCGATCCAGCCAGCGTGGCGGCCCATCACTTCAACTACCATGACGCGGTTGTGTGATTCAGCGGTTGTGTGAACCCGGTCAATGGCTTCCGTGGCGATGTTAACCGCCGTGTGGTAGCCGATCGAGAGCTCGGTTCCGTATACGTCGTTGTCAATGGTCTTTGGGATACCAACGATTTTGACACCGTGCTCGGCCACCTTTGAGGCGGCGTGCAGCGTTCCGTCGCCACCGATACAAATAAGTGCTTCAATCCGTTCGGCTTCGAGAGTGGCCAGAACTTGGTCCATGGCGTCTTCACCGTGCGGGTGGAAACGTGCGGTACCAAGCATGGTGCCGCCCGATGGGAGGGTGTTACGAATGTCAGCGCGGTCTAGAGGCATGACGTCGCCTTCAACTACACCCTTCCACCCGTTGCGGAAACCGATGATCTGGTGGCCGTACTCTCCTAGCCCCTGCTTCACAATCGCGCGAATTGCCGCGTTGAGTCCAGGACAATCTCCCCCGCCAGTCAGCAGTCCGATACGCATAGTTTCTCCCTGGTTTCAGTGTGGCCACGTGGCCGAGATGATGTTTAAGGGGCGCCCAGTCACGTCAAGCTGGCCCCTCAAACTTGCTGTTCAAGTGCTTATTCAAAGTTTAGCGGGAACAGAACTCATGCCGGTGTAACTTAGGTCCCGGCTGGTCGACGTTTTGGATAATGTCCCGCAATGACAAACAATAGCAACTATGGGAAAACACGGTGGATTTGGCCAAATACGGTTTACAGAGGTTGACGGCAAGGATGCAATTGCCGCCGGGCGAACCTGGTGGGACGCAAATGCGTCCGAGTACTTGGCCGAGAACGGTGCGTTCCTTGGCCTGGATCACTTTGTTTGGGGGCCCGAGGGGCTGACCGAGGCGCAGGCCCAACTTCTTGGTCCCACGTCCGAGCTTGCGGGCAAGCAGATTCTCGAGATTGGGAGCGGCGCGGCGCAATGCTCCCGGTGGCTTGCCACTCAGGGCGCTCACCCGGTCGCTAGCGATATTTCGCATGGGATGCTCAAGAATTCCATAGATATTGACCGCGCGTTAGATGGCACTTCTTCATTTTCCGATGCCACAGGCAAGCGGGCGGCAAAACGCAAAGCCCCAGCCAGTAAGGTCGCGTCCAACGGTGTCGTGGCCAACAGCAGAGTCTCAACAACAACCGGCGCGATTGCTCCTGACATTCCAACCGCCATTCCGGTGATTCAGGCCGATGCCCGCAAACTACCGTTTGGTTTAGAGAGCTTCGACGCTGTATTTACGTCATTTGGCGCCATTCCATTTGTTCCCGACGCCGAGCTCATCCACCACGAGGCATTCCGGGTGCTCAAGCCCGGTGGTCGCTGGGTATTTTCCGTAACGCACCCGGCCCGGTGGATGTTTCCTGACGACCCCACTATGCACGGTACCTCTATCATTCGCTCATACTTTGCCACCGAGCCCTACGTCGAGTTTGACCGGTCCGGAAAGGTTGAGTACGCGGAGTTTCACCGCACCACGGGGCAACACGTGCGCCAGGTCGTTGGGGCTGGCTTCAATATCATTGACCTGGTTGAGCCCGAGTGGCCCGCAGAGAACACAAATGTGTGGGGCGGTTGGGGCCCTGAACGTGGCGCGCTCTTGCCGGGCACGTTGATTGTGGTCTGCGAAAAGCCGCTGGTATAGGCCTCCGCTATTTATTGAGCCTTCTGATTTAATCGTCAGCCCAAGTCATCTGGCTGGATTACGGCTGACTGGATGACAGTGCAAGGCAACTCAGGTGCCTTAGAGTCCGATCACCGTGTAATTGCGCTCGATCCCCGCTGTTGCGCGTCCCCACTTGCTTGCTTTGACCCGTGCTTGGTGAAGCGCGAAGGATTCAGCATCTTGAAATGTCTCAGCAACGGCCCAAATCAGCGGGTTGGGGCCTTGCTCGACCTCGAAAGAAATGCATCCCGGCTCTGCTCTTGTCAGCTCGATGTGCACGGGTAAGAACTCCATGACTATGGCAACCTCGTTCGCGCTCTTACAGATGAGTTGCCCGGTCAATCTGATGGTCGTCATGGTGGGAAGTTTGCCATAGGTATGGCCCCCGTCAAAAATCATATGCGTCCGGCCCTATGACAATGCCCCAGGATAGATGCTATCCCGGGGCACTGTTAGGTTGTCGCTACCTGAGTGCTAGTCAAGCTTACAAAGCTGCTGGTTACTCAAGCGGACTAGTGACCGGCGTCGTGCCAACTCTTGCCGGTGCCAACAGAAACACTCAGCGGCACTGAAAGCTCGGCGGCATTTGCCATTTCGGTACGTAGAATCTGCTCGACTTGGTCCTGCTCCCCCGCGGCTACCTCGACGAGGAGTTCGTCATGGATTTGCAAGAGCAGGCGAGACTTGAGATCAGCCACCTTGAATGCCTCGGCAACCTTGAGCATCGCGACCTTGATCAGGTCCGCCGCACTGCCCTGAATTGGAGCGTTCAATGCCACCCGCTCGGCAATCTCGCGGCGCTGACGATTATCACTCGTGAGGTCTGGCAGGTAGCGGCGGCGGCCCAAAATGGTGGCCGTGTAACCATCCACGCGGGCCTGCTCAACAACCGAGGTCAGGTAGTCGCGGACGCCACCGAACCGTTTGAAGTAGTCCTCCATGAGCGAGTTTGCCTCACCAACCGAAATGTTGAGCTGCTTAGACAAGCCGTACGCCGACAACCCGTAGGCAAGACCGTAACTCATGGCCTTGATCTTGGAACGCATTTCCGGGGTGACTTCGCTCGTCGAGACGTCGAATACATGCGAGGCCACATAGTTGTGTAGGTCCTCCCCCGCGTTGAAAGCCTCGATCAGGCCCTGATCACCCGATAGGTGGGCCATGATCCGCATCTCGATCTGAGAATAGTCGGCGGTGAGTAGGGTCTCGTAGCCCTCACCAACAACAAAGGCACGGCGAATCCGGCGGCCCATCTCGGTTCGAATAGGGATGTTCTGCAGGTTTGGATCGATCGAGCTCAGGCGCCCGGTTGCGGCGACCGTCTGCTGGAACGTGGTGTGGATTCGACCGTCCTCGGCTACCGCCTTGATCAGCCCTTCAACCGTCTGTTTCAACTTCGTAGTGTCGCGGTGCGCAAGCAGATGTTCCAGGAACGGGTGCTGAGTCTTGGCAAATAGATCAGCCAAGGCAGCGGCGTCCGTGGTGTAGCCGGTCTTGATCTTCTTGGTCTTTGGCATTTCCAGTTGGTCAAACAAGACCTCTTGGAGCTGCTTGGGGGAACCCAAATTTACTTCGCGCCCAATCGCGGCGTATGCCGCAGCGGCGGCTTCCTGCCCAAGCTGGGTAAAGAACTGTGCAAGTTCTTGCAGGTACGGAAGGTCCGCCCCCACGCCGTCACGTTCCATGATGACAAGGAGCTCGGCAAGCGGAAGTTCCAGATCCAACAGCAGGTGGCTGGAATCGCGCTCTGAAAGTTCCTCAGTTAAGGCATCGGAAAGTGGAACTAATGCCGCGCTACGGAACGCAAGGTCCTGGTTCTTTTGGCCCGTGCCATCCAAATCAAGGTCCAGGCTGCCCTGAGCTTCGGCCACTTGGGGCGTCAGATCGCGGTGCAAGTAACGGATGGCAAGGTCTTCAAGCGTGTAGGAACGCTGGTCAGGGAACGCGAGGTACGTGGCGAGTTCGGTGTCAAAGGTGACCCCGGCCAGATTGATGCCGTTCCCATTTAGCGCGTGCCAAGCCCCCTTGAACCCGTGAACAACCTTGGGTGATTGCGGGTCACCCAACCACGCTGAAAGCGCATCCAAGTCTTCATTAGCGAGGTCAGCGAAATCTAGAATGACGGCGTCGCCCTCGGCATCCGCCAACGAGATCTCCCAAGCCGTCCCACCAAACGGGGTGGTCTTACCCTTGACTTCTACACCGAGCGCACCGGGGTGCGCACTGAGCCAAGCCGAGAGCTCACCCGCACCAAGCTCAGCAATATTGAGTTCAACGGACTGAACCGGGGTTTCCTCCGCGTCAGACTCACCACCGAGCATCAGCGCAAAGAGCCGCTCCCGCAAGGTCCGGAACTCAAGGACATCAAAAATCTCATGCATGGCCTGGCGGTTCCACGGCTGAGCTATGAGGTCCTCAGCGGCGAGCTCCAACTCCATGTCAGTGAGCAAGTGGTTAATAATCCGGTTCTCACGCACCTGGTCGAGGTGAGCGCGTAAGGACTCACCCACCTTGCCCTTAATCGATTCTGCCTGTGCCAGGATTTCATCGAGCGAACCAAACTGATTGATCCATTTGGCGGCAGTCTTGGGCCCAACCCCCGGCACACCGGGAATGTTATCCGCTGTTTCACCCACGAGGGCGGCAAGATCGGGGTACTGCTCGGGGCGCACCGCGTAACGCTCAACAACCATGTCCGGGGTGAACCGGCGCATCTCGGAGACACCCTTGATCGGGTACAACACAGTTACGTCTTCATTAACCAACTGCAAGGTGTCCCGGTCACCAGAACAAATGAGTACCTTCATGCCGGCATCGGCGGCCTGGACCGACCAGGTAGCCAAGATGTCATCCGCTTCAAACATGTCCTTCTCGAGGAAGGCGATGTTCATGGCAGCGAGGACTTCCTTGATCAGGGCAACTTGGCCCTTAAAAGGTTCCGGCGTGGCATCGCGGCCACCCTTGTATTCGGGGTAGCGCTCGGTGCGGAACGTAGTGGAACCCGCGTCGAAAGCCACTGCCACGTGCGTGGGCTTTTCCGTGGAAATCAAGGTGCTCAGCATGGAAATAAAACCGTGCACAGCGTTGGTATAGGTCCCTGATTGGGTAATGAATTTGTCGGCCGGCAGGGCAAAGAAAGCCCGGAACGCCATGGAGTGGCCATCGATAATAAGTAGCTTGGTTTGCGCGGAGTCAGTCACATCTGCCAACCTATCATTTTGCGGGGTGACCCACCCGGCACGCAGCACGGCTTTACCTCACCTCGACGGTTCGTATGCCAAACTGACCAGTATGAATTCAGAAATGGAAAAGCAGCAGATTGCCGCCGCTGTCAAAGGCACTCTCGTTGAACGCATGGAAATCGAAATCACTTCCGTCAGCGCAACAGTCGCTACCGGAACCATGCCGGTGGCTGGAAATACTCAACCCATGGGGCTCTTGCACGGCGGCGCAAACGTGGTGTTGGCAGAAACACTTGGCTCATTCGCGGCCAACGTACATGCTGGCCAAGGTCGCGCGGCGGTGGGGATTGAAGTAGGTGCCACCCACCATGCCTCAGCACGTGGTGGGTTAGTTACCGGAACAGCTACCGCGCTGCACCTTGGACGGTCAACGGCGTCCTACGAAATTGTTATTGTGGATGAAACAGGCAAGCGCATCTGCACAGCGCGGTTGACCTGCATGCTCATCGACCACCGGGGGTAAAGCCAAGGCACCGGGAAAGTGCTTAGGGTACTGAAGTTATCTGGGAACTGAAATTACCTGGG
Source organism: Jonesiaceae bacterium BS-20 (assembly GCA_039995105.1). Classification (GTDB taxonomy): domain Bacteria; phylum Actinomycetota; class Actinomycetes; order Actinomycetales; family Cellulomonadaceae. The sequence goes on from CP146203.1 coordinate 1,379,338, forward strand.
CGCAGAAACTATTCAGGGCTTGGTAGGTTCCGGGGCGGGGCTTATCTCGCCCTGAGCCTTCTCCCGTGCATGAGCCTCTTGAAAGGCACGTAGGTCTAAGGGGCCGCTGTGGGTCTCTGAACGAGACTTACGACGCCGTGCTATCAGGTCCTCGAGTGACTTACTAATACGCTTGGCCGAGTTCTGTTCGGCGTTTAAGTTGCGTTGTAATGTCTGTACCTGGACAACCCGGTGACTGCCTGCCGGCGCAAATCCGAGTCGAGCTAAGAATCGTTGCACTCCACGTGCACCCGGCAGTGGAATCGCGTAAATATCGGTTGCGGAAATCTGTTCAGCGCGTTCACAGATCGTGGCCAGCAACGCGCGCCCTGCTCCCCTACGACGGAATTCATCCGCTACGTAGATAACCTCGATGTACATGCTCGAGGTATTTAAGAACAGACCTGCGGGCATGGCTCGAACCAACGCAAAACCGATTGCGCGGTCTTCGAGCCAAGCAACGAGGATGTTCGCACCGTCGAGTTGGGCGAAGGCAGCTAAGTGGTTCTCGAGCCGTTCTGCCTCGGCCACGCACAGTTGCGTACCTAGCCCGGATTCCTCACGTGCAGCAACGGAAAACTCAGCAACCTTGGCAATGTCAGCTGGAGTAAAATCAAGAACTTCGACCAGTGCCGCCATCTAATGGCCTCCCTGCATACTTAGTTGGAACGCAATAGGTGATGACGCGTTCGTAATCAAACCGTTATCAGTTACTAAATCAAACCGCTAATTGCTTGGAAAAGCAATCCCGCAAAAAATGCAGCGCCGCTCCAGTGGCTGGAACGGCGCTGCACAAAGAATTCTATTTACTTATCGCCGACCTGGTCGATGACAGCGTCTGCAACCTCACGCATGGTCAAACGACGGTCCATCGAGGTCTTCTGGATCCAACGGAAGGACTCAGGCTCGGTAAGGCCCATCTTCGACATCAGCAGACCCTTAGCGCGGTCAACACGCTTGCGGGTCTCAAAGCGATCCGCAAGGTCCGCTACCTCGGACTCCAGCGTTGTGATCTGCTTGTACCGTGAGATGGCAATCTCAACGGCAGGCAGCAAGTCAGCGGGGCTAAATGGCTTGACTACATATGCCATAGCGCCTGCGTCACGGGCACGCTCAACCAATTCGGTCTGGGAGAATGCGGTGAGCAAAACAACTGGGGCAACGTTCGCCTTGGCGATACGCTCGGCCGCACTGATGCCGTCAAGCTCAGGCATCTTTACGTCCATTACAACTACGTCAGGCTTGAGTTCGATGGCAAGCTTCACGGCCGTTTCACCGTCGCCTGCTTCACCAACCACGTCGTAGCCGGCTTCGCGCAGTGTCTCCACTACGTCCATCCGGATAAGGGCTTCGTCTTCCGCAACAACAGCGCGGCGCTTAGCCTTCGAGGCCGCTTGCGCAGCCGCCTCTGGTTCCGGGCCCTGATCAAACAGGTCCACGTTCACTGCGGATGGTGCTACAGAACCGTCTGTAGCTTCTGGGATTTGCTCGTCATTCTTGCTCACGTGTTTCATCTTAGTCGTAAGAACCAAGTTTTTGCAGGAAATTAGCCAAAAATCCGCGAAGGAAACGCAGGTCACATCCCAATGTTGTGGTCGGATTTCGCCTACGGACCGATAACGTGTAACCTTAATCGTGGACAGGGTAAAACCTGTGCGTCAGTCTTTAATGCCATGAAGATCATGGGCTTAAAGATCCGGTTGCCCCGATAGCCCAACCGGTAGAGGCGTTCGGCTCAAACCCGATCCAGTGTGGGTTCGAATCCCACTCGGGGTACAAGTACTACCGCAGGTCAGGCCCTCATTCTGAGAATGAGGGCCTGACCTTTTTCACGTCCTAGTCAACATCTAAGACCCAGGTCCGCCAAGTTCCACTCCATCCGGATCAGGCTCACGGCCTCAGCTTGTCTAGGCTGGCTTCTCAACTACACCTATCACGCTGCAGCGACGCAGCAAGATCACCAAGGGGACGTGGGCCTGAGTGCGCCTTGTACGCCGCTTGGAGACATGCAGCAGCACAGCCACACTCGACGCTGTTACCGCGCTCCCTGGATTCCAAAACGCCTGTGGCAGCCCTCAGATGCTGGGGGCTGCCACAGGCGTTAAGAATGCAATGCTACCGGACTAGATTACCACCCGGCTAAGAACTTAATCAGTTCTCGTCGCCAATGCGGTGAACGAGGATTGAGTTCGTGGTTCCGGAAACGCCAACTGGAGCACCGGAAACTACTACTACCAGGTCACCGGTCTCAACGAGGCCGAGTTCCTGGAGCTTGTGGTCAACCTGGTCAACCATTGAGTCGGTTGAGTCAACCTCGTCAACGAGCTGAGCCTGAACGCCCCAAGCGAGTGCCAAAACGTTACGCACGGATGGGTCCGGGGTGAAAGCAAGGTGCTTCATTCCGGAACGCAGGCGTGAGAAACGGCGGGCGGAGTCACCGGACTTAGTGAAGGTAACGATGTACTTCACACCGAGGGTTTCACCGATCTCGGCTGCTGCACGAGTGATTGCGCCACCACGGGTGTGTGGGGTGGAACCAAGTGGAGCAATGCGCTCACGGCCGTGCTCTTCGGTTGCCTCAATGATCGATGCCATAACTTCTACGGCCTCGATTGGGAAGTCTCCAACTGAAGTCTCACCGGAAAGCATGACTGCGTCAGCGCCATCGAGAACAGCGTTTGCACAGTCAGAAGCCTCTGCACGGGTTGGGCGTGGAGCACTGATCATGGACTCAAGAACCTGAGTTGCCACGATAACTGGCTTAGCCGAACGACGTGCGAGTTCGATTGCGCGCTTCTGCACGAGTGGAACCTGCTCAAGTGGCATTTCAACACCGAGGTCACCACGGGCAACCATGATGGCGTCGAATGCGTCCACGATCTCGGCGAGGTTGTCTACCGCCTGTGGCTTCTCAACCTTGGCGACAACAGGAAGGATGCGACCTTCCTCTTCCATGACCTTGCGAACATCGTCGTAGTCCTTGGCGGTACGCACAAATGACAGAGCGATGATGTCAGCACCCATACGGATTGCCCAACGCAGGTCACCCTCATCCTTCTCGGACATTGCTGGTACGGATACCGCAACACCTGGAAGGTTAAGACCCTTGTTGTTTGAGATTGGACCGGGTACTTCACACTTGGTGACAACACGTGGACCATCAACCTCGATGACGCGAACGGTTACCTTACCGTCGTCGATCAAGATTGGGTCGCCAACGCGTGCGTCTTGAGCCAAGCCCTTGTGGGTGGTTGATGAAATCTGCTGGTTACCCAGCATGTCCTCGGTCGTGATGGTGAAGATGTCGCCAACTTCAAGGAAGTACTTGCGGTCTTCCTCGAACTTGCCTAGACGGATCTTCGGACCCTGTAGGTCAACCAGGACGGCTACGTTACGGCCAGCCTCTTTAGCGGCGGCACGCACGTTGTTGTAAACAGCCTCGTGCTCTTCAAATCCACCGTGGCTACGGTTAATACGGGCAACATCCATGCCTGCGTTGACGAGCCTCGTCATGTTTTCCATTGACGAAGTTGCAGGTCCGATGGTGCAAACGATCTTTGCTTTGCGCATAGCTCCAGCCTATTTGCTTGTTTAAAAACAGCGTTGGGTGACGATAAATTTCTTGTCGACACTTATTCTAGCGTGACAGAAATGAAGTGGGGGTGGGACTAAGGATTTAGGGCCACTCCGTTATGCCCGATCCGGTCAACAAATCAGTAGTGTTTACCGGTTGGGAATCTTAGGTTTGCCAAGAATTACTCGGGACTCTCATCCTTGACGGACTCATCCTTGGCGGGATCGGTCGAGGTACTAGTTACTAGGTTAGCCGAGGTGTTGCCGCTATTTGAGTTTTCAGCGATTTCTTTGCCATCTTGCTCATCACCTTGTTCATCCGGTGAACCTTGGGTTGCAAGAGCAACGGGGCCATCCTCGGGTGGTGTCCGTCGCCCCGCCCAAATGTAGGCGAGGGTTCCGCCCACCAGGACAAGGATTGACGTCCACACGTTAAGTCGCAGCCCGAGAACCATTTCCGCGGTATCGATGCGCAGCATCTCAATCCACAACCGGCCAAGGGTATACAGCGCAATGTAGAGGAAGAACAGCTGCATTGGACGGAACTTGATCTTACGGTCCAAGTACAAAAGGAGCGCAGCCGCGGCTAGGCACCAGAGCAACTCGTACAAGAACGTGGGGTGGAACAAGGTGCCGGATTCAAAGCCCGCTGGCAGGTGGGCGTCATCGATCTCAAGCCCCCACGGTAACGTGGTTGGGCCGCCAAAGAGCTCCTGGTTAAACCAATTGCCGAGCCGGCCGGTTGCTTGAGCGATCAATAGACCCGGCGCAACGGCATCGGCAAAGGCTGAGAACTTCACGTTTGCGCGGCGGCAGCCAATCCAAGCTCCCACGGCGCCCAGCGCGATGGCGCCCCAAATTCCGAGGCCACCTTCCCAAATATAGAAGGCCTTGATTGGGTCGCCGCCCTCACCAAAGTATGCCCGAGGGGACGAGATCACGTGGTAGAGACGTCCACCGATAATTCCGAATGGGACAGCCCACAACGTAATGTCGTAGACAACTTCTGGGTCTTCACCGCGCGCCTTGAAGCGGCGAATGGTTAGCCAGACGGCAATAACAATGCCCGCAAGGATGGACAGCGCGTAGCCGCGCAACGGGATTGGACCGAGGTACCATTCCGCTTGGCTAGGGCTTGGGATAGAGGCGAGCAGTACAGACTTCATAAGTGTTTAGCCTAGCGTGAGGTGGCAATGCCGTGGGCAAGTGAACGGGCAACTTCTTGCATGGCTGAAATTCGACTCGAGAATTCGCCGGGGGCGCTCAATGGGCGTACAAAGGCGGAACCCACGATGACACCGTCCGCGTAACGGCCAACGTCGGCTGCTTGTTCTGCAGTTGAGACACCGAGTCCCACGCAAACCATGTCAGCGCCTTGGGCCCTGGTGCGGGCTACCAGTTCCTCGGCGTGGCTGCCAAGATCGGTGCGTTCACCGGTGACGCCCATCGTTGAAGCGGCATAGACAAAGCCTCTCGATGCCTTCGCGGTCAGTTCCAGCCGCGCATCCGTCGAGCTTGGGGCGACAAGGAAAACCTTGTCGAGTCCGTGTTTATCAGCTGCTTCGATCCACTCCTGGGCTGCATCCGGGGTGAGATCCGGGGTAATGAGTCCGGCTCCCCCGACCGCGGCAAGGTCGGCCGCAAACTTCTCAATGCCGTAGTGGAAGACCGGGTTGAAGTAGGTCATGACCAAGATAGGTGCGCCGGTATCTTGCAGGGCGGCAATCACCTTGAATGTGTCCTTGAGTCGGACTCCCCCGGCTAGGGCGTCCTCGACCGCGCTTTGAATGGTTGATCCATCCATGACCGGGTCGCTGTATGGGATACCAAGTTCAATGATGTCCACGCCGGCCTCGATAAGACTGCGCGCGGCCACGATTGATTCTTCCACGCTGGGGTAACCCACGGGAAGGTACCCGATAAGAGCCGCCCGGCCTTGCTGCTTCAGATCATGTAACAGATTTGCTACGGCGCTCACTTACAGGGCTCCTTCATCGGAAAGGTCGACTGACGGGTCAAGTAACTGGAAGTAGGTCGCTGCGGTGCCTACATCCTTATCACCGCGACCGGACAAGTTGACCAAAATAACGGTGTCTTGCTTTCCAGCGGCCTGGGCTTCTTGACCCAGTTGGATCGCTCCGGCCAAGGCGTGGGCGGACTCGATAGCGGGGATGATGCCTTCGGTTCGGGACAACAGCCGGAACGCGTCCATCGCTTGGGCATCGGTTACCGGGCGATACTCGGCCCGGCCAATGCTTGACAGGAACGAGTGCTGAGGGCCAACGCCCGGGTAGTCAAGTCCCGCGGAGATCGAGTGGGACTCGAGTGTCTGACCGTCCTCGTCCTGCAAGAGGTAAGACTTAGCGCCGTGCAGAATACCGGGGGCGCCGCCGGTGATGGTGGCAGCGTGCTGACCAGACTCCATACCGTGGCCACCGGCCTCAAGGCCAACGAGCCGAACATCGGCGTCATCAACAAAGGCGTCGAAAATACCGATCGCATTTGAACCGCCACCGACACATGCCACCACGATGTCAGGCAGGCGACCAATCTTGTCGAGCATCTGCTGGCGTGCCTCAACGCCAATGATGCGTTGGAAGTCCCTGACCATCGCAGGGAACGGGTGCGGACCGGCTGCTGTTCCAAAGACATAGTTGGTGGTGTCCACGTTGGTCACCCAGTCACGCAGTGCCTCGTTGATGGCGTCCTTAAGCGTGCGTGAACCGGTTTTGACCGCGACTACCTCAGCACCCAACAAACGCATGCGGGCCACGTTGAGGGCCTGACGTTTGGTGTCTTCCTCACCCATGTAGACCACGCACTCGAGGTCAAACAGTGCCGCAGCCGTAGCGGTGGCCACTCCGTGCTGTCCCGCGCCGGTCTCAGCGATAACCCGCTTCTTACCTACGCGCTTAGTCAAGAGAGCTTGGCCCAACACGTTGTTGATCTTGTGAGACCCGGTGTGGTTCAAGTCTTCGCGTTTCAGGAACACCCGGACACCTCCGGCGTGCTGCGCAAACTTAGGAACCTCGGTGATGATCGAGGGACGCCCGGAGAAGTCCCGGTGCAACCGGATAAGTTCCTCGGCGAACGTGGGATCAGCTTTAGCGTCTTCGTAAATCGCAGTGAGCTCATCGAGCGCCTTTATGAGCGCCTCTGGCATATACCGTCCACCAAAATCACCGAAAAACGGCCCAGGCATATTTTGCAGCGATTCAGTCAAAGTGAAGACCCCTTAGAAACCAATTGTGTACGTGTAGTACTAAAAACTATGAAAGAACTAAAAACTGAGGCAAACGTGGATTCAGCGCTGAGCCCGTCCGGGCCTGCCCACCACTCCGCCGTGTTTAGCGACTGCGCTGTGTTTACCGACTGCGCCATGTCCACCAATTACATGCCATGTCTACCAATTATTCAGTGGCGCAGTGCACGCAGCGAAGGGTGTGACCCTGCAGCAACGAGGTCAGCGACCGCGGAACGCGGGTTCCCGCCAACTACGAGTGCCTCACCAACCAGTACAGCGTCCGCTCCGGCCCGCACGTATTCCACAACGTCGTGCGGTCCACGTACACCGGACTCGGCAACCCGCACAATTCCTTCTGGAATGTGTGGCGCCAGCTTGGCAAACGTGTCGCGGTCTACGGAAAGGTCCTTCAGGTTACGGGTATTGACGCCCATCAGCTTGGCCCCGGCAGCAACGGCACGCTCGACCTCTTCCAAGGTGTGCACCTCAACGAGGGCGGTCATACCCAAAGAGTGGACGCGCTCGATCAGCGATTCCAGAACCGTCTGCTCGAGTGCCGCCACGATCAAGAGCACGAGGTCCGCACCGTAGGCCCGCGCTTCCCACACCTGGTATGGGGTAACAACGAAATCTTTACGCAGTAGCGGAATATCGACGGCCGCGCGTACGGCCTTGAAGTCCGCCAAGCTGCCCTTAAAGCGACGTTCCTCGGTCAGGACCGAGATAATACTGGCGCCGCCAAGTTCATATTCGCGCGCAAGTGCGGCCGGGTCGTCGATGTCGGCGAGGGCACCCTTGGACGGGCTAGATCGCTTGACCTCGGCGATTACACCCACGCTGTCTGGGTCACGCAGGCGGCTCAAACATTCTTTGGCACCGGGCTGGCGGGCAGCAATTTCCTTGAGCTCGGCCAGCGGAGTTGCAGCCTCCCGCAGCGCCAAATCCTCACGTACACCTGCAATGATGTCATCAAGAACAGTCATGACTTCGTTATCCTCTCGGGTCCTTGAAACAAAAGTAGCTTGACGTGCCGGGAAACGAATGCCCCCATCACTGCTAATGATAGTGGGATATGGGCGGACCCGTTAGTCCAGACAGGTATTGAGACAAAAGCAAATCCCTCCGGCAGATTTGATCAGCCGAAGGGATTCCCAAAAGTCAGGATTAACGCTTGGTTGCGTAGACCTGTCCACGTCCGGTCGCGGACATAACAACGCCACCGACCAGGCCGATAACAGCGATTACGGCACCGATAACGATCATCAGGGTGCTGTTGAAAGGTAGCCCTAGGCCCGCAATGAGCGCCCCAAGGATACATACGATGGTCAAGAACCAAGCGGCCTGGGTGTGACCGTGGTTGCTTGGTGGGGACATCTGCGGCAGTGTTACGCCCTCAGGGTTCAAGATGTTTTCGATGTTATGTGCATTCTTGGGTGACAACGTATTGCCTTTCAAAAAGTTAAGAATTGGAACCTACCTGTAATACTAAGACCTGTTTGCTACAAAGTGGTACTTGACCGGTGTTTATTGCCCCACTGGAGAGTCGGGTTCTTGCCCGTCCGTAGGATCTATGCCACTAGACAATGCATCCCAAGCATCGCGTTCATCAAGCATTCCGCCTCCTTGACTGGCTGCTTGATTTGCCGCTAACTCTGAGGTTGTCTTTAGGTCCTGACCGGTCACCGAGGCCGCTTGTGTCCCTTGGCCGGACTGGGTGGTTGGGCGCTCGTACTTAGAGGTTGCCATGGGCCAATTGCGAACGCTCAGTGCGCATAAGACCGCGACCGCGGTAATTGCCAGTCCTACCACAACCGTGGCGTAACCCCACGGCTTGGTGGCGTACTGCGGAAATGGTGCAGAAACACCGATTGCCTCCGCAACCGCGGAAGTAAGCACGGAGGTTGGATTGAGCACCAGAGTGACCGCAGAACCGGCCACCAGAAGACCACTGAGCGCCAAGATGGCAATTGCTACCCAGTGCGCTACCCGGCCAGATAGCGCCAGAAACAATGCGGCAGCGATAGAAACCAGGGCGGTTGCCGTGATCGCCGGGGCACCTTGGTGCCCCGTCACGGAAACCGTGATCTGCTGCTCCGTGACAGTCTGCTGGGCGGAAGTGAACCAGGTAATATTTGCCAGCCCCACGGCTACTACGGCAAGCACAAGAAACAGCAGGACCGCGGCGCGTCGCACAATGACTGGGCGACCCGTTGCGCCGGCTTGCTGGCCAGCAGCCGGTTGGCTTGAAGTTGGAGTCATGAGCGCGCCTGCAACTGATTAGCGATCACCACGGCGGAAACCGCCGCAGCTGCCTTATTGCGAGTCTCCCAATACTCGGGGTCCTCCTGAGAGTCAGCCACGATTCCGCCACCGGCTTGGACACTCGCGCGGCCATCCTTAATTACAGCTGTGCGGATGGCAATTGCCATGTCCATGTTGCCGGAGAAGCTAAAGTACCCCACGGTACCGCCGTAGATTCCACGCGCCGCTTGTTCTAGTTCATCAATGAGGGTGATGGCGCGAGTCTTAGGAGCACCGGAGAGCGTACCCGCCGGGAACGCTGCGGTGAAGACATCGAGAGCGGTAACCTCGGGCTGCATAGTACCAATCACCGTTGAGCACATGTGCATAATGTGGCTGAACCGCTTGATTGCCATCATCTGAACAACCTCGACGCTATCCGGTTCGCAGACCTTCACTAGGTCGTTGCGGGACAGGTCGACCAGCATGATGTGCTCGGACACCTCTTTGGGGTCCTCACGCACTTCCTTAGCCAGCTGGAGGTCCTCAGCCATGGTCTTGCCACGGGGACGCGACCCCGCGATTGGAAACGTGGTGACCTTGCGGTCTTGGACCTTTACCAGCGTCTCCGGGCTGGAACCCACGACAGCAAACCGGTTATCTGCGGCATCGGTAAGTTCAAAGTAGTACATATACGGGCTCGGATTCACCGTGCGTAGCACCCGGTAGACATCCAACGGATCGGCTGTGCAGTCAATGTCAAGGCGTTGGGACAGCACAATCTGAAAAACTTCACCGTCTGTGATGGCCTGTTTGCCCTTGGCGATCATTTCCGAGTACTGCTCGCGAGTGGTCCGGAAACTCGGCTCCGCTGCGGGGGCGTCGGGGTTTTGGCTTCGCGGCACTCCCCCAAACCCAGAGGCAAGTCCCTGCTCTAATGCCTCTTCCATGGAGTCAAGTCGGGCTACTGCATCTTGGTAGGCACCATCGACTCGCTGATCGGTGTTATCAAAGTTAATCGCGTTAGCAATCAGCCATACGCTGCCATCGACGTGGTCGACCACCGCAATATCGCTCGCCAGACACAAGGCGACGTCCGGCACATCGATTTCCTTTGGTGCCTTGGCAACCAAAGAAGGTTCCCAGTGCCGAATAACATCCCAGCCCATGGCCCCAACGAGCCCCCCGGTGAACGGTGGCAAGCCAGCAATATCCTCGGTGTGCAAGGCCGCCAAGGTCTGACCCAACACTGTGACGGGGTCACCCTCGGTAGGGATCCCCACGGGAACATCACCGCGCCATACCGCCTGGTCGCCGGAGACGCTCAAGGTCGCACGGGTGTTGACTCCAATGAAGGAATACCGTGACCAGGAGCCATCGATTTCAGCGGACTCCATGAGAAATGTATTAGGCCGCCCGGCGGCAAGAATTCGGTAGAGACCCACGGGCGTAATGTCATCCAGGAGCAGCCGGCGCACCACGGGCACCACACGGCGTTTGGCGGCAAAATCACGGAAGGCCTCAAGGGTGGGCCAAGTCGTGCCCCAGGAGAAATTGGTGTTTGCGTTGGTGGGGGTCATGGCTTAGTTCTCACCTTCTACTTCGGTTGCCTCAGCAAGATTCTCAGAAAAACTCACAACCGGCAGGTCTCCACCAGCTTCAAAGCAGGTATGGGTGCCGGTGTGGCAAGCCGCGCCTATCTGGTCGACCGTGATCAACAGGGCGTCAGCGTCACAATCGATTTGGACCCGCTTGACGTACTGCACGTGTCCGGAAGTATCTCCCTTACGCCAGTATTCCTGCCGCGACCGCGAATAGTAAGTAACCCGCCCCTCGGTCAACGTACGACGCAGTGCCTCATCATCCATCCAACCCAGCATGAGCACCTCGTTGGTATCAAACTGTTGGACTATTGCAGCTACCAAACCCGCGGGGTCTCGTTTCAGACGGTCGGCAATAGCAGGGTCTAGCGCAACGGCAACTGCGGGGTTAGTGGGGCGCTGGGCGCTGGTTGATTCTGACACGTTTCAAATCTTCCCATACTCAATGGACAGCGGGCTTGGCTCAAGGCCATATTCAAAGCTTGATACAGGTTAATGCAATCGTTATTCCTACTGGTGGGACCCGCGCTGCTCCTGGGCAGTTTGGGACAGCCAGGCTTCAAACATACGGCTGTACCGACCGCCCTGCGCAAGTAGTTCGCCATGCGGTCCATGTTCAACTACGCGGCCATGGTCCAAAACAATCACCTGGTCACTTGCGGCCGCAGTAGATAGGCGATGCGCAATCGTAATGGTGCTTTTTCCAACCATCAAGGAATCCAGGGCTCGCGCAATAGCTACCTCGGTGGCCGGGTCAACAGCCGAAGTCACCTCATCCATGACCAAGAGGTCAGCCTTGGTCACGTACGCCCTTGCAAGGGCAACAAGTTGACGTTCACCGGCTGAGAGGAGCCCTCCGCGCTGGCCCACGGGAGAATGTATCCCCAGCGGAAATCCGGCCACCCAGTCCTCAAGCGACAGCGCCACAATTGCGCGCTGGACGAGCGCATTGCGTTCCAACTCAGATAGGTTGTGTCCCTGACCGTAGGCGATATTGCCTGCCAACGTGTCATCAAACAAGAAACCCTCTTGAGGCACTAACAACACCCGGCGGCGTAAATCCTGTTCACTGTGGTCTTTGAGGTCAACCCCATCAAGCAATATTTGGCCGCTGTCCGGGTCAACAAAACGCGCGGCCAGCTTAGCCAGGGTGGTCTTGCCCGAACCGGTCTCACCAACAACCGCCACGCGTTGACCGGCGGCGATTGTCAGGCTGATGTCTTTAAGTACGCGAGGAGCCTGCGGGTAGGAAAAGTTCAGGCCCCGCACTTCGAGTTGGGCCGGCCCACTAGGGATTGTCACCGGGGAAAGTTGCGGGCTGACCACATCAACCGGGGTTTCCAAAATAGCTAGAACTCGGCGCCATCCGGCAACCGCATTCTGCATCTCATTCAAGACTTCGGTGGCCATCTGTACCGGACCGGTAAACAGTTGAACCAAAAATAAGAACGCGATGAGTTTGCCAGGGGTGACCTGCCCACCCACGCCAAGGTACGCCCCGGCAATGACAACGGCTACGAGCACTAGATTTGCGGCAAACACACCGGCGGAGAAGGTGAACGCCACGTTCTTCATGGCCCGCACGGCTGCGCGTTGGTGCGCCCTTACGGCGGTGTTGACCCTGCTCTCCATGGCTGGCCCCACCCCGTACGCGGCGATCGTTGGGGCACCGACAATGGCCTCGGAGACCGCGCCCAGCAGCGTTCCCATGCGGGCCCGCACGACCGTATAAGCTTTGTTTACTCGCCGTTGGAACGGCTGCAATAGCAGCACAAAAGGGATGAACACGAGCCATACCAGCAATGCCAATTGCCAAGAATAGAAGAACATCACAAGGGTCGCGGCCGCAATTTGCAACAGTGAGGTCAGCAGCATGATGCCGCCCCACTGAACAAACAGTGAAACCGTGTCAACATCGGAGGTCACCCGCGACACCAAGGAACCGCGCCGCTCGGTATTTTGCGTGAGCACGGTCAACCGGTGAATGTGGGAAAATGCTTGCTGCCGCAAACTAGCGAGCCCGTCTTCCGCGGACTTGAAGAGCCGCACGTTCATGATGCTCGTGCACACACCAGCGATCACGACCGCGGCAAAGGCCACGGCGCACACAACCGCAACCCGAGCGGTATCGATTTCACCTCCCGCCAGGATTCCCGAGTCAATTGCGGACTGTACGGCAATAGGAACCGAGATCTTCCCTGCCGCGGCAATAATCGCCAGCACCAGAGTCAACCACATACCGCGGACCAGCTGGGGAGTCACCTGCACGCCCCGGCGCAGCGTCGCAAAAACGCCTAAGTCGGAGGCGGATGCAATATTCGAAGCGTCTTGAGCGGCTGCGGTCAGTGGCTCGGTAGTTACGGCAGTGCCCGCAGCGGTCTGCTTGCTTGGAGTGTTGGCCGTCAAGGCAGTAATTTTGGCCTCGGGTGTGGTGCTGTCAATGTTCCCGTTATTAGTGGTCATGTCAGGCATCCTCTTGAGCGCGCTCACGCTCGGCTAGTTCCCGGTCACTAGTTTGCCGCTCGTACGCAAGGGCAAGCTCGGCATACTGGGCGCTAGTTTTCAGCAACTGCTCGTGGGTACCGGCTGCAACAATTTCCCCGTCGCTTAAGAACACCACTTGATCAGCCATCTTGGCACTCGCTGCCCGGTACGCAACCATAATGACGGTCGTGTCCAAGATGGAACGCAGACCACCCAAAATAGCTTGCTCAACTTCCGGGTCTAGTGCCGAAGTAGCATCATCTAAAATCAACAACCTTGGACTGCGGACGAGCGCGCGTGCAATTGCCAGCCGCTGGCGTTGCCCACCGGACAGGTTTGACCCGGCCTCCCCCAACTTAGCCTCAAGCTGACCTTCGAGGCCGCGAACATGGTTCGCAATTTGCGCGAGTTCGAGGGCCTGCCAGACTTGGGCATCGGAAAATTGTGAAGGAGTAACACCGGGACTTTCCAGGGTGATATTGGCTCGCACCGAATCATCGAAAATGAATGCGGATTGCGCAACCATCACCACGTCCCTACTCAGCGCCGCCCGCGACAGTACCTTGACGTCTTGGTCACCAACGGTCACGGCCCCACTCGTAGGATCGAGTAATCGAGCAAGCAATGAAACCGCTGTAGTCTTGCCCGAGCCTGTTTTGCCCATGAGGGCGACCACCTGGCCCGGCGCGACATTGAAGCTTACGTCGCGCAAGATCTCAATCTCAGCGTCATCTTCGACCACCGCATATGCGACCTTGTCGAATTGCACCCCGAGCGGGCCGGTGTGCGGAACCAATTCCGCTTCCTGACCGGGAACGATAGTGTTTTGCGTGTCTGCGACCGTGGCAACTCGGTCAAAACCGATCACCGAACGCGGAAGGTCGGCAAGAACCCAACCAAACGAGCGCACCGGAACCGCTAACAGTGACAGCAGGTAAGCTGCGCCCACAATGTCACCCGGTCCCAAATGGCCTTGGGCTGCCCGGAACACACCGACGAGCAGCACGGCTAGGGAGCCAACATTGGGCAGCGCCTCAATGATTGGATCGAACATGGCGCGCACTACGCCCACGCGCACGTTTGCATGCCGTAACTCTTGAGTCTTGGCAGTAAACCGATCCTGCTCGGTATCCGCCGTGGCCATGGCCTTCACCAGGGTGGCGCCCTCAAAACTCTCGTGGGCGACCTCAGCTACCTCACCACGAAGCTCTTGGGCCCGGGTCACTGCCGGGGTCATGTATTTCTGAAATACCACGTTGGCAGCGATCATCAACGGGATAATCGCCATTGCCGCCCAGGCCAACCACACGTCTACGGAGAAGAGCGCGTAGGCGGAAATGCCCAGCATAATCACCACGCCCAGCGCGTACGGCAAGGGGTTATAGACCGCCGTTGCGGCTTCCGCATCCGAGCTCACGTTGGACAGCAAGCGTCCGGTGGAATATTGGCGGTGCCACTGCGGGGGCAGTTCCACGAGTTTGGCGCTTAAGACTTCCCGATGCCGTGCTTGCAGCGCGAACACTCCCATCGCTGCGAAGATTCTGCGGCCCGCAATTGACAGCGCTAGCGCAACCACGACAGCGAACAGGACGCCGGCCCCCGCCCAGACGGCGGCGGCCGGTTTAGTTCCGGCCAAGATTGGCAACAGCGTTGAGTCCGTCAACCACCCCAACACCCGAGACAGCAATACGGTCAGGCCACCAAAGAGCGCGGAGGCCCCAATGGCAAGGACGTAGATGGCTTTTTCGTGGCGAATCCCACGCGCCATCAGCACCACGGACTTGACTATTTGGCCGCCGGGCAGCCCATACAAAGTGGCCTTCTTAGTCATTGATGTGCGCGCTGCGCCGCACCTCAATGCCGTGCTCGGCCATGTCAGCCTTGACCTGGGCGATGGTTAGCTTGCCAAAGTGGAAGACGCTTGCTGCTAAGACGGCGTTGGCGCCGGCCTTTGCCGCCGCGGTGAAGTCGCTGGCTTGGTTGGCTCCGCCCGAGGCAATCATGGGGACTGAGACCTTGCTGCGCACCGCAGCGAACATCTCTAGGTCATAGCCGTTATAGGTGCCGTCGGCGTCCATCGAGTTCAGCAGAATTTCTCCCGCGCCAAGCTCGGCTGCGTCGATCGCCCACTGGACCGCGTCAATTCCGGTGCCGCGCTTGCCTCCGTGCGTGGTGACTTCATAACCGGATTCGGTCACGGTGTTGCCTGTTGTGCGGCGGGCATCAACCGAGAGCACAAGAACCTGGCGGCCAAACCGCTGCGCTATTTCGGCTAACAGTTCCGGGCGGCCAAGCGCTGCGGTGTTTACGCCGACCTTGTCCGCGCCGGCCCGGAGCAAGCGGTCCACGTCCTCAACCGCACGCACTCCTCCGCCAACGGTCAAGGGGATGAAGAGCTCTTCTGCGGTACGGCGCACCACGTCGAGGGTCGTTTCACGGTTCGCGGAGGAAGCGGTGATGTCGAGGAACGTGAGTTCATCTGCCCCCTGCTCCACATAGCGTTGCGCCAGTTCTACCGGGTCCCCGGCGTCACGCAGGTTCTCAAAATTGACACCTTTAACAACCCGGCCGCCGTCAACGTCTAAACATGGAATAACCCGAACCGCTGTGGACATGGTGGTAGGACTCCTTGATCAAAATATTAATGTGTAGGCCAACCCTACCGGTTGTCAGGGCGGGTAGCTTGCACGTATTCACCAGTTAGGACGGGGCTTTGCGGACTTACTCGCCCGGTTTTGTCTCTTCTGGGGCGTCAGGGCCGGTTGTCGTCTCGGTGTCTCGCGCTGTTTCACTTGAGGCAGCCAGGACGTCCACCACATAAACCAGAGTTTCGTTCGCTAACTCGTTCTCAGAGGGACCAAATCCCAGTTCCGGCGGGACCACCACCATGATCTGGCTGCCAATCGGAACACCAACCAGCGACTCATCGAGGCCCTGAATCAGGGCATCCGTGCCGATTGTGACCGCAACGGGAAACTTGTCCGGCGCCCAGGTGGAATCGAAAATCTCCCCCGTGGACCAGCCTGCTCCTACAAATTGCAGCAATACCAGATCGTGAGCGGCCACTTGCTGACCTCGCCCGGTCTTGAGTTGTTGCACCTGCAAGGTTGCGGGTGGATCACCCAGTTCGCTGAAGTCCAAGTTGGGCTCTTGCCCGGGGCCGTAAGTCACTCGGGGCAAGCCGGGATCCATCTCGTTTGGGTCACCGGTTGCATAGGCCGCAAAAACATCGACCACGGTGACCAAACTTGATTCTCCGACGGGGCTCACCAATTGCACCCGTGACCCGGTAGTCACCTGTGTCAGGGCGTCATACATCTGGGTCCCAATTTCTTGGGGATCCATCCGGTAAACCCCAGGCACCGACTCAAAGTCATTGCGCTGGACTTCGCCTGTCGCACCATCGACCGCATACATGCGTAGCAAGATCGGTTCTCCGTCCTCAATACGATCACCCTTGGCATCCCAAATGATTTCGGTTTCCAAAACGGCAACCGGATACGGGACGGCAAAATCAACCGTTGGCGCTTCATCCCCGGGACCACTGACCGTAATTTCGGTTGAGATAGGGGTTGGCGGCGGAGGTGGCGGCGGTTCTTGGACACAACCCGTGACCAGTACAGCGAGTATCCCGGCCAGCGCCATCAGCCTGCGTGCAGGCCGAGTTATCCGCGGTGCGGTGGGCATAGAAAAATGCATGTTCTCAATCGTTGTGGGCAAAGGGTATGGATTCACATACTCGCGATCAGGTCATCAACCCGCTGGTCAACCGCAAGAAATGGATCCTTGCACATGACGGTCCTTTGGGATTGATCGTTGATCTTCAAGTGTACCCAATCGACCGTGTAGTCCTTAGAAGCATCTTGAGCGGCCCGGACAAAGTCACCGCGCAGCTTTGCTCGTGTCGTTTGCGGCGGGTTCTTTGACGCGGTTGTGATCTCTTCCTCGGTCACCACCGTGTTAATCAGCGCGCGCTGCGTCATCTTGTGCGCCAAACCGTCAGTGCGAGAAATGTCATGGTAGGCCAAATCTAACCGGGCGATTCGCGGGTCATCCAGTGCGCAGCCAAGGCGTTCTTGATAGCGAGTCACGAGTTTGTGCTTGATTGCCCAATCCAACTCCTTGTCCACGAGGGAGAAGTCTTGGGTTTCAACCGCTGTAATTCCACGTTCCCAAAGATCGAACACCTGCCGGTCCACCTCGGTTGGACCGCCCGACCGGTCAACAAAGTTCCGCACTCTTTCTAGGTACTCCTGCTGCATCTGGGCGGCGGTAATGGTCCGTCCCGAGGACAATGTGATGACCGCCTTTCCGGTCAGGTCATGGCTCACCTCACGAATCGCCCGCATTGGATTCTCGATGCCTAGGTCACGCATTGGAATACCCGCTTCGATCATGCGTAAGACCATGTCGGTCGCCCCAACTTTGAGCAAGGTGGTGGGCTCAGCCATGGAGGAGTCCCCTACGATTACGTGCAGCCTGCGGTAATACTCCGCATCGGCGTGTGGCTCATCCCTCGTATTAATGATGGGGCGGGCCCGGGTTGTTGCGCTTGAGACCGCTTCCCAGATGTGATCAGCCCGCTGCGAGAACGCGTAGATGGGTCCATCAGGGGTGCTCAAGATCTTGCCCGCGCCGGTCAGTACTTGGCGACTGATCAGGTACGGAACCAAGATGTCAGCCAACCGGTTGAAGTCGCCCTGACGCCGCACCAGGTAGTTCTCGTGGCAGCCATAGGAGTTTCCGGATGAGTCGGTGTTGTTCTTAAACATGTGGATCCGGCCCGCAATGCCCGCGGCTTCAATACGGGCCTGGGCGTCTTGGACGAGGTCTTCCATGATTCGCTCCCCGCCGCGGTCAAAGGCGATGAGTTGGGGAACTGAGTCACACTCTGCAGTGGCGTATTCCGGGTGCGACCCAACGTCAAGATAGAGTCTGGATCCGTTACGTAAGAAGACATTTGAAGAATGTCCCCAGGCCACTACTTTCTTGAATAGTTGCCGGGCAATTTCATCGGCACCCAGCCCTTGCTCACCATCGGGGGTCGCACAGGTGATGCCGTACTCGGTTTCAAGGCCAAAAATCCGGCGCTTGGACATGAACTATCCGTTTCTCTTGTGCTACTGGAAAGTGCTACTTGTTGGAAATACTCAGAGCGTCTAGCGCTTGCGCATCGAGGCGATGGAACAACCGCCGCGGGCGGGTGCGATCTAACACCGCAACCTCAAGGTCTTGGGCCGGGATATTGCGGGGTTCATCCGAGTCATCTGGTTGAGCGCCCAACACACTGCGCACCTGGGCTAGGCAATCGGCTAGGGGAAGATTTTGCTCCCACGTTTGGGCAAGCTCTGCGTGCAGTGACTCGGCCTGGCCGCCGAGAACCACAAAGTCTTGCACCTGGGAAACCGAACCGTCGAACGACAACCGGTAGATTTCATCTTGTTCCGTTGTCGTCCCGCACTGGGCCACAACCAGCTCGACTTCTTGAGGCTTTGAATCCGTAGTGAACGCGGTTCCCAGCGTTTGGGCATACGCGTTAGCTAAGCCCCGCGCTATCACATCGACCCGATCGTATGAGTAACCTCGTAAATCTGCGTACCGGATCCCGGCCACCCGCAGTGCCTCAAACTCGTTGTACTTGCCAACGGCAGCGAAACCGATCCGATCATAGATTTCTGAGATCTTTTGCAGCGCTTGGGAAGGATTCTCCGTTGCAAACACCACGCCGTTGTCGTAGGTTGCCACCACAACGGACCGGCCCCGAGCGATCCCCTTACGGGCAAAGTCAGCTCGGTCCTTCATCAATTGTTCCGGAGAGACATAAAAAGGCATGCTCATGGTTGCTGTCCTCCGTCCAAGTCGGTCATGGTGTCGTCTGATCCTTCAATAATTCGATACGAGGATCCGTCAGCCAGTAGCGGCGTGACCGGGACGGTATTACCGGGGCCGTCCGTGCCCGGTGTTAACGAGCGAATTTGGCTCAATGAACCGGTGCGCTGGGCGATGATCTCGGTGCTAATGGTGGCTAGCTCGGCCTCGGGAATAAACTCAAACCCCGCTTGGGTAACCACCGCGACGATCGGCCAAATTGCGCGTACGCTGTCCGGGCCTCCGGTTGCAGAATCATCATCTGCGGCGTCCCAGAGTGCCTCGATGCAGGCGGCGACAGCTGCGCGGCGTTCCATCTCGGGGCGCCACAACTTCTTGAGCGCTCCCCTTGCAAAAACGGAACCGGAACCTATGCAGTGGTGGCTGGTTTCTTCATATCTGCCGCCGGTCACGTCATAGGAGAAGATTCGGCTCACCCCTCGGTTGGGATCAAACCCGGCAAACAGCGCGGTGATGGGAAGGCCCTGCATTGCTAACCCCAAGTTAGCGCGCAGCATGGTCGCCAACCGGTTTGCCTTACCTTCGAGGGAAAGCGAAGTCCCTTCAATCTTTTCGTAGTGTTCGAGTTCCAACTGGAACATCCGCACCAGCTCGATAGCTAACCCGGCGGTTCCGGCCACTCCAATCATGGAAAAGTTATCGGCACTGAACACTTTCTCTATTTCACGGTTGGCAATCATGGAGCCCATGGTCGCGCGGCGGTCTCCCGCCATCACCACACCGCCCAGAAATTGCGCAGCCACAATTGTAGTGCCGTGCGCAGCCTCAATAATCGATCCCGCCGGAAGGCTACGAGCATCGGGTAGTAACTCGGGCGCTACCGTACGCACGAAATCCAAAAAGGATGACGAGCCAGCTGTTAAGAATGCCTTTGGTAGCCCAGTGCCTTCCGATCGCATGGCAGCCTACTGTCCACCCTTTTGGATAAAGCCGCGCACGAACGACTCGGCGTTGACCTCGAGCACATCATCGATTTCATCCAGCAAGGAATCCACTGCAAAGTCCGCGGCGGCCGCCGCTGGAACCGGCGCCGGGGTGGGAAGGTCTGCTTCCTCGCGCTCAAACCTGTTGTTTTGTTCCTGACCTGCCATGATGACTCCTTCAATCTTGTGTTGCGGTTCAATCTACTTCCATTGAACCGCATGAACCCGGTGGTGTGTGTGGTGAATCGCTATGCGGCCATAACTTGGGCGGCTCGAACTACTTTTTCAGCAGGGCGGCTAGGAAGTCTCCGGGATCGCGATGCTGGGCAAATAACTGTCCCACGTGCATTGCCGAGCCCCGCCAGGGATTCAACATCGAGACCCGAGTCAAATTTGGAGCACTCGGTAGGTCAAAAATCACGGAGTCCCAACTTACCGCAGACAGAACATCGGAGAAGTTTGAGATCACGTGGCCACGGAAGTAGGCTCGGGTATCAGCCGGAGGCGTTGTCACTGCGGTGCGAACCTCATCCTCGGTCACCATGGTCTCAACCGCACCAGCGGCCACCATCTTGCGATACAGGCTACGTTCCGGCTTCACGTCAGACCACAAGATATCCATCATCGCAAGCTTTGGGTGGTCCCAATCCAGGTGTTCTCGGTTCTTCATGCCGTTCAGCAACCGCAGTTTGGCTACCCACTCCACGTCCTTAGCACACAGCATGGGGTCGAGTTCGAGCCTAGTAAGAACGTCAGTCCAGCGAGCGACGACCTGTACCGTGTCGTCGTCAACCGGGTCCCCCGTGGCTTCCTGTGTTCGAGAGAGAAGCGTATTGACCAAGTCGAGGTAGCGTCGTTGAATCTCCAAAGCGCTCAACCGGCTACCATTTTTCAGATGCAGTTTGACCGTACACGTCAGATCGCGGCTGACCGTTTTGATGTCGCCGACCGGATCTAATAGCTCGAGTTGCTGCAGTTCCTCGGCGAGGTCCTCGTGTTGCGCAAGCTGCTCAATCAACCACAGGACTAGGCTGGTTGACCCAAGCTTCAAATAGGTTACCGGTTCCAGAAGGTTTGCATCCCCGACAATGACATGCAGGCGGCGCCAACGCTCTCGGTCTGCGTGTGGCTCGTCGCGCGTGTTGACGATCGGGCGGCGCATGGTTGTTTCCAACCCAATTTCAGCTTCCATGTAATCAGCCCGCTGAGAGAGTTGAAACCCAGGAAGCTGACTGTGCGTACCAATACCGACTCGGCCGGATCCGGTGAATACTTGCCTTGTGACAAAGAACGGGATGAGGGCACGCGCCAACACCCCAAACTCGACTTCCCGGTCTACCAGGTAGTTCTCGTGGGTGCCGTAGCTGGAGCCCTTGGAGTCGGTGTTGTTCTTGAACAGGGAAATATCAATCCCCATGGTCGCGGCTACCTCGCGGGTGGCATCGAGCATGACACGTTCCCCGGCAACGTCCCAGCGCACACCATCTAGCGGATTGGTAAATTCCGGTGACGAATACTCCGGGTGGGCATGGTCCACGTACAGCCGGGCACCGTTAGTCAGGATGGTGTTTGCCGCCCCCGGATCCAGATAAGTCGGGGTGATCGGCCGGGCCACGTGTTGGGTACCCAAGGACTCTGGTGGCTCCGAGGTGTCATCACCGGATGGTGCGGCGACTTCGGGGTTATCCGTCAACATTGAAGGGTGCGCCGACGCGCGGGGAATCGAAAAGCCCCTCAGGTCTTGCAGGGGATCCTCATCCTCGTAATCCCACCGCGCTTGTACAAGTGCATGGTTCATCCGAGCCTGATACGCCGTAACAATCTGCGATGACATCAGCATTGGGTTTGCATAGGCGTTTCCCTGCTGCAAGATCCCATATTCGGTTTCGATTCCCATGATCCGACGTACGGTCACGGCACACCGCCTTTCGTGGTGAAGGATTTACAGGTAGGGACCGGAATTGGATTCGCGCTGAACGGGTTTGGCTTGGGGCCCGGTATCTACGCCCTTGTTCTGCACAATCGTGCGAATAAACACGATTCGCTCCCCCTTCTTACCGGAAATCCGTGCCCAATCATCCGGGTTGGTGGTGTTAGGCAGGTCTTCATTTTCTTTGAACTCGGCTAGGCACGCGGCAAAGAGATGCTCGATCTTGATGCCGCGCGTTCCCGTGCTCAGCAGATCCTTGATGGCCGCCTTCTTGGCCCGATCCACAATATTTTGGATCATGGCACCGGAGCTGAAGTCCTTGAAGTACAGCACTTCTTTGTCTCCGGATGCGTACGTGACCTCAAGGAACTGATTCTCCGGCTCAATGGAATACATGTGTTCCACTACCTGATCGATCATGCTCTCCAGGGCCCTGTTCAGGCCTCCTCCAGCTAGCTGCAGATCCGCCGCGGCGATCGGCACTTGCGGGGTCAGATACTTTGCAAAGATCTCTTTGGCCCCGGCCGCGTCAGGACGTTCAATTTTGATCTTGACGTCAAGGCGACCCGGCCGCAAGATGGCTGGATCGATCATGTCTTCGCGGTTGGACGCACCAATAACAATGACGTTATCCAAGCGTTCCACACCGTCGATCTCCGCGAGTAGCTGCGGCACGATCGTTGTCTCCACGTCCGAGGACAGCCCCGTGCCACGCGTACGGAACAGTGACTCCATCTCGTCAAAGAACACTACAACTGGGTAACCCTGGCTGGCTTTTTCCCGGGCCCGCCCAAAGATCAACCGAATATGACGCTCGGTCTCTCCCACGTACTTGTTCAGCAGTTCCGGTCCCTTGATGTTCAGGAAGTAACTCTTGGCGGCTTGGGCGCCGGTGGCTCCCCCAGCCGAGCGCTCATACGCGGCCTTCGCCAACGAATTTGCGACCGCCTTGGCAATCAAGGTCTTACCGCAGCCCGGAGGGCCGTACAGCAGGATCCCCTTGGGCGCGGTTAAGCAGTGTTCCCGGAACAAGTCGGGGTGCAGGAACGGCAGCTCTACGGCATCGCGAATTTCCTCGATCTGCGGTCCTAAGCCACCAATATCCTCATATTCAACGTCCGGGACCTCTTCCAAAACGAGGTCTTCAACGTCGGACTTGTTCACCTTCTCATAAGCAAACCCGGATTTCAGATCCGCGGTAACCGCATCCCCGGCGCGCACCAAAGGCTTACCCGAGGGACTAACCAAACTTCCGGCTAAGCGAATAATGCGTTCGTCATCCTGCCGGCCACTGATCAAGATGCGGTTTGTGTCGAGCAGTTCCTTGATGGTGACCAGCTCACCGGTCTGCTCAAAGGCCAACACCTCAACGATTGCCATGGCCTCATTGAGGCGCACCTCCTGGCCCGGGCGTGCCTGACTCAGCATGGCTGCCGGGCTTGACGTCAACCGCATCTTGCGTCCGCTCACGAGCACGTCCGCCGTGGCATCGGAGTATGACCGCAAGAACGTGGCAAAACTGCTAGGTGGCTTAGCCAAGTTTTCCAGTTGGTCCTGCAGCTCAACTATCTTGCCGCGGGCTTCAACCAAAATTTGCGCGAGCCGCTCGTTTTGGGTCGATAGCAGGGCAAGCTCTTGGGCAAGCTCTTGGGCAAGCTCTGCGTTGTTGTCAGCTGGCTGCGAAGCAGGATAATTAGGTGTGGTGCTGGTCATGAAGATTCCTTCGATCAAGGAAAGCGAATAAGAATGCCGGGACTAGTTCAGCTCGGTTGCCGAGTTCGCGTCTTGCGCGGTGCCGTCTTGACCAAGCGCGGCGGCTTCGGCTGCAGCCGGTTCTGCGGCATCGTTGGTACGTTCGACCCGAGCCGTTACGTCGCGTACGACACGGCGCAGCTTCTTCTCGGAGATTCCGCGCTCACCAAGGTCTTCACCGGTCCACTCTTCTTCAACCGGGTAGGAGCCCTTTGCTGGGCGGCGGCGGCGTTCAAGTGCCGTAACACCATCGGCCAAGCGGCGGGCCATGATCAAGAACCCTGTGTGCCCGTTCATCCGGTGTTGCGGACGAACCGCCAGGCCCTCTAGGTGCCAGCCGCGCACCATTGTCTCGAGCGCTTCTGGCTCGGTAAACCGGCCGTCGGCACGCAGGTCCTCGGCGGTACGGGAAAGCTGGGTAGCGGTTGCGACATAGCAGATGAGTACTCCACCCGGCGCCAAAGCGTGGGCCGCGACATCGATGTTCTCCCACGGGGCGAGCATGTCCAAGACCATCCGGTCAAAGGTTCCTGGCTCACTGACGGTTGGTAGGACCTCGGATAGGTCCCCAAGCGACAACTGCCAAGCGGGGTGTTTCTGCCCAAAGAACAGTTCAATGTTTGCGGAGGCAATTTCTGCAAAGTCTGCGCGACGTTCGAACGAGTGCACTAGGCCTTGGTCACCTACCGCACGCAGGAGTGACATGGTCAGGGCTCCCGAGCCAACGCCGGCCTCAACTACACGGGCTCCCGGAAAAATATCTGCCATGCCAACAATATGTGCGGCGTCCTTGGGGTACACCACGGCTGCGCCGCGCGGCATGGATAGGACGTAGTCACTCAGCAGTGGGCGCTGAATTTGGTACTCGGTTCCCAACGTCGTCGCCACAATGGTGCCCTCGGAAACCCCGACTAGATCGTCGTGTTTGATGTACCCGCGGTGGGAGTGGAACTGGCCCTTCTCCGTGAGGGTAATCGTTTGGAGCCGTCCCTTGGAGTCGGTCAGTTGCACTCGATCGCCGTAGCGCAGTGGTCCGCGCATACGGTCCGCACCGGTCGGGGAATCAGAAACAGTTGGGGCCGTGTTCGGCGTAGAATTTACAGTCACTGTCTCAGTCTAGTTTGGATCACGCGAAGTTTTTTGTGCGTCCACGATTCCCAGTAGTTGCGTCCCTGACACCACGACAAAAAATGGCACGCTCGCCCCAAAGTGTCCGGCGAGTTTGAACAGGTCGAACATAGAAATATCTGCGTCCACGACCGCTCCGGGAATCAGTGCCGCGCTCACCGCTGCAACCGGTGTGGTTGCTCGCAGTTCTGCGGGAACACGGTGCACGGCTTGGGGTACCGGATAGGCGGTGGGCATACTCTTGGCGTCATAAATCACTACTTGACGTCCGGGGTATGAGGCCAATATGTTGTCGAGTTCCGCAACCGTTTGCGCAGCGTTGAGGGCCACTGCCGGGCGTAAGAACTCGGCTAGATCCAAATTCTCAAGCCACGTTGTTGTTTTCTGCGCCTTCTTTGCTTGGGCAGCCCCCTGCCACAGGAATACCACGGCCAGTGTCACAAACAAGAGCAGCGTGTAGTTTGGGAGCTGCCGTTGATACATGGGAATTGCAAAGGCACTTATGAGACCCACTACCGCAAGCACCTGGCCGGTCGTCGCCGCCACATTGGTGGCCTTGGCACGTGATCCCGTTACCGACCACAGCACATCTCGTAATGCTGCACCGCCATCAAGCGGCAGACCCGGAATGAGATTGAACAGGGCAAGAGCCAGGTTCATTGTGGTCAAAATGGTGGCCACCGAGGTGGGTAACCCCGGTGGCAATGCTCGCGAACCCAGATGAAAGAACAGTGCCAGCACGAGGTTGACAGTCGGTCCTGCAACGGCAACGACGGCACCGTGCCAGGGCTTGCGGAACCCTTGTTCAAAGGTTGCGTGCCCACCCATGAGAGTCAACACAATCTCTTTAGCCTGTGCGCCAAAGATCTTTCCCACCAGTAGGTGCGCAACCTCATGGAGGAAGACGCTGAGCAGGATCAGCAGGGAAATACCTAGTGCACCGGCAACGACCTGGCCGGGACCCAGCGTTCCATTTTGCATGATCGGCAGGGATGCCAACATGAAGAAGGCGATGATGACGAGGGCACCGGGACGCAGGATAATCTGGGCACCGGCTAGGGAACCTAACCGCCATCCCTGTTGTTTATTCACATCACCAGCCTAGTTGTCGGGTGAACCGTTTTTAGGCAATAGGGTTAAGGCATGTCTGTTAATGCTTCTCATTCCGCTCAACGCGCACCTCGCAAGCCCGCTTTGTCACCGTCCCGGGCAAATGACTTTGAACAGTGCCCCCTGATGTTTCGGCTGCGCACAGTAGATAAGCTGCCCGAGCCGCCCAGTAGCGCTGCGACAAGGGGAACCTTGGTCCACTCGGTCCTTGAGCGGCTCTATGATCACCCAATTGGGCAGCGGTCCCCCGAGGCAGCGCAGGCAATCTTGCCCAACGAATGGCAGTACCTGCAAGATTCGCGCCCCCAGGTACGGGAGTTGTTTCCTTCGGAGGCCGACGAGCAGACGTGGCTCACCAGCGCGGCAAAGCTGGTCGATTCTTACTTCAAAGTTGAAGACCCCAACCGATTGGAACCCGCCGAGCGGGAAGTTTTTGTTGAGACCCAGTTAGAAGACGGCCCACTGCTACGCGGGGTGGTCGACCGGGTAGACATTGCCCCCGATGGTGCCATGCGCATTGTGGATTACAAGACCGGCAAGTCGCCGCGCCCGCAGTATTCTGCGGCGGCAGCGTTTCAAATGCGTTTTTACGGCCTTGCAATGCAGTGCAGCCGCGGCGTCATGCCCAAAATGTTGCAGCTGGTGTATTTGGGCGATGGCCAGGTTTTACGCAATGAGCCCACGACTCAGGACCTTGTCGTTACGGAGCAAAAGATCCGCAGTATCTGGGATGATATTCGCCGCAATGCGGAACGCAACGAATGGCGTCCCAAGCCGTCCCGGCTATGCGACTGGTGCAACTTCAAGCCCATTTGTCCTGCGTTTGACGGCACCCCACCGCAAACGACTTCCGATGCCGCAGCTAAGGCTTGGAATTTATAGCACGTTTACTGCGCTAGGGACGGACATTAGCCCGTCTGAAGCTACCAATCGTGTTGGTTGGTGGCCGGTCTCATCCCGGCAATTCCAACGGGAAAGCTCTCACGATCCGCTGAATGATCCGTTGCGAGTATGCTCAATACTTCCATTCAACTTTCCGATAATCATCATGGCTTCCGGTCCAAAAGGTCAGTCCCGTTCCGTTGTCCAACAATTCAGTTGCAGAGCTTACTTGCATGCTCATTGTGTCGCTTCCCGAGAGGTCGGAGGTATAGATTGTCTCTTTCAGCCCCGCTTGATCGTTTATTTGAACGACCCATGAGATCCGTGAGTCAGTGAGAACTATGTCCGTGATCCGCATTGAATCTTCGTCACCAGCGTCGGCAGCGAGAGCATCGTTAGCGAACTGAATAACCTGACGGGTGCTTTGATCGACGAGATAGACATCTGATGAGCTACTGAAAGCGACCATGAAGCCCATTGCTTGGAGGTTGATAATTGCTTGATCATCGAAATATTGACCGTTTGCATCCGGATTCAACTGAACCAGGCGTTCTTCACCAGACGCTGTCCTTAGGACAATTGCTTCCGTGAAGTGCTGGACGAATGGCTCTTTGCCGGCCCCAGGGGTTGCGTCGACCACGTCATGAACGGCGGTAGCTACGTATATCAACCCGTCCCCGGCCATGGAAAAGTCCTGCGCGCCAACAACTTCGCTTTGCAGGTCTCCGCCGCCCTGCCCCACCGAATAGACCGTGGGAATAAAATCGAGCATTGTCAGCGACTCATGGTCGACTGAGTTCTCTTCAATGCTTAGCTGCAATGCAGGGGAGGGAGAATACGAATTCCAGTAGGCCCTCTCCCCCCCCCCCCCCCCCCTTGCTGGTGAGTCCAAACTTTGCAGTAGCCGGCATGACGAGCCCGGGGATTACGTCTTCAGACTGGGAAAGCAATCTAGATTCTCGATCGCTCAAGTCCGCAGCAAACACTCTCCAGTTGTCAAAGGAGACCGTAGTGCTGTCAGTTTCTATCCAGAAAACCGTGCTCTTGTTCTGGGCCATGTCAGTGGTTTGCCGCGGAGCGTCTTGTGGGACAAACGCCTCCGTACTTGAGAAAGCTTGAAAGGATCCGTTCTCTAAGATCCCCGCACTATCTGAGGCGGGTAATGTTTCCTCTCCGTCGTACTCGCACAGTTGGGCTGGCAACCTAACAGCCAACTCTTGAGCCCCTCCTATACTCTCAAACGGGAGTATGGCAGACTCGCATTTCTCAATGGCTTTTTGGGTCCCAAAGACCCCCGTCTCATGGATTGTGGCCACACTGGAAACGTCAGGAAAGTCGGCCATAGCAATGCTGGTCATGGCTTCATTCCGCTGCCCGTCGCCAAAGAATTGGAGACTGACCGCTTCCCCCATGGTTGGGCTGGTCCCAGTCTGTTCCACTATCTCTTGGGGCGCTCGTACTTCACTGGGACTGCAACCAGAAACAACGAGGCTGGCGAGCAGAAGTGGGACGAATATTTGGTGCAGTTTCACGCAACCATACCGTTTCTATCCGAACAGACCGATAACCTGCGCTTCATGAGATTTTCCAAATCTAAGACACATCCGCTCTGATGTGGTTGGGTATTTTCAGGAGAAAAATGAATGGGACTGCAGAAACTTAGGGAACCGCTGTTGTCGCTCGGCGCAGAACGATGCCAGCGCCTAGATCCAGATGGCACCGCCATAGATGCAGGTGGCACCCCTAAACGTAGCTTTCTGATGGCATGTTCGGACGCGTCCTTTAGAGGTTAACCCGCCCTTTGGATACCCACAAGCATCAAAGCAGAAATTTCCCTACTTTCTGGCATCAATCAGTTGTTATCTTGGAATAATTGTTCAACAAGGTTTTATGCCCAACAACGATCTACCTGCCAGGCTGGCCTCGACCATGGACCGGCCTGGCATTGACTGGTGGCTGACCAACCTCATCGATCGTGTGCCCGCTGCAGGCAGCCGTTGTTACCGTGGCCCGCTCGATCCTCGAGACAACGAACCAGCGCATTGCGTCACGCATCTGGCACCATCCGATCAAATACCACTGCCCGTTCAACGAGGCAAACAGAACGGGCTCCACATCGCGCGTGGTTGTCTCGCCATCTCCCGCTGTGTAACGCATGCGGACTACTCGTTGCTCGGCCATCGCCTCCTCGAGCGCCGACTTGATTGTGCGCGAGGATGCCGGCGGCGCGTTTACCCACACTCTGCGGGCCAAATCATCAGCTTTAGCCCGTGTTTTGGGATCCAAAACGTCCAGGATCTTGTTCATCCCGGCGGCCGCTAGATCGGCATAGGGAGCATCAGGGGCAGCGGACACGGCTGCCATCAATGCCACGGCCTGCGCCGGTGAGAGTGTCACCGGTGGCAGAGAAGCGCCGCTTGCTAAACCGTAGCCCCCACCCGGTCCCGGGCGTGACCACAGCGGTGCCCCGCTGTTTTCCAGCGCGTCCAGGTCGCGTTTAATTGTGCGGACGGACACCTCAAATTCTGCGGCCAACCGTTTGGCAGAAACTCCCCGCACGCCGCTGCGGCGCAACATCTCTGTCAGTGCATGAAGCCGCTCTGCTCGTTTCATAGCTTAGGCCCCAGCGAATTCGTGACATAAATGGTGACATACCGTTGTCCAGTTGGCCTGCGAGAGTTGAGTCATGACAACCACTATAAACACTCCCATTATCATTCTCATCGCTGGGCACTGGCTGGGCGCCTGGGCATGGGATGAAGTGCTGCACCATCTAAGAATCGACCACGCAGGCGCCATCGCGATCACCTTGCCCGGACTTGACCCTGCTGATCCCGAGCGCGCGACCAAAACTCTCGATGCCCAGGCCACTTACATCTTGGAGACCATCACACATTCCGGTAGCCAATCGGCGGTGCTCGTTGCACATAGCGGAGCCAACGCTCCCGTCAGTCTTGTCATGGACCGGCACCCCGAACTTGTTCACCGGGTCGTGTGGGTCGACTCCGGTCCGGTGGCAACGGGAAGCGTATTTGCCCCCGATCTCCCAGCAGAGGTCGCAGAAGTTCCACTGCCGCCCTTCGACATCCTGGCACAGCAGGCGAGCCTAGAAGGCCTGATCCCAGAGGTCCTTGAGCGGTTTCAAGACCGAGCCGTTCCTCAGCCCGGCCCCGTCCTACGCGGATCCATAGCACTCACAAATGACGCTCGCCGCGCAATCCGGACCACCTTGATCTGTTGCTCAATGCCCGGTGCCCAGGTGCTAGACCTGGCCCACGCCGGACATCCCATGTTCGCTGAGGTTGCAAACTTTCAGCACCTCGATGTCGTTGATCTCCCAACGGGCCATTGGCCTATGTGGAGCCGTCCCCTCGACCTCGCCAGAACCATCTCATTCGAGGCTTCTCGCGCTAGTTAGACTCAACACGCGTAAAAGGGGTCCAGCCTGATTTGGCTGGACCCCTGTTACGCGTACAAAGAGTTTTAGGACCGCTCGACCTGTCCCGTCGGTTGAGCTAGTTGCCGAGGAAATCGACTGTTCCACCGCACAGGATGATATCCAGCAATGCCGGGGTAATTTGATCGAGGGACGCCACCCGCGAAAGCCCCGGTAATACCGGTACCTCGGAAACGGCTTGGATGCCAATGGTCCGGGCACCGCTGGCGTACGCGGAGGCGATTCCTGTTGGAGAGTCTTCAATGGCAATGCACCGGGTAATGTCTACGCCCAGGTTTCGGGCCGCGAGCAAGTATGGCTCCGGGTCTGGTTTGCCCTTAGCTACCGTGTCTCCGGTTACGACTGTCGCAAATGTGTCCGGTCCAGTTGCTTTGAGCATGCCCGCTACAACCGGCGTGTGCGACATGGTCACGAGTGCGTTTTGGATGCCAAGATCACCAAACCGTTTCAAGGTTTCTTGGGCGTGGAGGCGCCACGGCACCTCTGCAGCTAACCTGGATCCCACATAGTCGTTGAGGAAATCAACAATGCCCTCAATCGACAGGGCTGCGCCGCGCTCCTGCAACACCCGAGCCGCATTGTGAAGGTCGGAACCAACCAGTTTCAGTGCATCAGCGTCGGTCCAGCTGCCGCCACCTTGCTCAACAAGTTCACGCTCCGCCGCCCACCAATGCGGCTCGGAGTCAATCAAGGTGCCGTCCATATCCCAGAGCATGGCTGCGGGTGCATGCTTGGTCCAGGCAAAACTTGTGGTTGGTGCAACAACAGATAACGTCACGAAAAGTTTCCTCTACTCGATGGATCTCCCCCATCCTAGCTGTTTGGCTCCCGCTTGCCAGTGTGTGCAAATCCAGATGCGAGACCGATTTAAGACTAGGGTGGAAGGTATGGAGCCACAAAAGGGACAAGATGGGAGTACTTGGTCGCAGCGACATGAAAGCTCCGAGCAGGAGCTTCCCGCTGCAACCAACTTCGGTTCCGCGCCCATTATGATTACGGCCTTTTCGGGTTGGAACGATGCCGGTACCGCAGCAACCTCGGCGGTGCGCCACATTGCAGACGTCTTCAACGCCGAGCTCGTTGCTATGATTGACGCGGATGAATATGTCGATTTCCAGGTGAACCGTCCCCAACTGCAGGTTGATGAAGACGGGAACCGGCAGATTGTGTGGCCGCACACACAGCTGCTCGTGGCGTATTCCTGGGTCCACCACCGCCGGCTGATCTTTGTCCTCGGAGTGGAACCTTCGTTGCAGTGGCGGTCCTACGCCTCCGAGGTGCTCCTGCTCGGCCAAGAACTCGGCGCCAAGTCACTGATCAGCGTTGGTGCTTTACTCGCCGACAACCCGCACTCTCGTCCCCTCGACGTTGAGATGTCTTCGGAGACGCCTTCGCTTCAGCAGGAATATGGGATAGCTTCCAGCACCTACGAGGGCCCGGCAGGGATCAACTCGGTGTTGAGTTTCCAGGCCCTGGAACTCGGGATGGATGTGGTCAGTGTGTGGGGCACGGTCCCCCACTACGTAGCCCAGGCTCCGTCGCCAAAAGCAGTTGCCGCGCTGGTCACCAAGCTTGAAATCTTGTTAGGTGAACCCATCGACCGCTACGAACTAGATGAAGAAGCGGCCCTCTGGGAGCAAGGCGTCAACCTATTGACGCAGCAAGATCCGGAGATCGCGGCCTACGTACAAGAACTCGAGCACCAAAGCGACTCGGCCGAGCTACCAGAGGCATCGGGAGAAGTGATTGCCAAAGAATTTGAGCAATACCTGCGCCGCCAGGACGATGACCCAACCTAACCGGGGAATTAGAGGCGCACACCCAGCAACGCATTGACGGCACGGGAGATGACTCCCGGCGCACCTTCCTGCGGCTCATATTCGTCGGAGAGAGACAAGTGGGCCCAAGCATCAACTGCGGCAAGCGCTTGCGGTGCATCGAGGTCGTTGCTCAATGCCGCACGCATGGCGGCAAGTGTGTCTTGCGTAGCCGGACCACCGTTACCGGAAACCGCAGCCAACCACAGGTCGTAACGCTCCTGTGCCTGCTCAAGCAACGCATCGGTCCATTCCCACTCGGAACTGTAGCGCTGTCCAAGCAGGGCCAACCGGATCACCATCGGATTGACCCCCGCGGAGCGAAGCTTCGACACGAAGACAAGGTTTCCCAGAGACTTGCTCATCTTCTCGCCCTGGTAACTGACCAACCCGGCGTGTAAGTGGAACGCTGCTCCGGCATCGGCATTGTTTTCAAGCACGCGCATGTGCGAGGTGCTCATCTCATGGTGTGGGAAGAGCAGGTCGCTGCCGCCGCCCTGGACATCAAAGCTTGCTCCCAGGCCCTGTTTAGCAATGACCGCACATTCAATGTGCCAACCGGGGCGGCCTTTACCAAGGTCCCCGGCGTCCCAAGCGGGCTCGCCGGCGCGCTCCCGGCGCCACAACAAAGGGTCCAATGGGGAACGCTTACCCGCGCGCTGCGGGTCTCCTCCGCGCTGGCCAAAGAGGTCCAGGCGCTCGGAGGCTTCAAGATTCGCGACCGCACCAAACTTGGGGTCCTTGGAAAGGTCCGCGTAAACGTCACCCAACTCGGTGTCGCTCACCAAGTCTGCCGGATCCGTGGCAACCCGGTACGCGGTGCCCTGGGCGAGCATCTGGCTAATCGCCGAGGCAACCTGGGGAACGGACTCCACCGCCCCAATGTACGTGTCCGGCGGGATCACGGCCAGCGCGGTCATGTCCTCGGCAAACAGGGCTGTTTGCTCCTGAGCCAATTGCCACCAGTCCTGTCCCGTTGCGGTAGCTCGCTCAAGCAGGGGATCATCCACGTCGGTGACATTTGAGGTGAACTCAACCGTGTACCCGGCGTCCCGCCAAGCCCGGTTCAACAGGTCAAACGCAACGTAGGTGGCTGCGTGCCCTATGTGGGTTGCGTCGTAGGGAGTCACTCCGCACACGTACATCCGAGCGATCGGACCTGTTGTGGAGGTGACAAGACGCTCAGTGGTCGAGTCAAGAATCTTGACTTCGGGCATGGAGCCGGGAATTTGCGGAAGCTGAGGAGAAGGCCAAGTGATCACGCCTAAGGTTATCCAATTTTTTAAGATCGATCCGCAATTGCCCTGCCAGTGAACGCGGTCGAGTTTAACCGGCCGCAACTGGGCCAAGTGGTTGTAGGACGGACGCCAGCAACAAGACCACGACGGCAGCGGCCAGGAAGAGCCGGTAAATCACGAACGGCTTATAGCTAAACGTGGACACAATCTTCAAGAACGCGATGATCACAAAGTAACCCACAACAAAGGCAACCAGGGTCGCTAGTGCGGTTGCAACCATCGAAGGCTGGCCGGCAACTGCGGGTTCACTGGCGGCTTTGAAGAGCTTGTAAAAGCCGGAACCCATCACCGCAGGAATGGCCAACAGGAAGGAATACCGGGCGGCAGCTTCGCGCGTGTACCCCATGAGCAAGCCCGCCGTGATGGTGCCCCCCGAACGAGAAACCCCCGGAATCAGCGCCATCGCCTGAGCAAAACCAAACGTAACCGCGTGCCCGCCGCGCAGATCCTTGAGCGATCGATTCTGCTTACCAATGCGGTCCGCCCAACCCAAGATGAGTGCGAATACGGCAAGCATGAGGGCGGTCAAATACAGGTTACGGAAGACCGAGTCAATCCTGCTCTCAAGCAGGAGACCAAGAATCACAATCGGGATCGATCCCAACCCGATGTACCAACCCATGGCGGCATCGTGATCATGGGAACCCATCCGTGAGCGCCAGTCCGTACCGTGATCGCCGCGCAACGACTGCCACCACTTGACGCAGATGTTCTTGATATCCCTACGGAAATACAGCAGAACGGCCGCTTCGGTACCAATCTGAGTGATCGCTGTAAATGCAGCACCGGGGTCGCCATTGCCAAAAAGTTCTCCAAAGATGCGCAGGTGGGCGCTCGAAGAGATGGGCAAAAACTCGGTGAGTCCCTGGAGCAGACCCAGGAAGATGGCTTCTATTGCATTCACAGATGTAAACCTACCGGTTAGATATGGGTTGAGATTCCATGCGTGCTAAACCGCAGGCAATCATCACTAAAAATTCGCAGAAAAAGGCCAGAGTCAGCAAAAGCTGATTCTGGCCCTCATTGGTGACTGAACTCAGTCTTGGTCTTCTTCGAAGTCCTCGTCGTCGTAGTCGTCATCATCCAGTGTTGAGAATGGTAATAATTCACCGAACTTTGAAGCTAGTGCCTCGTCATACACATCGAGCGCATCCTCAAGCACGTCGTAGGCGTCATCGACCGAACGGTCATTTTCGCCACGACGGTTTGCTACCGCCAGGTAGTGCACTTCTAATGCAGCGATGAAACGATCAAGTGCCGCTCTTGGGTCAACAGTCATACCCTGAACGTTAGCGCGCTCAGACCGTATTTGCACCCCCTTTTGGGCAATGTCCTGTGATTTTGCGGACCTGTGGCGCATAACACGACCAAAAAACCGGTTCCGGGGACAAATCTTGGGGCTTCCGTCCCCGGAACTGTGATCTGTGTCAGCAGGTTGCCAGGAGCCGGTCCAAGACTTGGACCCCAAATTTCAAGGCAGAAATTGGGACCCGCTCATCAACCCCGTGGAACATTGCCGGGAAGTCCATTTCCGGCGGCAGTTGGAGCGGCGCAAAACCGTAGCCCACAATGCCCAGCTCTGAAAGCGACTTGTTGTCGGTTCCTCCGGAAAGTGAGTACGGCAAAACCTTGGCCCCCGGGTCAAACTCGAGCAGGGACGCAACCATGGCGTCGACCAAGTTGCCGCGGAACGGAACTTCAAGGGCGGTTGACTCGACGAGCGTCTCAAACCGCACGTCCGGCCCCCCAAGCTCAAGCAACTTGGCCATTCCAGCGGCCTCGTGCCCCGGCAAGAACCTCGCGTCGATAACCGCCTCGGCTACCCGCGGAATGACGTTAGATTTGTATCCCGCCATGAGCTGGGTGGGGTTTGTGGTGTGCTGAACCGTTGCGCTGACAAAGCGGGCCGCGGGTCCCATCGCGGCTACGAGCTGATCGATCATCTGCGGGTTATCCGGCTCATATGGCAGTCCGGTGATGTCTGACACCCCGCGCATGAGCTCATCAACCGTCGGGGTCATCAGGTAAGGCCACTGGTACTGACCAATACGGGTCAAAGCGGCCGCCAATTTGGTTACCGCGTTGTCCTGAGCGACCTGGGAGCCGTGCCCCGCGGTGCCCTCGGCGATGATTTTGAGCCAGCTCAGCGACTTCTCCGCGGTTTGCAGTAGGTAGGCGCGCTGACCGCCAATCATGGTCGAGTACCCACCTACCTCCGAGATAGCCTCGGTAGCGCCTTCAAACAGCTCCGGGCGGTTGGTCACCGCCCAGTGCGCCCCGTACTGCCCACCGGCCTCCTCATCGGCAAAGAAAGCCAGCACAATGTCACGTGCGGGTTTGCGGCCCTCGCGCGCCATTTGGCGGACGACCGCGAGCATCATTGCGATCATGTCTTTCATATCCACGGCGCCGCGTCCCCACAGCAGCCCGTCAATTTCTTCCCCGCCAAATGGGTCAACGGACCATTCGTCCCCCTGCGCCGGAACCACGTCGAGGTGCCCGTGAAGGACAAGCGCTGGACGCGTCTGGTCTAGGCCGGGTAGGCGGACCACGACATTGGCGCGTCCCGGAAGCGACTCAAACAGTTCCGGTTCCAAGCCCACTTCATGAAGCGCCGCCATGACGTACTCGGCGGCCTTGCGTTCCCCCATGCCTTCGTTGTTGCCAAAGTTGGTGGTGTCAATGCGTAGCAGGTCCTGACAGAGCTTGGCGACCTCGTCAATTGCGGTAATGGGTGTTGCGGTTGGCGTCATGGCTTCCTTCATTTCAATGTTTCTTCCGGCCACAGTTCGATCAAACGTGTGCCGGCCATACCCAGGTTGTCGTGGTGCAATACAAACGCAGCTACACCAAACCGCGGCGAGCTAGTAGCGGCGCAATAATTTGTGGCCGGCCCCTAAACTTCTCGTAGGCGCCAAGGGAGTCTTCGCTGCCGCCGCGGGCCAGCACTTCTTTGCGGAATTTGTCCCCGTTCGCCAGTGTTAGGCCGCCGTTCTCGGTAAACCACTGGACCGTGTCAGCGTCGAGCACCTCGGACCAAATGTATGAGTAGTACCCGGCCGAGTAACCGCCACCAAAGATGTGGTTGTAGTAGGTAGTACGGTAGCGTGGCGCAATTTCGTCCAGGTAGATTCCCGCGTCCTTAAGCGCGGACCGTTCAAATTCCTGCACCTGGTCCGGGTCTGTCGGTACCTGGTCCGCCGTCAGTTGGTGCCACGCCTGGTCCAGGAGCGCCGCGGCAAGATATTCGGTTGTGCCAAAGCCCTCGTTGAACTGGCGTGAGGAGATCATGGTTTCAATCCACTCCTGCTTGATTGGCTCCCCGGTTTCATAGTGGACCGCATACTGCGCCAAGATCGTCGGGTCCCAGGCCCAAATCTCGTTGACCTGGGATGGGTATTCAACAAAGTCACGGGCCACATTCGTTCCCGAGTGGGACGGGTAATACACGTTTGAGAACAAGCCGTGCAGGGCGTGCCCAAACTCGTGGAACACCGTGATGACCTCGTCCCAGGTCAGGAGCGTTGGCTGGCCCGCGGGAGGCTTGGGAATGTTGAGGTTATTTACCACGATTGCTCGCTGGGCTAGCAAGTGGTTTTGGTCGACCAGGTTATTCATCCACGCGCCACCGCGTTTGGTTTCACGGGTGTAAAAGTCCGCTACAAAGAGACCTAGGGCGGAGCCGTTGCGGTCGAATACCTCGTAGGTTTGCACGTCGGGGTGGTACACGGGCAAGTCGGGGCGTTCCACAAACGTGATCCCATATAGACCGGTTGCGGCGGCAAAGATGCCCTTGTGCACCACGTTGCCCAGCTCAAGGTAAGGGCGCAGAAGTGCGTCATCGAGTGCGTAGCGGTCCCTGCGGACCTGCTCGGCGTAGAACTGCCAGTCCCAGGGTTGCAGCTTGGCTTTAGGGCTTTCAAGGTCCGCACGCAACGCGGCTTGGAGGTCTTTGGCCTCACGTTTGGCGTTCTTAACGGCCGCGGGGGCAAGTGAGTGCAGGATCTCATTGACCGCTGCGGTGGTCTTCGCGGTGGAGTCCTCCGCAACGTACGCACTGTGGTGCTCATACCCCAACAGGGCAGCTGCTTGTGCGCGCAGTTTTACGACTTCAAGAATATCCGCGCGGGTATCGTTCACTCCCCCGGTTGCGCCCCTATTTTTCGATGCCTCATAGACGCGCTGACGAACCTTGCGGTTGGTGAGTTTGCTAAGCACTCCCTGATCCGTGGGGAGCTGCATTTCCAGCAGATACTTGCCCTCAAGTCCGCGTTCGGTTGCGGCTTGAGCGGCCGCGGCGATCGCGTTGTCGTCTAGGCCGTTGAGTTCCTCGGCAGAGTCAACAACTACCGAGGCTGCGTTAGCACCCGCCAAAAGCTTGCGGCCAAATGCGGATTCCAACGTAGTCAACCGGGCATTAATGTTACGCAGCTGCTCACGCTCGTCCTTAGGCAAGGTGATGCCGGAACGTGTGAAGTCGGTCAGCGTGGTTGCTAGCAACCAACGCGCGGCGGGTGACGATTGCACCTCACCGGCGGTAATCCGGGCATCGAGTGCGACAAAGCGGGCGTACAACCTGTCGTTCATGTAGATAGCGTCGTGATGCTCGGAAAGCCCGGGGGCCACCTGCTCCTCAAGATCCTCGATCTCGGTTGTGGCATCAGCACCGTGCTGGTTATACAACACGGTCAGTACCCGGTTGAGTAGCTCGCCACTGGACTCGAATGCGTCGAGCACGTTCGTTACCGTCGCGGGTGCCGTTTCAGCTGCAATCTGCTCAATTTCTGCTAATTCCTGCGCCATGCCAGCGATAATTGCCGGTAGATAGTGCTCTAGCCGAATCTTGGCGAAATCAGGAAGCTCGTATTCGAGCAATGATCTAGAGCTAAACGGATTATGGGCATCAAGGCGAACAGGATTCACAGACATGTAACCATTCATACGCCAAGTCCGTCACGTTGTGAATCTTCACGGCGGGCCCGGTCAGCTTTTCTTCTGATATTCCACGCTGATCAGGACTTTCTACCCGGGGATTTGACCAGTGATTTGAGTTTTTCCACCCATTTCACTGCCGGGACTTCCTTGACCTCAACCGTTGGTGGATCCACCTGGCGCATGGCCGCGTAGACCGCCCAGATGACTGCGACGAGCGGCACCGCAATTACTGCCCCGAGTAACCCAGAGACCAGCGTTCCCGCCGTGACCGAGATCGCAACGATGACGGGGTGTAAGGAAACCTGTTTGCCCATCACAAGCGGCTGCATGACATTACCTTCGAATTGCCCCAAGAGGGCGATTCCAATCCCAACCCACGCCGCCATGCCAATGCCGTGAGAAGCAAGCGCAACGACCATGGCGATCACCATGGCTGCGGGGGCTCCGATAAGGGGAATGAATCCACCAATGAAAATCAGCACGGCTAAGGGCGCGGCCAAAGGCACCCCAACAATCGTCAGGAAGATTCCGGCCAGTATGGCGTTAACCGAGGTAATGATCACGGTTCCGCGGGCGTATCCGGAGAACGTAAACCACCCAATGGTCCCGGACTTCTGCCATGGCTCGCGCGCTGACGTGGGCAGCTGGTTGAGGAACCATACCCACATGTGACCGCCTCTTGCCAGGAAGAACACCAAGCAGAAGGCAGCTAGCGCGACCGCGGTGCCGATCCGAAGGACGCTGCCTGCCTGGGACACCGCCGTACCAGCTATATCACCCGCGTTGGATTGCATCCACTGGACGCCGTTGTTGATCCATTCTTCAATCTGGTCGGGGGTTACCGTCATTGGCAGTGGGCCGTTCTCTAAGAACTCAAAGATTCGGTCCATACCAATTGCAAACGTCTGCGCGAGTGAATCCCATTGGCGCACCACGGAGTCCACCACGTACCAAAACATTGCAACAACCACTCCGAGCCCAATGAGCAGTGCGAGCACGGTCGCAACCACTCTGGGCAGGAATCGGTCCAAGAAGTTCACCACCGGACGCAACACCGATGTGAGCACCAACGCCAAGAACAGGGCAATGAAAACGAGCTTGACCTGCGCGATTGCCATAAAGACCAGAAAAACGGCAAGGCCTAGAATCATGAGCCGCCAGGCCCAGCCCGATGTAGTTGTGAGCCAACCCGGAATTGGAGCTTTGACGGGCGCGGGAGGTGTGACCTTGGCCGCACCATTTGCAGATGAGGGCTGGCGTGAATCGAGTTTTCGAACCATTGAAGCGGTTTTCCTAGCCCTAGATTTGGTTGCTACACACCATAGAATACGTTGAAAACACATCGAAAGCGCTCGTTTTGACCCCCTATTTCGAGGGGCAGAGTGTTTTTGTCTCAGTTTTGAAAACTGGGCTTTCAACCGCGCAAAACCAAAACCGCATGCAGAGCCGATTCGCAGTCCTGATCCATTTCATGTTAGATTTTTAACCGCACCAGCAAGGGCAACTTTGCTGAGTTACACCCTGTCCGGGTGGCGGAATGGTAGACGCGCTAGCTTGAGGTGCTAGTGCCCTTTGGGGCGTGAGGGTTCAAGTCCCTTTCCGGACACAAAAGGTTTCATCACCTTAAACTCAAGGACCTTCTTGTGGAAGGTCTTTATGTTTGCCCAGATGAGTTACGGATTAGCAGTTTTTGAGGTTAAACAGTAGTGTTTAACTTGGCATGACACCCAGTCCGGGTGGCGGAATGGTAGACGCGCTAGCTTGAGGTGCTAGTGCCCTTCGGGGCGTGAGGGTTCAAGTCCCTTTCCGGACACAAACGGTCCTAGGAATTCGAAAGAGTTCCTAGGATTTTTTTGTTGCTTGCGCCTCAAGATGTAATCAGCAGCGGAAACAGTCCAACCATCGTCAACGTCCACGCAGCGTGGATAAGAATGGGGACTACCGCGCGTCCGGTCAGCTGCAATGCGATCGAGGAAGTCATACCAAGAACCGCGGCCATAACAACCAGTGCCGCATTACCGGTGGCCCCGGTTGCAATGACGTATGCCACTGTCGCGATATATGGCGCATACTTCTTTGGCAATAATCGATGCAAACCGACTCGGAAGAAATTTTCCTCCGCAGCCCCGGTTATCAATGCCACGCCCAAGACTAAGAGCCTGCTGCCGGCGGTAGTTGAGGTTGCTGATTGGATGGCGTCGCCGAGCACCGGGGAATCGTAGAATATGAAGGCGCCGGCTAGGCTTCCAAAACACAACACGGCAGCCAGCAAGACTACGTTCCTAACCTGATGGCCGGGAACGTTTGCGTCACCTGCCCGGGGCAGCCCGCGCAGCAACCCGAGTACGATCATCCCACCTACCGCCCACACGGCGGCTACCAGTAGAGCCAGCTCGGAGACTCTGGAGCTGTCAAGGTTTTCCGCAAATGTCTTGTGGAGCAACCGGGTACGTGGCAAGCAGAGTCATTCCGGAACTCATCAAGTTGGAGCACACTGTTTTTGCGGGTGCTCGAAGCCTGGCAAATCTGGACAAGTTCTGGTGGCGCGCATTGTGTATCTGTCCGGCGTTATACCTGAGGTCCCCCCCCCGGAGGGACTTTCTGCCCATCTGCGTTCTAGGCTCGAAGTCGAGGAGATTCTCAACGGTGCTCGTGCGACCGTCACCACGCTACGAGCGGGTATGGTCCTTGGAGCGGGCTCAACGAGTTTTGAACTCATGCGGCAGCTGGCCCTGCACCTGCCGGTGACCGTCATTCCACAGTGGATGGACTCTTTGGTTGAACCGATTGCGGTGACTGACCTGTGCTCTGCGATTATCGGGGCAGTCAATCACACCGGACCGACCAGCTACTTCGATATTGGCTCAGGGAAAGCAATTTCATACCCGGATCTCATAGCGTTGTACCTCGATCTTCCCCAAGAGAGCAAGCCCCAACTGTCCCTATCTCCGTCTGACCGTGACCCGCACGTGGCTATGCCTGGGGATCCCTCATGGGCCGGCCGATAGGGCTACCGTGTTTTGAGGACTCGATCCGTGCTGGTCAGGGCCACCGAACCGCGGACCGCACCAAAACCCGCCGCCAAGGTCAACAAGATGACCCCAACCGACAGTGGCGCCATGATGATCGCTATTCCCACGAGCGGAAATACGAGCACTCCGCTAATCACTGCGGCTCCTACGCCAACCCCAAGTACGGGGATCATTACGGAACCAACCCGGGCGGCCTCCATGGTTGCCGGAGGCATTCCAAGCCGGTCGAGCCCCGCGTACAACTCGCTGCGGTCCAAGGTTGTTGCGGCTTGGGTAATGGCAGTTGAGCAGGCTACGGACAAGAAGGAGACCATGATCGTGATTAGCACGCCGGTCATGATGTCTGCGGCCAGTAGGGCGTCTCCACTATCCAGACTGGAATCGGCACCGACCGTGTTCATGAGTGCCGCTCCCGAACCTCCCACTACCGCAACAAAACTGGTCATCGCAATACCGCTGACCTGACGCCAGGCCTGCGTGGGACTCTCCAAGATCATCCGCGCCGCCAAGAGTTTGTCCGGGGTTTCAGCTCGTTTCAGCTTTGACCTCCCTATGAGGCCAACCGCCCACGGTCCCACGAGGTTGAGCGCCCCAAGTCCCAGACCAATGCCACCGAGTAGAACAGCCATCATGACCGCGACTGATTTGAACTGCCCCAGCATAGAAAATGACGCGTAGATCATGAGGATAATGGCGGCCACGACAACCACCCGGATCCACTTGGGCCTGGGGACGGTCACCCGGTTGCGCACACCCAGCGGGGAAACAATGATGCGTTTGAGGCCTAGCGTGGCTGAAATGACGGCCACGAGGACCACGCCGAGAATCACCAGTGCGATAACACCCGGTTTGAGCCACATCGCCGTTCCAATTGCTGAGCCTTGGAAGTGGATCAGGCCAACAAGCGGGGCGAGCCCGGCGTAGCACACGACGCCACCGAGTGCTCCAGCAAGGGCGATCGCCGCCGACTCGATCACGGTCATCAAGGTAACCTGCCCCGGGGTCGCCCCCAGCAACCGTACGGTTGAGAGGCGTTCGTCTAGGCTCCGAGCAGATAACCGTGCCGCGGCAGAACCGAGGACCGCCAGTGGAACCACAAGCAGGACAACCGCAAGTGCCGCCAAGACTTGGTACATCCCCGTGAGGTCATTTTGCACCCGGGAGAACGACAACGCACCCGCCGTCACCGTTAGGACAAGGGCACTGACCAAAGCATACGCGCCGGCGGTGAGCAGGAGCGGCCCACGGCGCTGTTTGGTTGGTTTTCCAAGCAACCAAGCTAGTGAAAATAGTGTCATGATGCCACCGGTCCAACAATATTTCCGTCCCGTAACCGGATAATCCGGTCGCACCGTGCAGCCACATCTGCATCATGGGTGACCATGACTAAGGTGTTGCCGCGTCCCACCGTTGAGTCGAGCAACACTTGCAGGACTTGGGACCCGGTGGCGGAATCGAGTGCTCCGGTGGGTTCGTCCGCGAAGGTCACCTGAGCCCCCGTCACCTGGGCTCGCGCAATCGCAACTCGCTGAGCCTCTCCCCCAGAAAGCTGCCCAATCCGGCGTTCCGCCATGGTAGCTAGCCCAAGTGCGGCAAGCCATTGCGCAGCTCTTGGCAGGGCCTGAGACTTTGGCGTCCCGTTAATCATGAGCGCCATAGCCACGTTCTCAATCGCGGTGAGTTCCGGGATGAGCAGCCCGGATTGGAATACAAATCCAAATGACTCACGGCGCAGCTTAGAGCGGTCTTTCTCCCCCATCTGAGCTATGTCTTGGAACCCACCGGCGCGGGTGTTGAAATGCACCGACCCGTGATCGGGGCGTTCGATTCCAGCCAGCGCGTGTAGGAGGGTAGATTTCCCGGAACCGGACGGGCCCATGATGGCAACGGATTCACCCGGGTAAATGTCGAGGTCAACACCGCCAAGTGCAACCGTGGGTCCATATGTGCGGGTAAGGCCCCGAGCGCCGAGCACGGGAGTGGTATTTGCGCGAATACCCAGATGCGTTGGGAGCGAAGTATCCGTTGTAGTAGGGACACCGTTCCCAGGGTAGGTCACCGGTGCGGCCGGGGGCTGCTGCGTGTACGGCCCAAAAACGGAAGGTTGCGGGGTGCGCGGTTGCGACGCAAAATTTGGATCTGTCATACCAATAAGTCTGGCAATCTCTGGCAGCGTTTACGTCCGCGCACAAGATGATCTTAGGCCCGGGCCGAGTCCTTCTCATGACGGAGAGCGCCAACCCGTAATCGGATGTGCCCTCCACCCTGCGGTGGACCCCTAAAGGGGCAAAGGATGAGGCGGCCCTACTTGATTGTTTGGATGATCTTGGGATCCGCATGCGGGAATCCCCGCTTGGCAAAGAACACCACGATGGTGCACACGGCAAAGATGCCAGCGGCACCGAGGCTGACCCCTTGCAGGTTTGAGGCATCGATAATCTTGGCGCCCGTAACAGCACCCATCGCAATACCAACGTTGGCGGTCGCGTTAATCCATGCTGCAGACATATCCGGGGTGACGGCGTTAGTGCGGATTGCTGCGGTGGTAAAGAATGCAGGCGCCGAGCCAAATGCCACGCACCAGATGGCTGCTGAGCCAACGGTGGCAACCAAGGAGCTCCCGGAGAAGTACAGCAGGACTAGGCCCGCTACGAACGCCACCATGGTCACCAGCAGTGCCTTGCGCGGGCGAGTGTCCATCTGCGAGCCGGCGGCAAGCAGGCCAATGATGCCCACGGCCCCAAAGACGAG
Source organism: Jonesiaceae bacterium BS-20 (assembly GCA_039995105.1). GTDB lineage: Bacteria > Actinomycetota > Actinomycetes > Actinomycetales > Cellulomonadaceae. The sequence continues at coordinate 1,423,424 of CP146203.1, forward strand.
CAGTGCGATTGCCACAAAGCTCTCGGATGCACCGGCATCACGCAGCAACGGATTAATGTACGTGTACGCGGTGTAGTGACCCAAGTACAGCAACAGGTTCACCGTCATGACCGCGCTGAATGCGGTCACCGCTCCGGGCGGGCGCACGGTCTTGACCTGGGCAATGGGGTTAGGCACCGAAGGCAGCACTTTGGCCACCACCATGCATAACAAGACCGCCATGATCGCTACGGCCCCAAACGCCCAGCGCCAGTTAGTAGCCACACCGAGCGCGGTGGCTAGGGGAACCCCAACCACGTGGCCAAGGGATACCCCTGCCCCGGTGATTGCCATGCCTTTACCCAGATCCCAGGGCCGCAATATACGGGCCGGGTATCCCAGAGCAACGGCAAAGAACAGCGCGTGTGAGGCCCCACCAATAGCGCGGCCAATAGCCATGACCGTAAAGTTGGGCGAGGCAGCGACCAAAATGCTACTGATTGCAAAGGTTATGAGCATGGTCAAAAGCAGCTGCTTACGCGGCACCCGTTTAGTCCAGATAGTCAGCGGGATGGAGAAGACCGCCACCATGCCCGCGTAGATCGTGACGAGCACACCTACCTCGGTGATGGATTTGCCAAAGGCCGCGCCCATCTGCGGCAGCAAGCCAACCGGCAACAGCTCGGTGGTCATTGCCACAAAGATGGAGACGGCTAACGCCACCAACGCTGGCATCGCACTCTTGAGGTCTGTCTTAGCTGCATCAACAGCATGGGCTTCAGTGTCCGTCAGCGCATCATTAGTCAAGCTCATATTTCCTTCAAGCTAAGTTCTGTGGCCGTATCGAAGATGGCATGGCTTGCAGTTTAGCCCGTATTGTTCATGGGTAATACTTTTACCCATTGAGCAGTCTGGATCGACAGCTTAAGCGGAAAATTCGGTCAGGATGCTCTGGTTGTACGGGGCCCAAATTTCCGCAGCCCATGGCCCAAAGTCCCGGTCCGTAAGGGTCACGCAAGCGAGATCTGCGGTGGGGTCCACCCACAGGAATGTTCCCGATTGGCCAAAGTGACCAAAAGTGGCAGGACTTGCGTGAGCCCCGGTCCAGTGCGGGCTTTTGGTTCCACGGATTTCAAACCCGAGGCCCCAATCGTTAGGGCGTTGGCGCCCATAACCGGGCAGAATGCCGTCGGTTCCCGGGAACTGCACACTTGTCGCCTGAGTCCAGGTGGTTGGATCGATGAGCGTGGGGGCAAGCAGTTCTTGGGCAAACCGCATCAGGTCCGCCGCTGATGAGATTCCACCTGCAGCTGGACTGCCGGGCATGGTTGTTGAACGCATCCCCAAGGGCTCAAAGACCGCCTCGGTTGCGTACTGCGCAAACTCAATGCCGGAGTGTTCCGTAACCGTTTGGGCCAGAACCTCAAATCCGGTGTTGGAATACAGGCGCCGTGCGCCGGGCTCAAAGCGGGTGGTCAGGGAATCGAATTCATACCCGGCGGTGTGTGCCAATAGGTGGTGCACGGTTGCCCCGGGAGGACCTGCCGGGGTGTCAAGGCTAATTGCGCCCTCTTCGATGGCGATCAGGGTTGCGTACGCCGTCAGGAGTTTGGTTACCGACGCCAGCTGGTAAGTCTGGTTGAGGTCGCCGCAGGTGTCCAGCACTTCGCTCGCAGTGACCACCGCGGTTACCGCATTATCTACGGGCCACTGAAGAATCTGTTCTACGTTGTGCATGGAGATGTTCTATCGCTTTCGGCTGGGGTGCAGATACGCAAGGAGGTATCTGGGTGTTCAAATATTGTGGGCTCAAACCGTAGGTTGCGCTGAGACTGTCGGTTCAAAGTTATCAACTTTGATCTAGAGCCCTAGCTTCCCCGTTATCCTCGGTGAGCCGCCCGGCGGGCGCGGTACCGCTTGGGCTCCTCGGGCGCAGCCGCGGTCAGCGCGGATTCGAGGGAGCTCAGCGCAGCCGAGATCAATCCCTGCACCTCCGGGGCCAACGGCAGCAGGGGTTCTGGAGTCCAGAAATCGCCGGATCCGGTGAGGCGAACAATAGTATGTGCCACGCGAATGGTCCCGTAACGCATGGCGATCACGGCAATGGGAGTTAACGCCCGTGAAAGTGCCGCCGCTTCTTGTTGGGCATCGGGGTCGTTCTGTTGGCCTGCTAGTTGGGCCAGCCGCACAAAAGGTTTAGGTAACACACCCGCAAGGCCACTGTGCCAGCTGTCAGCGCCGACCCCAAGAATTTCGGCCCCGTAGCGGTCGCCGGAGAATCCCCAGTCGAGGCTTGCAATTTGTTTGTCTGTCAGGCCCTCTTGGGCCGCCTCAAGGCGGGTCCTGATGAGCCACGGACTAGAAACTACGTCTTTAAAGCCAATGATGCCCTGCAGCTGGGCCAGGTTACTTAACTCTGTCGGTGTGAACCGATACCGGGTGGTGCGTGGGTTGTTATAAACACAAACCGGCAGGCTTTCTTGTCCGGTTACATCGCGGTAAAGCCCAAAAACTTCAGACTCGGTCAGCGGCTCATAACTCATTGGAGCTAGCAAGGCGACCGATGCGCCGGCGGCATTGGCCTCGGTTACGTTTGCCTGTGCCTCGGCGGTGGTCAGTGCACTCACCCCGGCGACCAGTGGAACCTGTCCCCCGATTACCTCGGCGGCTGCCGCAATCACCCGTTTGCGCATGGACCTGGGCATGTAAGAAGCGCCCCCGACGGAACCCAAGACTGCAATTGAGTTAGCCCCAGCTACCAATGCGTTTTGGGTCAGGTTCTGCAGTTGGGGAATTTGAAGGGTCCCCGCGTCATTACGTGGGGTCGGCAGATATGCAACTAGCGGTCCAAGCGATGCCATTGATCCAGACTATTCAGTTTCTTGTGCGTGACAGTAGGCGTAGTAGGAGTGTCTATTGAAAGTCTCGTGATGATGTCTTCACATGCAAAGAGAGGGGCGCAAAATGCTCGGCCACTAAATTTGTGGCACCATCTGCATGCTCTACTCTACCGCGAATAATCAGGGCCGGAGCGGTACGAACGATGCGTCCAAATTTATTCCACGCCCCAACCGAACAGACTACATTTACTATCCCAGTCTCATCCTCAAGCGACAAAAAGGTCACTCCGGCCGCTGTTCCGGGACGCTGGCGGTGGGTGACCACACCGGCGGTTGCAATACGGCGTTCCGGTTCCCAATTGTTGACCTGCTCGGCGCTTAAAATACCCGCTGCTCGTAATTGCGGCCGGATAAACTCGGTCGGATAAGAATCAGGAGTGATACCGCTGGCCCATTGGTCCGCCTGGGCAGTTTCCACTGCTGACATCAACGGCAGTTGCGGGGATTCAACCCCAACCGATAGACCGGGCAACGTACCGGGTTGTTCCTGCGTTAACGCCCCCGCAGCCCACAGCCCTTCCCTCCGGGTCACCCCCAAGACCGCGAGCGCACCTGCTGTAGCTAAGGCTTCGAGCTGAGGTTTGGTGAGTTCCGTGCGGCGGGCGAAGTCTCGTAGATCCGTAAAGTTTGCTGCCGTGCGGGCTGCGATGATGCGGTCTGCTTCCGGTTGTCCGATTGTGCGCACCGACATCAGTCCCATTCTGATGGCGAGGTGGGTGGGAACCGGTATGCGCGCTTTGATAACGGGCCAGGCAATATCAGGAACGTTGTGGGCCGAGGTGATGTCCGCGAGCGCCGCAGAGTTTTGGATGCAGGGCCCTAGGACTTTGAGTCCGTGACGGCGTGCGTCGTTCATGAGGCTTTGGGGCGAGTAGAAGCCCATGGGTTGGGCGCCCAGTAGCCCGGCGTAGAACGCTGCCGGGTGGTGGACTTTGAGCCAGGAGCTTGCGTAGACCAGATAGGCAAAGGAGTAGGCGTGGGATTCGGGGAAGCCAAAGTCTGAGAAGGCTTTGAGTTTGTTGTAGATTCCCTCGGCCGTCGCCGGGTCTATACCGTTGGCCCCCATTCCGGTCAGTAGGCGCAGGCGTAGGGCCTCCATGCGTTCCACGGAGCGTTTGGATCCCATGGCGCGGCGGAGTTGGTCTGCTTCTGCCGGGGTGAAGTTGGCGGTGTCAATGGCCATTTGCATGAGTTGTTCTTGAAAGAGCGGCACCCCTAAGGTTTTACCTAAGGAATTCTCCAGTAGCGGGTGGGCGTACGTAATCTTTTCTCGCTCCCGCCTGCGATTGATATAGGGGTGCACGGAGTTACCTTGGATGGGGCCGGGCCGGATCAGCGCGACAGCCACGACAATGTCGTAGAACTCCTTGGGTCGCAGGCGGGGCAGGGTGGCTATTTGGGCCCTGGATTCGACTTGGAACACCCCTACCGTGTCTGCGGCGCACAGGAGACGGTAGACGGCCGGGTCGTCTTGGGGCAGTCCGTGTAGTTCCCAGCGTTGACCCTCGTGGGTCGCGATGAGGTCAAACGCGAGTCGTAGCGCCGTGAGCATGCCCAAACCCAACAGGTCAAACTTAACCAGACCGGCATCGGCGCAGTCTTCTTTATCCCACTGCAGGACGGTGCGTCCCTCCTTGCGGGCCCATTCGACCGGGCAGACCTGGGTTACCGGCCGGTCACACAGGACCATACCTCCCGAGTGAATGCCTAGGTGGCGCGGTAGCCTGCGCAGTTGTTCGGCCAACTCAATAACCGCGAGTGGGACATCGGCAATATTGTCGTCGGGAAAGCGCTGAAGCTCTTGGGCCGTGGGAGAAAATCCGTCACGGCGCGCGGTGGCATCGACGTCGGCAAAATCGGCTGAGGCACTGCCCCCGTTTCCAGCTGAGGCGCCGGCTGCCTCAGCACGCAGGAGGCTCCCCCAGCGGTCAATCCCCTTAGACCAGGCGTCTTGTTGTCCCACATCAAAGCCGAGTGCCCGCGCGGCGTCACGTACGGCCGAGCGTGACCGGTAGGAAATAACGTTGGCTACTTGGGCCGCGTGATGGCGTCCGTAACGCGTGTAGACGTATTGGATCACCTCTTCACGGCGGGCCGATTCAATATCTACGTCAATGTCCGGTGGGCCATCGCGCTCCGGGGCGAGGAATCGTTCAAAGAGGAGGCCGTGCGACACCGCGTCCACGGCCGTGATGCCCAGGGCATAACAAACGGCAGAGTTAGCCGCCGAGCCTCTACCCTGCGCCAAAATATTGTTGGTCCGGCAAAACTCCATGATGTCGTACACGATCAGGAAGTAGCCCGGAAAGTTGAGGGTTTCAATGACGTCGAGTTCGTGCTCCAGTTGCCGGTATGCCCCGGGGACCCGTTCCACATTTTTGGTTCCGTAGCGTCGGGCCGCGCCTTGGGCTACGAGGTGGCGCAGCCAGCTGGCCTCGGTGTGCCCGTTTGGCACCGCAAAGGGCGGTAGGTTTGGCGCCACGAGCGCTAGGTCAAAGGCGCAGTCTTGGCCCAGTTCATGGGCTCGCGTAACTGCGCCGGGGTGCGCGCGGTGCAACTGTGCCATCTCCGCCCCGGAGCGCAGGTGCTGGGCGCCTGAGGGATTGAGCCACCCTTGCATATGATTGAGGGTTTTGGCGGAGCGGATAGCTGCGAGCGCCTGGGCTAACGGGGCGCTGCGCGGGTTTGCGTAGTGGGCGTTGGTCGTTGCTACCAGGTGAGTCCCCGTGCGATTGGCTACCGTGGCTAGTTGTTCATTGCGTTCGTGGTCGTAGGGGTCTCCGGTAACGGTTATTTCAACCGCTACGTTGTCCTTACCAAAGGCCTCTTGCAGTAGGCGCACTTCAGAGGTGGCCGCGTCCACATCCGGAAGCGCCTTGCGCACCTTGCCTTTCCGGCATCCCGTCAGCACGAGCCACTGGTTTTGGGCGTGATCCGCCAGGTCCGCCAGGTTATATCTGGCCAGGCCCTTGGTTCCCGAGGCTAAGTGCGCCCCGGCTATGGCCGAGGACAAGTTGTGATACCCGGCAGGCCCGCGGGCAAGGACCACGAGGTGATCGGCTACGGGGTCTGGCCCCGCCGTGGGTGCTTGGAGCTCGCCGGTCGCGGTGGGCAGGTGCAGTTCTGCCCCAAAGCTGGTGTCCATGCCCACTTCCTTTGCCGCTTGGGCAAAGCGCACCACCCCGTACAGGCCGTTGTGGTCAGTGAGCGCTATTGAGGAAAGCTCTAACCGGGCTGCCTCGGCAATGAGCTCTTCGGGTTGGCTTGCTCCGTCAAGGAAACTAAAGGCGGAGTGGGCGTGCAGTTCGCCGTAGGGGTTAGTCATAGATACCTTCGCAATACCAGTTACCTTGCCTATAGACGGCAAGCAGCGCGGGCTGGTGGTCGAGCACGAGTTGGAGATAGACGCAGTGCTGGGCTTGCTCGGTCCACCAGCGCGTCCGGATGGGCCAGGGGCCCGCCCAGTTCCGCACCGGCTGGGCCACCTTTGCAACGCCCCACCGCGGATCTGTTTGGATGACCGCATAGGGAGACGCGCTCATACCCAAGCGGTTATTGAAGGTGACCAGAAGGTTGCGTTCATCTACCACCACGATGTCCCACGGGTCTTGGAACAGGGTGGCCGGTGCGGGGCTGGGTAGTTGTCCCGGCCAGGTTTGTTTTCCATCCCGGGCGGGTGCCTCTTGGTTAGCCCACCACCCACTGGTGATCCGGTCTTGGTAGGTATGCCCACCGGCGGGCGCCAGCGCTAATACGGCGTGGGGCCCAAGCAGGTCTTGGACGCGTTCGATTGCGCTTTGGGCACGCCGGTTTGCCCCGTCGGAGCGCCCCCACAGGGACTCTTGGTGGGTTTGGGTGGGCACCACAAACTGGGCGGTCAGTTGCAACCTAGTCAGGGTCACTGGCTCAGGATGTTCTAAAGTTTCTTGGCTTTCCGATGCCCCACTGACGCTCCCGGGCACCGCACGGATTTCGGATACTGCGAGCGCCGCTTTGCGGCGCCGTTGCTGGGCAATGCTGCTTGCGGTGAGCCAGCCTTCAAGCTGCCAGCGCACTCGCTGGGTAATGCGTGCGGCACTCATGGCTCCCAAGGCACTGTCATCGGTGCGCCAGGTACGGGTGAGTTCTTCACCCGCACTAGTGGTGGCCATGATTTCGATACGACTACCGGTCACCGAGCCTTCTAACAGGATGCGGTGCAGTTCTTGAGCTAGCGAACGGGCGGCAAAGGCTGCGGTATCTATCCGGTCAACTGGCGGGTCTAGGGCATTGCTAACAGTAATGTCCGGTTCTTGCCGGGTAGGGCTTTGTTCCCTGATATCCAAACCGCTGGCTAACCGGTGCGCCCATGCTCCAATGTCACCAAAGCGCGTATGCACATGGGCGTGCGGCAGCGCGGCAAGGGCTCCAAAGGTTTTGATGCCTAACCGTTGTTGCAGGCTCAAAAATTGACCAAGCGCCACCTGCTGCTGGTTGGTCACCGCAGCATAGGTGAGGTCCGTGAGCGGGCGCGGTCCTAAAAACTCTTGGGTCTGGTCTTGGGCAACTACCCGCATGGTTCGAGCCGCAAGAATGGTGGCCAAAATGCCGTTGGCCACCCCCACTTGGGCTTCACATTGGGCGCGGTCGGCTAGGGCCTCAATGACGGCTGCACAAACAGCGTCCTCGGACCCGTAAAACTTGGTGGCCCCACGGGCCGCAAACAGTAGTAGCCCGGGGCGAATAATCTCTACCGCTGGAACTATCGTTTCTACAACCTGGGCAATGTATTCAAACTCGCGGGCGGCAAGATCCGGGTCCTCATCAAGGATATGCAGTTGCGGACACAACTCTTGGGCGGCCCGCAACGCCATGTGACGGCGTACCCCAAAAGCGCGCGCTGCGGCTGACACCACGTGCACCTGGCGCCCACGTTGCAGAACCGCGGGCTGGGTGGCGTCAAGATTATGCGCGAGCATGGCCACCAATAGGGGCCAGTTAGGCACCCAAACCGCAGCCATGCGCTGCCCAGCCGGGCCGCGGGCACCATATGCCTTGGGCTTGTCCGATGCCGTGGTAACGGGTTGTATTTGCGCGTTCATGATCCCACCTAGGCCAACAATCGCAAGGGAGCGTGCTGGGTGACAGCTTGGAAGCGGCCATTATGCAGTTGCACGTCGACCCATTTAAATCCGTGTGCGGACGTGCCGCGTTGTAACCGGTAGGAGCAGGTGGTCAGCCGGCCCAGCCCCTGTTTTGCGCCCTGCCAGGTACCCGCCTGACCAGAGATGTGCAGTCTTGCCTGCGGCCATGCTCCTGCAACCAGCAAGGTGGTGCCGCGCTCTCTAGCTCGGGCGCTAAGCCTACTTTGCTGAGCACTGGTCAGTCCCACGCGCTGCGCGGTCACCACCAAATCCATCCCATCGATCAAGGTAGCCATAATCTCTGGCACCTGCCCCCCGGGCTCGGGGATGACTACCACCCTGCTCAGATCCATGCCCAGATCTAGGGCCGCCACAAAATTCAGGTCCGCCATCCCCACAAATGCCACCCACCCGTCTTGGGCGCTCACGTGCGCCGCAAGCGCAAGCAACAACGCGGTTGACCCCTGAACGCAGCACACCGCCCCGCGCGGTAGCCCTTGGGGCAGTATCTGGGCAAACGCACTGGGAACCGCAAATGCTCCCTCAAGCGGCACTGGCGCCACGTCCTGTGCGGCAGCGGGCCGCTGTTCTACCGGAACACTTGACGCCGATGCTGCGCTCGCAGGCACCAAAGCCAGCCGGCTCACTCCGTGGATTTGCTCGGCTGCCTGTAAGACGGCACGGGCGCGGGCTGCTCGGCTCACTGTTCATTCCTCCACACTGCGGTTGAACCACTCAGGCTCAAATCATGCACACGCAAAACATTCTTTAGCCGAACAACTGTTCGATGTTTTCTACAGTACGCCACCCCACTGACAAAGCACGAGCCGGGTGATCACATACCAAAATGTTCATCTCACATTGAGCCCAATGCGCTAGTCTGCTCGTCATGAGCTCTGCAACACGGTTACTTGAACTTGGCGTCGTTACCTGGGTACCGGCCCTTACTCACCCCGAACTTCTAGCGCCCGCAACCCACGCCCTGATCACCCAGTGGTGCGCCACAAATCCGCAGGTAGAACAGCAAATTTTGGTCTGTCAGATTGACCCGGAACTGTCTGACACCGCGGTCATGAGCGAGCACTACGCCATTCCCATGTTCAACTCGGTCAACTGCGTGTTGGTTGCCGGAAAGCGCGAAGGCAACGAGCGCACCGCAGCGGTTGCCGTGCGCGCCACCACTCGCGCCAACATCAACGGGGCGATCAAAAAAATGCTTGACGTGCGTAAGGCATCGTTTATCCCTATGGACCGGGCCGTAGCCGAGTCCGGCATGCAATACGGCGGTATCACCCCCATTGGCCTGCCAGATTCTTGGCGGTTTGTGATGGACCAGGGTGCCCTAGACGGTTGGATCGTCATTGGTTCCGGCATCAGAGAGTCAAAGATCGCCATCCCCGGCCACCTGCTGGCTGAGCTCACCGGCGCCGAGGTCATTGCCGATTTAGGCAAAGAGGTGTCCGCATGACCACCATTACAATCCGTACCGCGCTACCCACCGAGGCTCAGGCACTGGGCGAACTTGCTGCGGCCACCTTTCCGCTGGCCTGCCCCGAGGGCACGTTGGCGCATGACATTGCTGACTTCATTGCCACTAATCTCACCCCTGCGCATTTTGCCAAGCACCTAAGCAATCCGCTGGCACACGTCACAGTTGCGGATAACGGCACCGAACTTTTGGGCTATTCCCTGGCGCTCGGGGGCGAGGTCGCCCTGCCGGAACCGGGAAACAAGATTGTTGGCTCCCCCACGTGGTACCTCAGCAAGCTCTACACACGCCAGTCCGCACACGGCACCGGTATTGCCAGCAAACTTGTTGATTCAGCAGCCGAGTTTGTCCAGCAAAGCGGCGGCCAAAGCATGTGGCTGGCCACCAACGTGGGCAACGACCGGGCGGTGAAGTTCTACCGCAAGTACGGGTTCACCCAGCGCGGCGAGAAAATCTTCATGGTCGGCGCCGGTGCACACCACGATTACACCTTTGAGCTCATGCTTGAGTGAGAATTCTTGGCTGATGGTAGCTAATAGAAATTTGAACCTCGACGGCGCGTAGTTGCCTAAACAATCATTTTCAGCGTCGTGCGTACGGTACCTTCACCGGGCACTTTTGCGGGCGGGACATAATTGACGGATGCGAACTATCAGCAGCGAGCGATTGGTCATGCGCCCATGGGAGTTAGGCGACGCCGACTTTCTATTCGATCTTGAGTCCCGGTGGGAAACCGTTCGATTTCTAGGGCGTCAAGCAACGCCGATGACTGATCGCTCTGAAGCTGTAGAATCCATCATTCGTCGCCGTGCTGTTGACGACCCTATTCACGGAATCTGGGCCATCACCTCTCGCAAATCTGGTGAGTTGTTCGGGAATATCCTACTTAAACCCATCCCGCTCTCAGCGGGTGCACTATGTAAAGCTCCTGTGGAGATCGGTTGGCATCTACACCCCGATGCCCAAGGTGCAGGTTATGCCACTGAAGCGGCCAGCGCTGTCATGACGGACGCGGCAAACAACGGGCTCCGGTCCGTTATCGCCGTCACTAATCCAGTCAATGCAGCCTCACAGCGAGTGTGTGAGCGCTTAGGAATGCGGACACTCGGTGTCACCGAGACATACTACAACGAACATAATCTGCTGTTCGAGAAAACCCTGTCCCGATAGCGGTTCCCCCTACGGCCATGGTCAGCTCACTTAGCAAATATTGCCTGCACCTCTAGTTAAGTACCCATTGGTCCACCGGCTTGGGGGATGGTATGGGAGCATTGTGAAATGCCTACCTTTGACCTTCGTCCACTACCGGCCGGACAAGTGCAATTGCATGATGCACGACGGAAACACCGCTGGACCGTCCATCTGGAACCATTCGAGATTGGGGCTATCTCCGTCACCACGGCGCAGTACGCGCAGCTGATGGGTAATAGCAAAACAGGTTCCCAAGTGCCTTTGGTAGATATCAGTTGGTTGGAAGCCATCAAGTTGTGCAATGCAGCATCAATGAATGAAGGACTTGCTCCCGCATACATCTTCGAGGCAGGCGAGGTGAGTTGGCAGACCAACGCCACCGGGTACCGCCTGCCCACCGAAGCCGAATGGGAATACGCATGCCGCGCTGGCACAGTGGGGCCACATTATCGCCCCCTCGATGCCATTGGGTGGACAGCGAATGACAAGATAGAGAATCCGAAAGAAGTTGGTCAAAAACTACCCAATGCCTTCGGGCTCCACGACACCCTTGGAAACGTCTGGGAAAGATAACTGGCATGCTGCCATCCGGGTGGACGCCCCGGGGATACTGAGATTGACCAATGCAGGCCAGCCCACACCCTCAACCACTGAAGGTGGCCAGATCCGCTGTGCGGGCTGCATCAAGATCGCGAGTAAACCTTGTGCCGGATCCATACCGCAGTGCCATAGCACTGCCGCCTTTCACCGCACCCTCGGGAAGCATTTGTCCGATCACAACCAGAGCCATCGTCGTCCGCCGGCGAAAAACAAGAGTGTCGTCCCCCTCTAAGTTCTTCATTCGCCGATTTAGAGCGTTGATGTTACGTGGCGGGGTGTCGTAACTCATTCGGCGAGCTCTTTGCGCACGCGGTTCCACTCTGCTGTAGTCAGCAACCCCGCAGCTCGCCCCTTGACGGCAGCATCTCGCAGGCGCGCGTTGGGGACCCTTCCTTGGCATTCGAGGAGAGCGTCGCTGAGTTGCTGGGCGCGGATCCCGCGGTAGCGAGTAACCTTCGTTCCGGCCGGCACCTGGGTCACCTTCATGTAGGAGGGCATTGAGCGGCGTACACGACGGACAGTCCCCACGGTGATCTTCCTGGGGTTTACGTCCGCCACCCCCAGAAGGGCAAGGACTGATTCACCGCGAAGGTGAGCACCTTCTCCGGCGCGCAAGGTCGCTTCAGCGAACTGATCATTGTCAGTTGGCGGGATGTCAGTCACGCGGTAGAGACCGTATCCGACATGATCGAGTCCGCCACGCGCCGCAAGTTTCGGCAACTCCACGGCGGGCACACCAGCTTCCACAGCACCCGTGGTGGTGACATACCCATAGTTGTCATAAGCGATCTCGCGCACTAGGTCTCGATAAGTTCTCACCATGTCAAAACTCTACCAGTAACAGTATTGTTTTGACATCACTTTAACCATCTGACACTGTCAGAACACTACTGAAAACGGTATAATTTTGACGTGAGACCGGCCTGAATTACGAAGCAATCAAGATTGCGTAATTTTCGTACAGTACTCAAAGAAAATTTGGATCCGACAGGGGCGGCGCTGCATACCGCACTCACCGTATTCCAATGCCCCTTCACGGGCATGCGCCCGCTATCTCAACGCTTTTCCGGTGCACAACCACGCATTAGCTCGCCACTTTGGTTGACTTGGTGTAATTTCTGGTTTCCGGATCAAGGGTGAATCCCGCGGTTTCATACAGTTGCTGGGCGCGGTGGTTATCTTCACAGGTTTCCAGGGTCACGTACGCAGCGTTAATCTTCTGGGCTTGGCTGATCACTTCTTCAAGCAACGCACGCCCCGCGCCGGTTCCACGCGCGGACTCGGTGACGTAGAGGTCGTTCAAGATCCACGCTGGCAAAAGGGACACTGATGAGAACACCGGGTAAACCTGGGCTAGGCCCACAAGCGAACCATCAACCTCCGCCATAAAGATGATGCTCTGATTCTGTGTCAGCCGAGCGGTAAGAAATTCTCTTGCTGTTTGCTCCGTGTGGGTCTGCTTTTGGAACGCTAGGTACTGCATAAACATTGTGGTCACTGCATCAATGTCAGCAAGTTCTGCGCGGCGAATCGTAATCATGGGTTTCATCTTATGCTGTGCCAGACTTGAGCCATGGATTTGTTTGTCTCTCCCGCACTTGTCATCCCATCGGCTGAGCTGGGCTGGCGGTTCTCCCGGTCCTCAGGCCCCGGAGGCCAACACGTCAACACCTCTGACAGCCGGGTTGAGCTCATGTGGAATGTGGCAGAGTCCCAAGCGCTCTCCGACCAGCAGCGAGCAATTTTGCTTAACCGGTTGCGCCAGCAACTGGTTAATGACGTCCTAACCGTTACCGCCCAAGAACAGCGCTCGCAACTGCGCAACCGCGAGATTGCCTTGGAGAAGCTCAGCGCGGTTCTTTCCGCCGCATTGGCCCCGCCCGCTCCCCCACGCCGGGCAACCAAACCCACCCGCGGATCTCAGCGCCGCAATAAGGACGCAAAGCAACAGCGCTCGGCGATCAAGAGCTCTCGCAGACGCCCGCCAATGGACTAATCCAGTTCAGCCTTACGTACCCAACCAAGCGGCAATGTGACGCCGGATCTAACTATCACCCCCACGCGGCTGATATTGCAGTGCAAACTGCGGCAAAGTTACATAGTCTTAGGGCGTGCCCAAATTTGTGAAGCCCCTGACCCGCTCAGCCCGCAAGATCATTACTCGCTCAGCGCTGATCGTTGGTGCTTCAACTCTTTCCGCAGCCGCCGTTGTCACCGCGGTTGATCATTGGCAAAAGCGCGATCTGCAGCGCAGCGCCGAGTTCCCGCACATGCGTCCCCTCAACGTCGACATTGGGGACACCCAAGCCACCATTTACACCTACGGCGAGGACCTGTTTGCGGAGATGCTCAACGCGATCAGGGATGCCAAGGTCTCCGTATACCTGGAGAGTTTCATCTGGAAGAACGATGAAATGGGCAAGACATTCAAGGACGCCGTGATCGATGCTGCCCAGCGCGGCGTGGACGTGTACCTAGTGTATGACGAGTTCGCTAATCTCGTGGTGCCACGGTCCTTCTTTAAGTTTCCCAGCAACATTCACGTGCTCAAGTACCCGCTGTTCCGCCCGCAGGTACTGTTGCTCGACCTCAAGTACACCGGGCGCAACCACCGCAAGATCATGGTTGTGGATGAAACCATTGGGTTTGTGGGCGGGTTCAACATCGGCTCGGTCTACGCCACCCAGTGGCGGGACACCCACCTGCGGTTGACCGGTCCGGGAGTGTGGGAGTTAACCTCGGCCTTTGAGACGTTCTGGAACCGGAACCGCACCGAAAAACTCCCGGCGATCGAACCGCACCACACCGCCGATTGGCTTCCGCGTATTCAAACGGCGGAAAACGCGCCCATCCGCCAGGTCTATCCGGTACGCAATATTTACCTGGAGGCCTTTAAACGGGCCACCCACCACATTTATATGACGCAGGCTTACTTCATCCCGGATGAGGTGTTCTTAGAAGACCTTCTCGATGCCGCAGCACGCGGCGTTGACGTGCGGATTATCGTTCCCGAGGCGTCAAACCACGTCCTGACGGACTGGTTGTCCCGGGGCCAGTACTCCAGGCTCTTGCGCGGCGGGGTCACCATTTGGCTTTACCAAAACGCGATGGTGCACGCCAAGACCATGACGGTTGACGGCGAGTGGACCACGATCGGCACGGCCAACATTGACCGGCTCTCGCTTCAGGGTAACTACGAGATCAACATGGCCATCTACGACCAAAAATTGGCCGCGAAGATGGAACGCATCTTCGCCATGGACCAAGGCAACTGCCGCCAGCTCACCCTCGAAGAGTGGGAGAACCGTCCCTTCATCAACCGTGTTGGCGAGTTCCTGCTTACTCCCTTGCGGCCCCTACTCTAGTTACGCGGACTCAACGAGCAGGCGACTTCACGCAAGCAAAAATAACTACGCGCAGAACCGCAAGACTGCGTACACCAACACCTTTGCACTCCCGTTGTCTTGCACGCCTAACTCGCAGATACTAATTCGCCATCGGCTACTTGGAACCCGCCCGGGCTTGCCACCGGCCGGCCCTGCGCTCGATCGCAATTGGGTGGGAGAAACACTCGCTAATCCTTTGGGTTGTCAAGACTTCACTCGCCACACCTGACGCACGTAGGTGCCCGTCTTTAATGAGCATGGCGTGTGTTGTAGACGCAGGAAGTTCTTCAAGATGGTGGGTCACAAGGATAGTGGCGAGTCGCAGCTGAGCTCGATGCAGATCATCGACTGTTTCAAGAAACTGCTCACGCGCCGCGACGTCCAGGCCCGTAGCGGGTTCATCAAGGAGTAACAGCGGTGGGTCGGGAAGCAGGGAGCGAGCAATCAGTGCGCGCCCACGTTCCCCTTGTGACATCGTGGGCCATCTTGCCCCTTCGAGACTGTCGAGCCCAAGCATCTTGATCAGTTGGTCCGCGCGAGCCAGAGTTTCTTGGGCTGGGACCCATCTATGCATGAGTTCCGTAGTACCCGTTGCCCCAGTCAGAACCACTTCTCGGACCGTCAGTGGGCTGCGAAGCGGATGGCGTGGATTGACATGCCCAATAGATTGCCGCAATTCCCGGATGTCAACCCGACCAAGTTTTCGCCCAAGCACATGCACACTGCCACGCGTCGGATGATTCACAGCTCCACACATGCTCAAGACGGTACTCTTGCCCGCACCATTAGGCCCAATAAGCGCCCAATGCTCTCCTTCCTGAACCGATAAGTTGATATCGGTAAGAATTTGACGCGACTCTCTCACAAAATCCACGTTCTTGAGTCTCAAAATTTCTGTGTTGCTCATGGGTACCCTTCAATTCCGTATTGCCATGGTGAAACTATCGATCCAAGAAAGTTGGCGTTCTAAACCCCACCTCGGCACAAGCGAGAGAACCGAGCAAGGAGATATACTGGAGCCAACATCTCAGACAAGTAGCGAAGTTAGGTTACACCATGACACAGGTCATCCGCATTCCGTTAGCCGAGCAGGTCGCCGAACTGTTGCTCAACCGAATCCGCTCAGGGGAATGGCCGCTCGGCTCCAAACTTCCGGGCGAGAACTCACTCGGACCCCAACTAGGGGTTGGACGGTCAACCGTGCGCGAAGCAATTCGCCACCTAGCCGCGCAAGGAGTTTTGACAACTCGCCAGGGCGCGGGGGTGTTCGTGACAGCACTCGACACCACCGAAGACTGGAGCACAATCTTGCGAAAGGCGGACATCAACACGGTAATAGAGGCGCGCATTGCGATCGAAGTTGAAGCAGCGGCACTTGCAGCCGAGCGACGCTCCCCCGCGCAATTGCGTGCAATCGATAAGGCAGCGGCAGCCCGGGAAGCAAGCAGAGACGATATCGAGTCGCTCGTGGACGCTGACATCATCTTTCATCGAAACATTATCGTCGCCGCACACAATCAGATTCTTCTAGACCTTTTCGACAGCTTCACACCGCGCAGCAGACAGGCAATGATCGATTTATTGAGAATCCACAACGACTTTGGCAGCAACTCCGACCACGACGCCCACACCCTCGTGCTCGACGCCATCGCCGACCAGGACCCCGCTAAGGCCGCCGCACTAACCCGGGCCCATTTACTTACTCTCAAGATAGAAACAAGTAACTCAACAAAGGCCTCAGCAACCTAGGCAACATCAATCCCTCATCACCAACACCTCTACTTGTCTGAGAAGTTGTGTTAGTGTAAATCCATGCTCATCGTCTGCCTCCTCCTTCGCTGCCACGGCGGGACCTAACCAAGACCGGTTCCCCACCGTGGGGGTCTGTCCTGTGCCGGTCGCGCCATTGACACAAGAAGGACTTACACGATGAACTCAACAACAAATATGCTCAAGGCAACAACGTCCGGCTCGGAGCAGGACAAGTTTGCTACGTGGAACCGGCAGTTACCCTCGCAGATGCCTTTTCATCGGTACGCCGATGTCCACTCTCGAGTTGAAATCACGCTCATTGAGCGTGATTGGCCGACTCACCGCCTACTGAAAGCTCCTTTGTGGGTGCCAGTTGACCTGCGCGATGGCAATCAAGCGCTTTCGGAGCCAATGGACCCAGCACGCAAACAACGCTTCTTTGAGCTCATGGTGGCCATGGGATATAAGGAAATTGAAGTTGGCTACCCCTCTGCTTCACAAACTGACTACGATTTTGTACGTCTCATCGCCGAAACCTCGATCGCTCCCAAAGACGTAACGATCGTCGTATTTACTCCCGCACGACGTGACCTAATCCAACGCACCGTTGCTTCCATTCGAGGCATCACAAATGAAGTTGTGATCCACATGTACACCGCAACGGCACCCACCTGGCGGGACATTGTGCTCGGGTATAGCCAAAAAGAACTCAAGGAACTGATCTTACGCGGCGGCCGTGACGTACTGGAGTTCGCCGGGGACCTGCCCAATGTGCGGTTTGAGTTCAGTCCTGAGGTGTTCAATCTGACTGAACCCGACTACGTGCTTGATATCTGCGACTCCATGACAAGCCTGTGGCAGGCCAGCCCGCAGCGTCCGGTGATCTTGAATTTGCCGGCGACGGTGGAAGCCGCAACGCCCAATGTGTACGCAGATCAGATCGAGTACATGCACAAGAACCTTGCCCGCCGTGACAGCGTCATTTTGTCCGTACACCCTCACAACGATCGCGGTACTGGGATTGCCTGTGCCGAGCTGGCGGTTCTGGCCGGTGCAGAACGCGTTGAGGGGTGCATCTTTGGTAATGGTGAACGCACCGGGAACGTAGATATTGCAACGATGGCATTAAATCTCCTGACACAAGGCATCGACCCAATGATCAATTTCAGCGAGATCGATGAGATCCGCCGCACTGTCGAATATTGCAACCGGATTGAGGTACACCCCCGGCACCCCTACGTTGGAGACCTTGTCCACACGGCCTTCAGCGGCACGCATCAAGACGCCATCAAAAAGGGCTTCAACGAGCACCGCGCTCGAGCCGCTTCCCAAGGGATCTCCGAACGCGAGGCTACCTGGCAAGTCCCATATTTGCCAATTGATCCCGCTGATATTGGTCGCAGCTATGACGCCGTGATCCGAGTGAACTCACAGTCTGGAAAAGGCGGGATCGCGTATCTTCTTGAGAACACCTACGGGATTGAGTTGCCTCGACGATTGCAAATTGATCTTGCCCGGCAGGTCCAGCAACAAACCGACTACTCTGGCAACGAGATCCGCGCCGAAGAAATCTGGCACATCTTCCAGCACACCTACATGCAGTGCACAGCTGATGACACGGGGTTCACTCTCGAACGCTATGAAACCACGGAATTTGCCGGCCGGAGCGTGACCGAAATAACGCTTCACTCCAAAGGTAAGACATTTACTAGTTACCACGAAGGCAGCGGCCCAATTGAGGCATTAACCGTGGCTCTCCAAGCGCAACGGGTCCCCGTTGACGTTCTCCACCTCCACCAGACCAGTATCGGGCATGGCAACGCAAGCGATGCCCTCACGGTCATCGAATATCGTAACGGCCAAGAAACTCGGTGGTCGGCGGGTCAAGCCGGTTCCGTACTAGCGGCCAGCATGGCAGCCGTCATGAGTGCTGCAAACAGTGCCTCAACAGCGATAAGCACTTCAAGGCAGTAACGCACCCGGTTCGTTCAACGGCGCAAGCCTAAAAATTGAGAAAGTCGCGGAGTTGATTTAAGCTCCGCGACTTCCTCTTTGATCTGGCGACGCCTTACTCACGAGGTTGAATCTGGTCCCGTCAGCTTGGCCTAGCCGAGCATGCGTTACTCATCCCTTACGTTGGTTAGGAAACCACAACAATCAGGTCACCACCATCGAGGTTTTGCACGGTACCGATTGCCACGCGGGCAACGGTTCCGGTGACGGGACTGGTGATCGTGGCTTCCATCTTCATCGCCTCGATGGTTGCCACGGCTTGGCCTGCGGTGATCTTTTGTCCCTCTTGCACCATGACGGTAACCGAGCCGGCATACGGCGAGGCAATCTCGCCCGGTACTGATGGGTTGGCCTTTTCGATGGTCGCTGAGGTGTCCTCAACCGAGGTGTCTCTGATCTGGGTAGGGCGCAGTTGGCCATTGAGGGTAAACATGACCGAGCGCATACCGCGCACATCCGGCTCCCCCACCGCCTCGAGGCCAACGAGTAGGCGCACACCGCGCTCGAGTTCAATCTCTACCTCTTGACCACGTGCCAAGCCATACAGATAGCTTTCGGTATCAATAACAGAGACGTCACCGTAGTTCTCAAGTACCTGTTCAAAGTCCTTGGTGGGAGCGGGGAACAGCAGGTGATTGAGCCGGTTACGGCGCTCCTGCGAGGTCCCCTGCAGATCCTTGTGACCCTCAGGCGAGATAGGCGTGATCCCCCGGTATGCGGTGCGCCCGGCCAGCGTCTTGGTACGGAACGGCTCGGGCCAACCACCCGGAGGGTTACCGAGCTCTCCTCCCAGGAACGAGATGACCGATTCTGGGATGTCAAAGCTTTGCGGGTCCGCGGCAAACTCATCCGCGGTCGCACCAGCGGCCACGAGCTGCAGCGCAAGGTCGCCAACCACCTTCGATGACGGCGTCACCTTAATCAGACGACCCAAGATCCGGTCCGCGTCCGCGTAAGTGGACTCAATATCCTCAAACCGGCTGGCAAGACCCAACGCGGCCGCCTGCGCTCGCAGGTTGGTGAGTTGGCCACCTGGGATTTCATGGTTGTATACCCGCCCGGTAGGCCCGGTCAACCCGGACTCAAACGGCCGGTACATGGCCCGTACCGCTTCCCAGTACGGTTCCAGGTCGCACACGGCGCCTAAGTCCATGCCAGTGTCACGCTCGGTGTGTTCGAGCGCCGCTACGAGCGCAGACATGGGCGGCTGCGAGGTATTGCCTGCCATCGCCGAGTTAGCCACGTCAACCGCGTCCACACCGGCATCGATAGCCGCCAACAGGGTTGCCATCTGGCCACCCGTGGTGTCATGGGTGTGTAGATGCACCGGCAGATCAAACCGATCCCGCAGTGCCGTGACCAAGATCTTGGCCGCCTGAGGACGCAACAGACCCGCCATGTCCTTAATGGCCAAAATGTGCGCGCCTGCGCTGACAATCTCCTGAGCCAATCCAAGATAATACTCGAGCGTGTAGATGTCCTCGGCAGGGTCCAACAGGTTACCCGTGTAGCACAGCGCAACCTCAGCCACGGCGGTGCCCGTACTGCGCACCGCCTCGATAGCCGGGCGCATCTGCTCGACGTCATTTAAGGCATCGAAAATCCGGAAAATATCGATCCCAGTGTCGGTAGCTTCCTTGACAAAGGCCTCAGTCACCTCGGTTGGGTACGGGGTATAACCAACCGTGTTGCGTCCGCGCAGCAGCATCTGAAGCGCCACGTTAGGCAACGCCGCCCGCAGCTTCTCAAGCCTGCGCCACGGGTCCTCACCTAAGAACCGCAAGGCAACGTCATAGGTCGCGCCTCCCCAAGCCTCAACCGACAGCAGTTGCGGAGTGCTGCGCGCTACGTACGGCGCAACCTGGGTCAGATCACGGGTACGCACCCGCGTAGCCAATAGCGACTGGTGCGCGTCACGGAACGTCGTGTCCGTAATGGCAACGGCCTGCTGCGCTCGCAGATCTTTGGCGAACTGCTCGGGCCCCACCTCAAGTAAGCGCTGACGCGAGCCCGCAGGCGCAGGAACAGAAACATCGATCTTGGGCAGTTTGAACTGCGGATCAACCGCATTGCCGGACGACCCATTGGGCTGATTGACCGTGACGTTGCCCAAGAAATTTAGTAGCTTAGTGCCACGGTCTGCTGATGCTCGCGCCGAGAGCAACTCGGGGCGCTCATCAATAAAGTTTGTGGTGATCTGACCAGCCACAAATTGCTCATCCGCCAACACCGCTTGCAAGAACGGGATATTGGTGCGAATTCCGCGGATGCGAAACTCTGCCAAAGCCCGGCGCGCACGGCGCACGGCCGTTGGAAAGTCCCGGCCCCGGCAAGTCAGCTTGACCAGCATGGAGTCAAAGTGACCGGTGATCTCCGAGCCCGCCGTTGCGGTGGCACCATCGAGTCGAATACCGGCGCCGCCCGGGGAACGGTAAGCGGTGATGCGTCCGGTGTCCGGCCTAAACCCGTTAGCTGGGTCTTCCGTAGTAATCCGGGTCTGCAGGGCAAAGCCGTTGATGTGGATGTTCTCCTGGCGGATACCCAGCGACTCTAATGTGGCTCCCGCGGCAATGCTCATCTGCGCGGCGACCAAGTCAACATCAGTGACTTCCTCCGTCACGGTGTGCTCAACCTGAATGCGCGGGTTCATCTCAATGAATACGTGCTGGCCCTCGCGTTCACCCGCGGTGTCAAGCAAAAACTCGACCGTACCGGCATTCTGATAGCCAATCGCTTGAGCGAACTTCACCGCATCCGCACACAGCGCGGCACGAACTTCCGGATCAAGGTTTGGCGCCGGTGCGATCTCAACCACCTTTTGGTGGCGACGCTGCAACGAGCAGTCCCGCTCGTA
Source organism: Jonesiaceae bacterium BS-20 (assembly GCA_039995105.1). Taxonomy (GTDB): domain Bacteria; phylum Actinomycetota; class Actinomycetes; order Actinomycetales; family Cellulomonadaceae. The sequence goes on from CP146203.1 coordinate 1,444,711, forward strand.
TAGGTGCACCACGTTGCCGTGGCCGTCCGCCAGGATCTGTACCTCAATGTGACGCGGGCGCAGGACCGCCTGCTCTAGGAACATGGTGTCATCACCGAATGCTCCCTTGGCTTCGCGCATAGCTGCCTCGAGGGCGGGTTTGAGGTCCGCTTGAGTCTCAACCCGGCGCATTCCACGGCCGCCACCGCCGGCTACTGCCTTGGCAAAGAGTGGGAATCCAATCTTCTGTGCCTGGGTAAGCAGGAAGTCAAGATCGTTTGATGGGTCACACGACTGCAAGACCGGAATACCGGCGGCCTTCGCCGCTCGAATAGCCCGGACCTTATCCCCCGCAAGTTCCAGCACTTGCGCAGGTGGGCCCACAAACGCAATTCCATTATCGTGGCAGGCCTGGGCTAGATCCGGATTCTCGGCCAGGAAGCCGTAACCGGGATAAATGGCGTCCGCGCCAGCGTCCTTAGCCACTCGAATCATCTCATCGATATTCAAATATGCCCGGACGGGCTGCCCCTCCTCACCGATTAAATACGCTTCATCGGCTTTGAGTCGGTGCTCGGAGTTACGGTCTTCCTTAGGAAACACCGCAACGGTGCGTGAACCAAGTTCAACAGCCGCCCGGAACGCGCGGACCGCGATCTCAGCACGGTTAGCTACGAGTACTTTTTCGAACACAAGACACCCCATCAACAAGCCTAAGAGTAAACAATCGTCCTTGTAACTATAAAAAGTTATCAAAGTTGAGGTCCGTTTACCTAAAATGAACGATGATCGCATAAGAACTTGCCAAGGCAAGATAGGGTGTATCCGTGGCAGTTTTAGGAATTTGTAGCCTTAAAGGCGGCGTAGGCAAAACATCGGTGACTTTGGGTCTGGCATCAGCGGCATACGCCGCCGGTTTGCGTACCCTAATAATCGACTTGGACCCCCAAGCAGACACAACACTCGCATTGGGAGTTTCCGGACAAGCACCAATGGATGTCGCTGACGTTCTAGACACTCCATCGAAGCTCATTGTGGACTCCGCAATCGTGCCAAGTGTGTGGGCTCCTGACCGACTCCACGTCATGATGGGGTCTTCCGAGTCCGCGCGCCATGATGGCCCGTCCTATGCCCACCGGCTCACGCGGCTACAAAACGCGATCGAGCAACTTGAACACCCGTACGACCTTGTTCTCATAGACTGCCCACCATCGCTCGGCGGCCTGACCCGTCAGGGACTCACTGCGTGCCAGCGAGCTCTCGTAGTGACCGAGCTAGGTCTATTCTCCGTGACCGCGGCCGGCCGCGCGTTTGCGGCAATCGATGATATCCGCCAATCGAGCGCGCCCCAGTTGCAACCACTTGGGGTATTGGTTAACCGCGTGCGCACCCGGTCTTCCGAGCAAGCATTTAGGCAAGAAGAACTGACCCAAATGTTTGGGGACCTAGTTCTTCCAACGTATATTCCTGAGCGCGCCGCACTTCAGCAGGCACAAGGCGCCGGAAGCGCCATTCATGATTGGCCGTCACGCGCCGCGCGAGATCTCGCCGACCGGTTCGATGCCGTACTGCAACTTGCGATGGCTTCTATGTCAACACCGTTAGAGCCGGAATCGGTCTCCGGTAACTTGTGACGATTAGGGTTGCACGCTAGATTATTGCGGCGTGCCCACCCTGTATCTGAACCATTCTGTGACTAAACGCAGGCCTAGGATCTTAGAAAACGAGCCCTCTATTTGACGGGCTACGCCCTAGTTAACAAGCTGGGTCTATCCTACGACCCGAGCCTTGCGGCGCTTAGCGAGTTCGTCTTCCGGCTGGTTGGGGGCGATTGGCTCTTCAACCAGGCGCTCAGCTGGCAACATAGCCAGCGTACCTTCAACCTCGCGCCAAACGCGGCCAACGGCGATCCCAAAGACACCCTGGCCCCCCTGAACGAGATCAATTACCTCATCATCTGAGGTGCACTCGTACACGGAAGCACCATCAGACATCAACGTAATGTGCGAAAGCGATTCGATGCCGCGCTCACGTAACCGTTCAACAGCGATTCGGATCTGTTGGAGAGAGACCCCGGTGTCCAGCAAACGCTTGACAACCTTGAGCACCAAGATGTCCCGGAAACTGTAGAGTCGGTGGGTTCCCGAGCCCGTTGCAGGGCGTACGGACGGTTCAACCAGCTGCGTGCGAGCCCAGTAATCAAGTTGGCGGTAGGTGATTCCAGCTGCTCGACATGCGGTTGGGCCGCGGTAACCCGTCAAGGCGTCTTGGTCTTCAATTCCATCCCCAAAAAGTGTGCCTTGGGTCCGCAATGCAACGGGCGCAGGAGCCGATCCCTTGATCTGCCCTAAATCGCTCATTGCATCCTCCGGATGGAGTTGGGGCGCATACCATTGCGCATCTGAAACTTTGCTGAACTGTTGTCCTAAATCCAACGCTAAGTCCCGACTCCAACTTGGTCAATGACCGACGGGCCTACCTCGCGGCGTGTCGCACAACTCGCGGTCAAGTTCAACTTGAGAGTCAGATATTCATTGTTTTGCTAGTAACGACCATCATTACCCGTCACACCGTGGCGCATCCAAGACGTGTGCAATTGCGAGCACAACTCAGCAATCTCTCCTGCCGTGGCATCTGCGCGAGCTTGGGCCGACGTTGTATCTTTGCTCCGTAGCGCTGCAACTGACTGTTCAATTATTGCCAACTGGCGGTCCGCGGCAGCACGCATTGACCGCAGATGACGCCAATCAATACCGTGTTCACGCAGAAGAGCCGCGATCCGCACAATTTCTTTTTCGTGGCTGAGGTCAGCCCGAGCCGCAAAGCCCGTGCTTCGCTGCTCCCCTGCCCGGATCAGTCCAGCCGCAACCATCTCGTTGATGAAATCTTGCGAGACTCCGGTAGCGGCAGCTAATTTTTGAAACTCCATTGCGCTCGCCTGAACAGGTGAAAGCCCGTCTTGGGTGGCTAGCCGTGGCCGCACTGGATGATCGAGGCTGGACTCTCCGCTGTCAAGCGCGGTCAGCATCTCCTTGATCACCTTGAGAGGCAAGTAACGGTCCCGCTGCTCAACCAGAACAAAGCGCAACCGCTCGATATCTGCGGGACTGTATTTTCGGTACCCCGAGGCCGTGCGGACCGGGTCGATTAGTCCCTGCTCTTCCAAGAAGCGCAGTTTTGAGTGACTAACCGCCGGAAACTCCAAACTCAAATGCCGCAACACATCGGAAATCCGCATGGTTGCGTTTCGAGACAAATTCTGGGGCCACGATGCCGACTCTTCCTCGGGAGGAACGAATCTAGAACCAGAGTCCCCGCCTCGGTGCGCGTTATTGGCTGAGGCCACTAACGATCACTGCCCACTTTGCGGAGCAGTGCCGGAGGAAGGCAGGGACAACGGGCTGATGTAGAAGACCATCCGGTACTTACCAATTTGGATCTCGTCACCCGTGCGCAACGTGTAGCTATCAACCCGGTCCCTGTTGATGTAGGTACCATTCAGCGAACCGGCATCGCGGATTTCGTAATTATCGCCCACACGCACAAACTCGGAGTGGCGCCGCGAAACCGTGACGTCGTTGAGAAAAATATCAGCTTTTTCGCTACGCCCGGCACGGATCTGATCCCGGTCCAGCAGGAAACGTTCGCCCTCACCGGCCATGGTGCGCACAACTAATAGGCCGGATCCCTTGGGAAGCCCATTAACGATATTGCGCACATCTTGGGAGGTTCCGGCCGCATTATAGGCTTCATCGAGCGCCCCAATACTTGAAAGCGTAATGGTGCTGTCACTGAGTTGTGCAGTCGGTTCAGGCTCGCTTTCCGCAGCAGCAGCTGGGTTTGGAACTTGATCGCTCATGGAAACCTCCCATATTCATAGGCTCAACGAGCCAAAACGGCCGGTATAACTACCGGTCAGCATACTTTACTCTAACGGAAAACCTATGTTAAGCGCTTCCCAAACAGTGGTATTTACGCAAGCCTAAAAAACCCGCGAATATCCGATTCTTTAATCGCATATTTCTCGATCCCGGTTACGCTCTATGGGGTCTCCAGCGGCACGGCAAACTTAGGAGCGGTAATCACAACGGTTGCCGTAATCTCCACCTTATCCATGGGGGTTACTGTCACGGTGGCATCACTCGAGCGGACCGAACTCAAGGCACCACCTGGAATCTCAAGCGCCGGTTGCAACGTGTTGGGATCACCGATAGCTTTCCAAAGGAATGGCCCTTCCGTGCGGATACCGTCAATTTCGACTCCTCCGCCACTGAGATCTACAAAGTGGCTCGAAGTCACCATGCGCAACCCATTGACTTCAACCGCCTCGGCACCCGCGTTCCGCAGCTCTTCCAAGACGTTGAATAAGGTGGCAGCCCGCAGTTCCTTACCGCCTTCATAGACCCCGATAGTGATTCCGGGACCCTGGGCCGCCAGACGCCCGGACAAGATCCCTTGGACGCGGGCATTTTCGTGGGCGGCTTCGAGGGCAGCCAGGTTTGATTGGCTACCGGATTCCAGTTCAGCTTCTTGGGTACGCAGTCGCACCAGGTCGGCTTCTAACTCACTCGTACGCTGCGTTACATCGTCCAACAGGTTCACCAGATCGGACTGCCGAAGGGACGCAAATTCGTCTTGCTGGGCCACCTGGAGTTGAACCACCAGCGCAAAACCCAACGAGGCGCACAGCAGGGCCACAAGGGTTTGGGCCCGTGTTAGCCGCGGTTTCATCGCGATCCACAGGCGCTGCTTCGGGGTCAGATTGGCGCGTTTGAGGGCGCTTTGTTGATCCGGCGTCAGTGTCGGGGGTAGTGCGTCCTTGTTAGGTGGACCGTGGTCCTCCTGCGGCTCATGTTCGGTTGCCATGTATCTACCTAAGCCTTGAAGATGTGTCGCCGGATCGCGGCAACGTTAGAGAAGATTCGAATACCTAAGACCACGACCACTCCGGTAGACAGCTGTGAGCCCACCCCAAGCTGGTCTCCCAGGAACACAATAAAAGCCGCGACCACTACGTTCGACAGGAATGACACCAGGAACACACGGTCATCAAACATGCCATCAAGCAATGCCCGCAATCCGCCGAACAGGGCATCCAGCGCGGCCACTACCGCAATTGGCAGATAAGGCTGCAGGTAAATCGGCACGGTCGGTTCCAGCATGAGACCAGCAACTACGCCAATAATGAGGCCAAAGAACGGAATCACGCGTTCACCTTTTCACGGTAGGTTACATCGGACAGAACGAGACACAGGGACTTATATGATGCTCTCATCAAGGCTCCGCAATCTCTTGTGCTAGCCGCAGCCGACGGGAACTCCCAGCTGGCAGTTCTAACTCTTTTGCTTGTTCAATGCGAGCATCAATTCCGTAGGCAGACGCCAGCAACGTCAATTGATCGGAAGCCAGTGAGCGAGAGAAGTTGATTTCCAAACGATCCGGGTCCCCTATCGCCTCAATCGTGTACGGGGCACTCAATCCGACTAGGTCCACCAAGATTGCTGACCCTGCGCTACGAATTGCTGTCGTGACGGTCAATCGTTTGTCATTGATCGCGATTGACTCGGCTCCCGAGGCCCACAGACCGTTTACGACCGCGCGGATATCGGAGTCTTGGACTCGGCGTTCCTCATCGTCGTCCGCACCCGGTCCGTCTGCCATGGTGACGCGTAAGCCGGGGCCGGTGATTGCAACACCACCATTGGTCAGTTCATCACGTGCTAGTGCTTCACTGAGTTCGGGGTCGACCGATTCCAAAATCTCAGCGTGCAGCGCGGCAACCTTCTCAGTTACCGCGTCATGGTCAGTAGTAGCCGTATCGAACCGCTGCTGCCGTTCCCTGATCTCGCCAATCAAGACCTGTCGCGTTGTCGAACTTAGCTCCGCACGGGACCGCAACGAAAGTACGCCTGTGATAGTCATGAATCCCAAAGCAACGGCAAGGCCAAGGCTCAAGCTCCGACTTACCGCCGATCTTTTCTCCGAGCGTCCCAAGGTGGCTAGGCGGCGCTTTCGTCCAGCGGCAACTTGGTAACCCGGATCGATCGGAGAGTCCATGACCTCGCGCAGCAACGTCATGGAGGCATCGACGGGCCGTTGACTGCCTTGCCCATGGCTGGGCCGGTGATTGGGGGTGTGTGACCCTGTCATGAGCGCCGCACCATCAACGTGTTGGGGGCGTTGCCAAAAGCACCCGCCCGCGGATTAGATACTGGACTGCAGAGGCCCAGTACAAGACAGCTCCCAGCACTGCGAACACCCAAGCCGATGATTTGGCAATGGATTCAAGAGCGCCGGTGACTTCACCAATACCGGCAAAGATAAATAGTGGGAAGGCAACAAACAGGCACAGCGTCGCAGCTTTGCCCACAAGGGTGACCGCCATGGGCTTGTGCCCCTTCTTCGCAATTGCAGACACCAATACCAACATGACCAAGTCACGGGCCAAAACAATAATCAGGATCCAAATCGGCAGCACTTCACGCACCGTTAAGGCCAAGATTGTGACAAAAATAAAACACCGATCAGCAATAGGGTCCAGCGATTGTCCCAATTTTGTGACCTGATCGAGTTTACGTGCAATAAAGCCATCCGCCCAGTCCGAGATCGACGAGATCGTCACAACTATGAGCGCCCACACATCATGGTGAGTAAAGACCAATACGGCAAACACTGGCACCAGTAGCAACCGCAGCGCACTTATAGCATTTGGAATTGTCCAAATCCTATTACTCACCTGTTCTATTGAGACCACCCCATCCGCGCGCATCCGGCATTTTCTATGTCTCTATCCTAGGACCTTTTGACCTTGTGTCGGATCTCACCGCACCGGCCCGCGCTTAATCTATGAGCGTACCCGTAGACTAGTTCTGACGCAGTTCGTCATCAGTCCCGCCAGTGCGTGTGTTCACGGCTGACATGGGCCCATGGAAACTTAAGTTCGCGGCATCTCAGTTTAGATCCAAGTAGTAAGCGGATCACTGTGCCCTTCCGCGCAATTCCGTACGAGTGAGCAACGAATTTGGTTTCGTTGTCCAGAAGCTCGAGGGGTTCAACCAGCCCAGTGTGTGTTTTCGGGATGTGACGTCTAGGCAGCTATAGGGGCTACCTGTTCTGCTTCCAACATCCAACGAGGGCCTAGGCAATGCCTAGACCCCAAAACCACAGACTATGAATGGTGAAATAACTACATGACATCCGTCAACACTGACGTGCCTGCTTCCGCTGAGCCAACCGAGCCGACCGTAACGTTTGATCAGTTGGGTCTGCCTGAAGAGCTTCTACGTGCGGTAAGCGAACTTGGGTTCACCACCCCATCCTCAATTCAGGAACGCGCCATCCCAGAGCTTCTGGCCGGCCGCGACATCACCGGAATCGCACAGACCGGAACCGGTAAGACCGCTGCGTTTGGTCTGCCGATGCTTGCCGCTCTTGACCCATCGGTCAAGCAGGTCCAGGCGCTTGTTCTGGCACCGACCCGTGAGCTTGCCATGCAGGTTGCAGACCACATCAACAACTATGCCAAGTACATTGGCGGACTCGACGTCCTCGCCGTGTACGGTGGCTCCCCGTACCCACCTCAGATCCGGGCGCTCAAGAACGGCGTTCAGGTTGTAGTTGGTACCCCAGGCCGCGTCATTGACCACCTTGACCGCGGTACCCTTGATCTATCCGGTATTCGTTACCTCGTCCTTGATGAGGCTGACGAGATGCTGCGGATGGGATTTGCCGAGGACGTAGAGCGCGTATTCGGTGCCGCTCCACGTGAGCGTCAGGTTGCACTATTCTCCGCAACCATGCCGCCGCAGATCCGCCGCGTTGCCCAGAGGCACCTAGACAATCCTGTTGAGATTGCAGTTTCCCGTCAGTCCACAACCGTTTCTTCCGTGAGCCAGGAATTCGCCATTGTGCCATTCCGCCACAAGATGGGCTCCCTCGTTCGTGTCCTTGCAACCGCAGACACCGACGCCTCAATCGTCTTCTGCCGCACCCGTGGTGCGGCTGAGGAAGTTGGCTCGACCCTCATTGAACGCGGTATCTCAGCAGCTACCATTTCCGGTGACGTTGCTCAAAAGGACCGTGAGAAGATCGTTGAGCGCCTGCGCTCCGGTCAGGTTGACGTCTTGGTCGCAACCGATGTTGCAGCCCGTGGCCTTGACGTAGACCGCATTGGCCTGGTTGTTAACTTTGACATTCCTGGCGAGCCTGAGGCTTACGTTCACCGCATTGGCCGTACCGGTCGTGCCGGCCGGACCGGACGTGCTCTGTCGTTCGTTACCCCGAGCGAGCGCTCGAAGCTCAAGTTCATTGAGCGCACCATCCGCACCAACCTCAAGGAAATTGCGATCCCATCCCCAGCGGATGTGTCCGAGCACAAGGTCAAGACCATGCTCGACAGCCTCTCAACCCGCATCGAAAGCGGCCGGCTGTCAATGTATGAGACTCGTCTGAACGCCTTCCTTGAGGAAAACGCAGAACTCAACCCGGTAACCGTTGCCGCCGCGCTAGCCGCCTTGGCAGTTGGCGATTCAGGTCCACGTGCCCGTGCCGAGCAAGAAGAGTATGAGGCACAGCAGGCCGAGGAACGCCGGAACAAGCATGCACGCGAGAACCGCGGCGACCGTGACGGTGGACGCGGACAGCGTGACCGCGGCGGCGACCGTGGTGGACGCCCAGAACGCGGCCGCTTCGACCGCAATGATCGCAGCAGCTACGACCGCCCACAGCGTTTTGACCGTCGCAACGACAGCGCCGACTCAGGTACCCGCTACCGCGTTGCAGTTGGCTACAACGATGGCGCGGAACCACGCGGTATTGTTGGCGCTTTGACCAACGAGGGTGGCCTATCCGGCCGTGACCTTGGCAAGATTGAAATCTTCAACACTTTTGCTTTGGTTGACATCAACGCCTCGATGGACGGCGACACTATGGACCGCATTGCTAAGGCTCGCCTTGGTGGCAAGGCCCTGCGGATTCGCCTAGACGACGGTGGACCGCAGCGTAGCTCCGGTGGCCGTTCAAACGACCGCGACTCACGCGGCGGTGGATTCGGTGGCCGTCCGGAACGCTCCGAGCGCTCAGACCGTGGACGTTTCAACCGCGGCAGCCGGTAAATAACCTCGCAGATCTTCTGCAGTAATTCCTAAGTGACCCGGTGCAGCATTCCGCTGCACCGGGTCACTTCTTTTGTCCGGTCACATTTACCTTGAATCCGGGTATTGTGAGAGCACAGTATCCCTTAAACATTGGATGAGTTTTCCATGACTAACCACGCTGATGTGTCTGCCTCACGGCCAGCCGTTTTAGACTTTGAGCCAAGCCATCAAGCAGCCGCTAAGGTCTCAACCGGTTCACTACCTTCAGCGACCCACATTGACGACGTTTTGGAAACTGCCTATCAACGTTACTTACCGTTGACTGAGGGCAATGTAGCCGACTACATTCCGTCACTAGGTAATGCCGACCCGGCAAAGTTTGGTCTTGCCATGGCCAACACTGATGGCAAGATCATCACCAGGGGTGACGCACACGACCTATTCTCCATCCAGTCAATCTCCAAGGCTTTTGTGTTCGCTTTGGTGTGCGACGCGGTGGGCCATCAAACGGTTCATGATTTGGTCGGGGTCAACAATACGGGACTTCCGTTCAACTCCGTCATGGCATTAGAACTCAATGGCGGCAACCCCCTCAACCCCATGGTCAATGCCGGAGCGTTGGCGACGACCGCCCTGGCACCCGGCAACACACTCTCCCAAAAATGGGACTTTATCCTCGCCGGTCTATCCGCCTTTGCCGGACGCCAACTATCCCTCGACCTTGAGGTGTACGCATCAGAATCCGCAACCAATCAGCGTAATCAAGCACTGAGTTTGCTTCTGCAAAGCTATGGTCGCATGCCGTTTAGGCCGCTTGGTATCACTGATATCTATACGAAACAGTGTTCCTTGAATGTCAGCGCCAAAGACCTGGCAATTATGGCCGTGACCCTTGCCGATGGTGGTGTGAACCCCGTAACTGGCCAGCAGGTTGTCAGTGCCCCGGTCGCACGCGACACCCTAGCGGTCATGGCATCAGCTGGGTTGTATGAGATGTCCGGTGACTGGCTCTATGAGGTGGGCATGCCCGGAAAAAGTGGGGTGTCCGGTGGCATCATCGCGGTCTCCCCCGGCAAGGGCGCATTTGCGTCGTTCTCGCCGCCCCTCGACTCCGCGGGCAATAGCGTGCGTGGTAAGAATGCGACCCGGTTTTTGGCACGTGCTCTTGGCCTCGACATCTTCGCGTCTCAGCACCAAGGTTAGGGCCCGCACAAACCTAGCTACTGCGGTGCGTTTGTTTCCCCAAACTTTTGGATCCGTAGCCGCAGGTCGGCCACACACCGCATCGAGGCTTTGGCCTCGGAGGCGGGTAATGCCAGAACGGTGCAGGTCGTACCATCGTTGAGTTCCAAAAGGGCCCACGGGTCAGCGGTCGTCATGGCGACCCGTAGGATCTGAGGCCACGCATATTCGTAGGTATGGAAAAAGTTGCGTACCCGCACGCCCTGCTCCGTGACAATAATGCGGGCCCGGCCAAACCGCCACAGAACAGCTAAAATCAGTCCGGCGATGATGAACCAGGCGATGATGTCGGGGCTATCGAAGCTTCCCTCGGTTGTTCCCGGGGCGATCCATAGTAGAGCCGCCAGACCAATAATGACCAAAATGGCGCAGCCCCAGCACACCGCCCGTAGAAATTTGGGTCCCACGGAATATGCGGGCGGGAACTGAGGGCTTGGTGTTGCCGAGGCTGCGCTCATGAAGAGCCCTAAAGCCTGCAGGCCATGATTGCGGTGACCAAGATGGCCCTAGCCCCAAGGTCATGCAGCTCGTCCATGACCCGGTTCATACCGCTACGTAGGACCATCGCGCGTACCGCGGTCCAGTCGTCTTCATGCAACGGGGAAACCGTTGGTGACTCTAAGCCTGGAGTGATCGAAACAGCCTCGGTCAAAAGAGCGGACGGCACCACGTAGTCCATCAGGACATAGTCACGGGCGGTCAACACACCCTGGAGGCGCCGCGCCAAGGTTTCGATGCCGGCGGGGACCTCGGTTCCACGGCGACGGATAAGGACCGCCTCCGAGACCAAAATTGGGTCGCCAAAAACTTCCAAACCGGCAGCGCGCAGCGTCGAACCGGTCTCGACCACATCAGCGATCAGGTCTGCAACACCCAGCTGCACCGAACTCTCAACTGCGCCATCAAGACGGACTACGTCCGCGGGTGTGATCCCGTGCGAAGCCAAGTGGTTGGTCACAAGCACATTGTAAGAAGTCGCTACGCGGCGTCCTTCGATGTCACCGAGCGTGGAAATGTTCGTTCCGGACGGTGACGCAAAGCGGAACGTTGAGCGTGCGAAGCCAAGAGCCAGATGCTCCTGCGCATCCGCCCCCGAGTCCAGCAACAGGTCGCGCCCGGTGATACCGGCATCGACGGTTCCCGCTCCCACGTATACCGCAACATCACGGGGACGTAGAAAGAAGAATTCGACCTGGTTTTCTGGATCGGTCAGGACCAACTCGCGGGTATCACGGCGCTGGCGGTAACCGGCCTCACGGAGGAGGTCGGAGGCAGGCTCGGAAAGGGATCCCTTATTTGGTACAGCTATGCGCAGCATAGAAAACTCTCTGTCTTCTTGTTCGATAAGAAAAGGCTAAAGGTACTTATATACGTCTTCAAGGGAAATACCCTTGGCAATCATCATCACCTGGGTATGGTAAAGCAACTGTGAAATTTCCTCAGCCGCTTCCTCATCGCTTTGGAACTCACAAGCCATCCATACCTCAGCGGCCTCTTCGACAATTTTCTTGCCAATAAAGTGCACACCGGCGTCCAGCTCAGCCACGGTCCCAGACCCTTGTGGGCGGTCAATCGACTTTTGGGACAGTTCTGCAAACAACTCTTCGAACTTTTTCACTGTTCAATCCTACGTTTGTCTCAAATATGACAGGACTCTTGTCCAGTCGGTGAACGCTTCGCCTATTGGCTGAGTTGGTACTTGTGCGTGTGCGCGGATGCCATGGTCCGCAGCGTCTCAATTTCCTGCGGGATATTCTCGGCCCCGTAAACCGCAGAACCGGCCACAAACACGTTGGCCCCTGCGTCAGCCGCGCGGTCGATGGTCTCGCGGGAAATGCCTCCGTCAACCTGAATCCACACGTCGAGGTCGGCGTCCGAGATTGCCTTGCGGGCACGGCGAATCTTTGGCAGGGTGCCCTCAATAAAGGATTGGCCGCCAAAGCCCGGCTCAACGGTCATGATCAGCAGCATGTCAATTTCGCTTAAGAAGTCGACGTAGGGTTCGAGCGAGGTGCCGGGACGTAGGGCCATACCCGCACGTGCCCCAAGCCTGCGCAGTTCCCGAGCAAGGCGAACCGGAGCGGCGGTGGCCTCGGCGTGGAAGGTCACAGACTGCGCGCCCGCTTCTGCATAGCCGGGCGCCCACCGGTCAGCTTGTTCGATCATGAGGTGTACGTCGATTGGAACCGGTGAAACTTGGACAATTCGCTCTACGACCGGGAGCCCGATTGTCATGTTGGGTACAAAATGATTGTCCATCACATCAACGTGGGCCCAATCCGCGGTTGCGATTTTACCGAGGTCGCGTTCGAGGTTTGTGAAGTCTGCGGACAGAATTGACGGGGAAATAAGTGCTGACATATCCCTTACCTTACTGTGTTGAAGATCGAACTAAGCAATTACGCGGTGCGACGGAGCAGGGTCAGGTGCATGGCGTCGGTTCCGTGTAGGTGGCTAAACAGCTGCACGTCAACGCGATCCGCGAGTTCCATCTCCGGTCCTGCGATCTTGGTGACGAGCTCGCGGGCATCAAGGTATTCAACCTTGTCCTTACCAAATACCTTGATTCCATCCGCAACGGCGAACCGGGTTTCCGCCAGGTGTGGCGAGCAGGTGACATACCCTACGACTCCCCCAACTCGGACCGCCTTGAGTGCGGACACCAGCAATTCCTTTTGGAGTTGGGTCAGCACGGTCAGGTCTGCTACGGTGCGGCGCCAGCGGGATTCCGGGCGGCGGCGCAGTGCCCCAAGGCCAGTGCAGGGCGCGTCAAGCAAGATGCGGTCATAGGCGCCCGGCTCGAGGTCACCGATTTCGCGGCCATCCCACACTTGGATGCGCTCAATTGCGGTGGGGTCGATTGCTTGGAGCGACTTTTCCACCAGAGCGGCTCGGTGTGGTTGCACCTCGTTGGCTACGAGCGTCGCGCCGCGAGTTGCTGCAATCGCACCTAGAAGCGCCGCCTTTCCACCGGGGCCAGCGCACATGTCCAGCCACTTGGTATCGGTTCCGGTAATGGGGGCATCAACAAACGCGAGCGTCACCAATTGTGATCCCTCGTCCTGGACTCCAGCGGTTCCTTCACGGACCTCGATCAACGAGCCTGGATCTCGCCCGGTTAGGACAACCGCGGTTGGTGTCCACCGGCCATTGACCGAACCCGGTACCTGCAAGAGTTCGTCTTGTTCGCTTAGGCCTGGGCGCGCAACAAGGGTGACCTTAGGTGCCTCATTATTCGCTTCGAGCAGTTCCCGCAGCTCGGCGGCTGGGCGGCCCGCGGCTAGGAGCGACTCCTTAAGAGCACGGGTGATCCACTGGGGATGGGATTCAACGGCGCTCAGGGACTCGATGGACGAGCTCTGAGCTTCACTGATGCGTTCGAGCCACTCGGGAAGTTCGCGCTCGGTAATACGGCGCAAAATTGCGTTGATGAACTGGGCGCTTCCGGCGCCAACGGTTGACCGCGCCAACCCTACGGTTTCAGACACTGCGGCGTGCGGTGGCACCCGCATGCCCAACACTTGGTGGGCGCCTAACCGCAGCAGGTCCAACACGGGCGGATCTATCTTGGCGAGGTCGCGGTCTACACACTGCGCGATCACGGCGTCATAGCGCCCGAGCATCCGGAGCGTTCCGTAGGTAAGTTCGGTTGCAAATGCGGCATCGCGCCCGCTCAGTTGCTCACGCGACAGCGCGGGTGGAAGCACTAGGTTAGCGTAGGCGTCCGACTGGGCTACCTGTTGGAGTACCTCAAAGGCGACCCTGCGTGGCGCATCGGTTCCCCTGCGTCGAGCACTTGGAGCCTGCTGACCGCGATTGCCTTCCCCACGCGCCCGGGCCCCAGAACGTTCGCGGCCCTTGGCATTACGGTGGCCGCGGCCACCGTCTGATTGGGAATGGTGCGGTTGGGTCATTACTAAGCTCTTTTCGGTTGAAACTAAGGGGCGGCAGACCGCAGTGACGAATTTTGGTGGGCGGAAAAGTTAAGTTCTCGATGCCCGTGCGCGCACCGGCCTCCGGTGCGCGGCGTTGTTAGGCACCTAAGATGGTGCCTTGTTCAAGTCTGGCACCACGTGCCCAGTCGGCGGCGGCCATGGGCCGCTTTCCAACGGGGGTGACGAGTCCCAGCACGACGGGTTGACCTGCGGTACCAACGAAGACGTGCTTCTTAGTGGCTTGGACTTGGCCGGGGCGCAGCTCCCCTTCGAATTGGTGGGTTGGGTGAAGCGCGAAGACGGGTCCCAGTCCCAACCTGCTACCGTCTTGCAGCGTTGTCCAAGCCCCAGGGTCCGGGCTTACGCCGCGGATCATGCGGTGCACAATGTGCGGGGGAAGCGACCAATCGACTTGGGCATCGGCTACGAGGATCTTTGGAGCGACGCTGACACCCTCATTGGGCTGTGGCACGGCGGTAATGTTGCCCTGTTCAATTGCGTCTAACGTGGCGACCAATAGTTTTGCCCCCGAGTGTGACAACCGGCCCAAGAGGTCACCCGCACTATCGTTGGGTCGGATGGTCTCCGTTGCAGTGCCATAGACCGGGCCGGTGTCGAGGCCTTCTTCAATACGGAAGGTACTTGCCCCGGTTACCTGGTCACCCGCCATGATGGCCCGCTGAACTGGTGCGGCTCCACGCCAAGCCGGCAGCAAAGAGAAGTGTAGGTTGATCCAACCGTGGGCCGGAATCTCAAGCACGTTCGGTCGCAGCAGCTCACCGTAGGCCACCACGGGGGCGCAATCAATGTTCAAAGCTGTCAACCGCTCAACAAACCCCTCATCGCGCGGGCTGTCAGTGATGACCTCGATCCCGGCCTCCTGGGCACGGACCTTAACCGGACTAGGCACTAATTTGCGCCCCCGTCCGGCCCGGGCATCTTGCCGGGTCAGTACGGCTACTACCTCGTGGTCAGAGTCAAGGAGCGCATCAAGCGCGGGAACGGCAGCCTCGGGGGTGCCAGCAAATAACAGACGCATGTTTTCCATTCTAGAAGTACAACCGCGTTAACAGCGCTAAAGCAGCTCTTTCGGGTCCAACACCACATTGACCAGCGCCGCCGAGCGTCGGGCACTGGCTATGCTCTGCATGGCACGGATCGCCCTCGCAAGTTGGCGTCCTTGACCAACCGGAACCCGGATGATCGCGCGGACTACCGAGTCCATAGTTCCTATGGCTGCTGTCGGTACCCGGTCCTCGGCTCGGACCCGGCCCATCTTTGGCCCCGGGGTTTCGATTTCTACGGGCCCCAAGACCGAACCGCCGTTTGGGAGGTGCAACGCAGCCAAAAACTGAGCCACGGCAAGACGTTCACCCGTCACCGAGGCCACCCGCCAGGCCGGTGGCATGTTTAGCTCAAACCGTTGTTCCAGTTCTCGGTCTGCCATACCTATGGGATCCCAGCGCACGAGGGCCGCGGTGGGAACGGCGGAGCCTTGCCCTACCAAATACACTTCCCCACCAAACTGGGTGGACCGCACCAACGAGGATGTACCCAGCCACCGATCGAGTGTCTCTTGGTCCGCGTACAAGCCGGTTCCGGCCGAGCCCACTTGGGCATCGAGAATCACCCCAAGGACATACCCGCCCTCAGCGAGCGGCTCAGCCCCGGGTGTGGCAATCACCAACGCGGGTGCCCGCGTGACGGAGTCGATGATGCCACCTTGCGACTTAGCCCCGGAGACCTTGATCGAGGTTTGCGGAAATGCTCGCCCTAACTCTTCTGCTGTGCGGTCTGAGCCCATCCGCATGGCGCGTAGGTTGGGGCTATGACACTGACTACAGGCCCAGTTGCCGGCCAAGGCGCCGCACCATTTACATTGAGGCGTACCACCGGCGGCTTGGACGCTCAACGGTCCGTGACACTGTCCACAGTGCGCGGCCGTGCGACAGTTGGCGCACGCAACCAGTGGAATGTACCCGGCCCGAGGCACGCTAATGAGCACGGGGCCGTGTGCTAGCGCTTGAGAAATCTTGGACCAAACCCGGCTCGGCAGGCGACCCTGAGCGGCACGCCCATCCCGCTCGAGCTCGTAGTCTCCGTAGGACAGTACCCGTGGCGTGCGCTGACGCACCGTCGCCCGGTCAGCCTTGAGGTCATGGGCCCAACCCGAATGCACAAGCGCCTGGGCGTGCACGGAACGTCCAATCCCACCAATCAGCAGGGCCGCACTAAACTGCTCAGAACGCAGCGCAAGTACTTCTCGGACATGACTATAAGGCGCCTGGAGCTCTTGGTGGGACTCGTCGCCATCGCTCCAGCAGGCAACCAAACCAAGGTTAGTAACGGGCGCGAACGCCGCTCCTCGCGTGCCAATGACAATGTTGACGGCCCCCGTGAGCGCGGCCAGGTACGACCGGTAGCGGGGTGTGGCTCCCATGTCGTGGGTAAGCCGAACGTAGTCCGCACTGCCATCACCCAGCTTCCCTGATTGCACGGTGAACTGTGTAAACCCGTGCAGGTCAAGGGCGTGCGCAAAGCGGGAGACTTCGCGTGAAGTCGGCAAGATAATGAGGGCACCGCGGCCACCAGAGCGCGCTGACTCAATCGCTTCAATCAGCGCGAGCATCCAGTGCTCAACATCCTGTGCCGGTTCCGCCCCACCTGTTTCATGGTCCGGGTGTGCACTCGTGGGTGGATTAAGCCCGGGCAACGCCGTCCAAACCGCACGTGGCGCGCCGCCTGCTGCCAGATGTTCCAGAAAGGCGGTTCCTGCCCCGTAGACCTGCCAGTTTCCCACGCTTGGAGTATTGGTCCCACCGGTCGCGGGATTACCACCTAAGTCGGCGTAGGCGGAAGTCGTGTCTTGGATCGTGCCCGTGGGGCGAGGAAAGAACTCCTTCTCCACTTTGGCGGCACGCGGCGGCACAGCCAACCGCAGGGTGTCGCTCATGGTCCCGGCGTAATAATTAGCGACCAATCCGCACAGCGCAAACGTCTGCTCGGTAACGATCGGTCCCTGCGAAACCACCGACTTTAGCTGCGCTAACTTGCCCCTATGGTCAGAGGTAGCAACCCGGTCAAATACGTATCCGCTCAGCGTTTGGGCTCCGAAGGGCACCTTGACCCTAGAACCGACTTCCGCGCTGAGACTCAGGGCCTCTGGAACCAGGTAGTCAAACGTCTGGTCAAGATGCAGGGGTACCTTTTCCACGTACACCCTGGCAATTGGATTTTGGGATGCAATCGGAGCGACTCCGACCGGTAGGCGTGGCTCCGCAATGTCCAGACCGGGCAGCATAAATTGCTCACCTTGGCCCAAATCATCAGTCATTGCTTCCCGCTCCCGCCTATGCCTCGATTCGGCCAAACGGCCAATACCACCGAGGTTATCTCACAGGGCTGACAGGAGGTCCTGAACCTTGTCGGTGCGTTCCCAAGTGAATGTCTCTAGTTCCCGGCCAAAGTGCCCGTATGCGGCCGTGCGACGGTAGATTGGGCGCAGCAGATCAAGGCCTTCGACGATCGCGGCCGGGCGCAGGTCAAACACCTTGTTGATAGCGGCTTCAATGCGGTGGGTTGGCACCGTTTCGGTGCCGAACGTTTCAATGTAAAGACCAACCGGCTCGGCCTTGCCAATGGCATAGGCAACCTGAATCTCACAACGCTTGGCTAGACCAGCTGCAACCACGTTCTTGGCTACCCAACGGGTCGCATAGGCGGCGCTGCGGTCAACCTTTGACGGGTCCTTGCCAGAGAAGGCTCCACCACCGTGGCGGGCGGCTCCACCATAAGTGTCAACAATGATCTTGCGCCCGGTCAGCCCCGCGTCCCCCATCGGGCCGCCAATCTCAAAGTTGCCAGTTGGGTTTACATAGAGTTTGTAGTCGCTGAAGTCAACGTTTAGCGACTCAAGGACCGGGATAACGATCCGGTCGGCTACGTCGCGCTGCAATTGATCCTGGTCCATGTCTGGCCCGTGCTGTGTTGACAGCACTACGTTATCAATCGCTACAGGACGGTCCCCGTCGTAGCGCACGGTGACTTGAGTCTTGCCGTCCGGGCGCAAGTTTGCGATGTGGTTGTCCTTGCGCGCCGCTGCGAGCTCTTCAGCCAGGCGGTGTGCAGCAAAGATTGGCATGGGCATCAACGTCTTGGTCTCATCGGTTGCATACCCAAACATGATGCCTTGGTCGCCCGCACCCTGGTGAGAATACTCGTCTACGAGTGCCCCCTCCTGGCGTGATTCAAGTGCGTTGTTGACGCCGGCGGCGATGTCGCGGGACTGTTGGCCGATCGAGATGGTGACACCACAGGAGTCACCGTCAAACCCAATAGCGGAAGAGGTGTACCCGATATCCTTGATGACCTCGCGGACAATCTGTGGGATCTCCACGTAGGTCTGGGAGTCCACCTCCCCTGCAACATGGACCATGCCGGTCGTTACCAAGGTTTCAACCGCAACACGTGAGGTGGGGTCCTGCGCAAGCAGGGCGTCGAGGATGGCGTCAGAGATTTGATCGCACACTTTGTCCGGGTGGCCTTCGGTCACGGATTCGGACGTAAAGAGGCGCATCATGTCATTCATGCTCTTAAGAATACTGTGAACTGCCACAATGTATGAAGTCGGTTTGCCAGTTGTCCACGCAGATCACTATGGCGTTGTTCACTTTGGTTTGTGACTAACCCAATTGAAGCGCCCTGCTCAAGATTTCCCGGGCAATTTCGCGCTTGCTTCCCTGCGCGGTCCCCAAAACTTCACCATCCTTGCCCACAAAGGTGACCGAGTTAGTGGGCTGCCCAAACCCGATGTTTGGACCCACCTCGTTGACTACCAAAAGGTTGGCTGCTTTACGGATAGCCTTGGCCCGCCCGTGGAAGAGCACGTCACCGTCTTGATCACCGGTCTCTGCCGCAAAACCAACGATTACTTGGCTGGAATTGGTCCGGGCGGCAACAAGACCCGCCAAGATATCCGGGTTCTTAACCAGGGTAAGCGTCATGGTGTCTTCATTCGCGGTCTTCTTGATCTTTCCCTCAACCTGGGCTTGAGGCCTAAAATCAGCAACCGCAGCGGCCATGATGATGATGTCTGCCTCACCAGCCAAACCTTCGATCGCCCGTTGCATCTCGAGTGCACTTGGGGCCTGGACAACATCTAGACCGTCCGGGATCGGGACCGTAATGTTTGCAGCCACAAGGGTCACATGCGCTCCCCTACCTTTTGCCTCGGATGCGAGGCAGACCCCCTGCAATCCGCTGCTGCGGTTGCCCAAGAAACGTACCGGGTCCAGTGGTTCCTGGGTGCCACCGGCAGAGATGATCACGCGCTTGCCGGCCAGGTCTTGGACTGGACTTGCTGCTGCCATTGCCTGAGCAAAAATATCCTCGGGCTCTGGCAATCTACCCAAACCGGTGTCCTTACCGGTGAGCCTGCCACTAGCCGGCGGAATTACAATGAACCCTCTGGACTTCAGCGTGGCAATGTTTGCTTGGATGGCTGGGTTGTGCCACATTTCGGTGTGCATTGCGGGGGCAACCACCACTGGGCACGTAGCCGTCAAGATGCTCGCGGTCAGCAGGTCATCTGCACGCCCCGCCGCAATTCGAGCGATAATATCTGCGGTAGCGGGCGCAATGACCAACAGCTGCGCACTCTTGCCAAGGTCAACGTGAGCCACGCTATCAACATCTTGAAATACGGAGGTAGTGACCGGCTCCCCCGACAGCGCCTCCCACGTGGGTGCACCAACAAACTTGAGTGCGGCATCGGTCGGCATGACCCGCACATGATGCCCGGCTTCTT
This sequence comes from Jonesiaceae bacterium BS-20, assembly GCA_039995105.1. GTDB lineage: Bacteria > Actinomycetota > Actinomycetes > Actinomycetales > Cellulomonadaceae. The sequence goes on from CP146203.1 coordinate 1,464,768, forward strand.
TGAACAACCTCAGCAGCAAGACTGCTTTGTAGGCGGCGATCCCGCCGCTAACCCCAAGAACTACCCGCATGCCTGCCCCAAATCTTTATGCGCCACGAACAACAGGTTAAATACAAAAGAAAATCTCCGCCTTGATGATAATTCAAGACGGAGATGATCTAAGTTATTAAGCGGTCCAAAATCAGATGTCTTCTGGATCCTCGTGCTGCTCAATAGTGAGCAGACCCTCGTTGATTTCACGCAGCGCAATTGAAAGTGGCTTCTCTTGGTTACGGGTATCAACTAGTGGGCCAACGTACTCAAGCAGTCCCTCGTGGAGCTGTGAGTAGTAGGCGTTGATCTGACGTGCACGCTTTGCCGCGTAGATCACCAGCGCATACTTTGAATCCGCCTTGTTTAGCAGGTCATCAATAGGCGGGTTAGTGATGCCGATAGGGGCTGCAACAGTTCCAGACAAAATGAACTCCGAAGTCTTGGGTTCGATTAACCGCTGCCGTTTAAAGCAAACTGCAAGCGAATGATCAAGTATAGCGCGATTTTGGGCGCTACATGTAAATAAGGGTCTAGCGCGGGGTGATTCCCATGTACGCCACAATTTCATCGGCGGCCCGGGCCACATCGTCATTAACCACAATGTGGTCAAACTCGGCCTGGGCAGCCAACTCTACGCGGGCCGTTTCCAGCCGTCGTTCTTGCTCCTCGGGGCTCTCAGTGCCGCGTCCAACAAGCCGGCGCACGAGCTCCTCCCAACTCGGTGGAGCCAAGAAAATAAACTGGGCATCGGGCATTGATCCTTTCACCTGCCGCGCCCCTTGCAAATCAATTTCAAGCATTGCCGGTACGCCCTGGGCAAGTTGCTCTTCAACCTGGGCACGCGGGGTGCCATAGCTGTTTTGCCCATGAACCACGGCCCATTCCAAAAGGTCACCGGAGTCGACCATCTCATGGAACCGTTGCGGCCCAACAAAGTGATAGTTCACCCCGTCGACCTCACCGGGACGCGGGTCACGGGTAGTTGCCGAAACCGACAACCAGATCTCGGGGTAACGCTTCCGCAATTCAGCTGTGATGGTGCCTTTACCCACCGCTGTGGGCCCCGCCATGACGGTTAATCTGCGGGGCCCACCAGCGAGCGTGGGTACAGTATTTGCGCTAATGACTATCCAAACCTTTCAACAAGCGCCGCACTTTGGTGAGGACCAAGTCCCCGGACTCTGCGGCTCTCTGCTATTCCGACCTCAGTCATGATAGCCCGAGCCTTGACCTTTCCTACACCCGGTAGGGATTCCAAGAGTGAAACAACCTTGAGTTTTCCAATGGCTTCCTCGGTCGCCCCCTTCTTGATTACCTGTGAAAGGACTAGGTCACCATTCTTGAGTTGGTTCTTCACGTCGGCACGAATGCGGCGTGCTTGAGCGGCCTTTTCAAGCGCAGCTGCTCGTTGCTCTGGGGTGAGTTCTGGTAATGGCAACTTAAGTCACCTTCCTAATGTGAGACGATTTTTGAACTTGGTTGTACTTGCGAACCTACTGGTAGACGGGCTATTCGGCAACAGTTAGCGGGCGACATTTGCTAATCAATTACGAATTACTGCCTATTTGGCCTGCATCCGCTGGCTATTTACCACAGAAAAATCCCCGACACCACGACTGCTCAATCCATTTCTGGTCCAGGATCTAGTTCTCCAATTTGGCCGCAAACCCGCGTGATATCACGCTTTCCCACCCTTTTTGCCAACGGAAAAGCCAGGTCGGTAACCACAATTTAGTACCGACCTGGCTGTTGTCGAAGACTTGATCTGCGTAAAGATCAAAATTTTCTAATTTACGGGTGAAATTACTGCAAAGCTAATTTCACATCTTGAGCCGCGTGCAACGCCGCAGTCAGCAGACCTGCCTTGTCCGGCCCCGCCTGTAGGACTCCTCGCGAGCTAGAGGCCAGGACGTTATGACGAGCCGTTCCAAATACCTCGAGCAGCTGAGCTGGACCGGCGCCCTGAGCTCCCACACCAGGGGCCAGGAATGCCCCGTTCACCGCGGCTAAGTCAACGTCGAGATCGCGGGCAGCGCCGCCGATGGTGGCACCAACTACGAGGCCAATATCGCCCAGCTCACCACGTTGGCCTGCCGCGGCATTGTGCTTTGCGGACTCCCGGGCCATTTGGCCAGCCACGGATACGCCGTGCTCATCGCGGGCGTGCTGAACCGTACGGCCCTGGGGGTTGGAAGTCAGACACAGCACAAACAAGCCGCGCCCCGTCTGCCGTGCCAACTCGATCGCGGGATCCAAGGAGCCGAACCCCAGATACGGCGAGACAGTTAAAGCATCGCCGGCTAGTGGGGACCCGTCACGCAGGTAGGCGTCAGCGTACCCGGCCATGGTCGAGCCAATGTCTCCGCGCTTGGCATCAACGATCGTCAAGGTCCCAGCTGCGGCACTCGCCGCCAGCACGTCCTCGAGCACCTTGACGCCGACTGAGCCATGCCGCTCGAACAGCGCAGACTGCGGCTTAAAAGCTGCCACCCGTCCCCCAAGCGCCTCAACCACGGTCATGGAAAACTGCTGCAGACCCGCAGCGGTGTCCTCCAAGCCCCAGGCCTCGAGCAACCCCGGGTGGGGGTCAATACCCACGCACAAGGGACCAAACTCGTCCATGGCGGCCCGTAGGCGCACCCCAAACGGGGTTGGCGGCAATTGATTCAAACTCACAGTGCTCCCTTCGAAGCGGACAAGCTGTGCGCACCGTGTCCGGCAAGAGCATGCTCCTGCAGGCTGGTAACCTCAAAGGCTCCCTTACGCAGGGCCTCAATGGCCTGGACGGCGGCGTCTAGCTGTTGGATCGTCGTAAAGATTGGCTTATCTGCGGCCGTTACCGCGGCACGAATCTCGTAGCCGTCGGCACGTGCACTCTGACCGTTTGGCGTATTAATAACCATGTCTACGCCGCCCTCGGTGATGAGGTCGATGATGGTATGCTGCCCATCCGCGGACCGACCATCGGAGTGCTTACGCACAATCGTGGACGTGATTCCGGAGCGACGCAAGACCTTCGAGGTGCCCTGCGTTGCCAGAATTTCGAACCCGAGCTCCTGGAGTCGCTTGATCGGAAACACGATTCCGCGTTTGTCCCGGTCGGCCACGGAGACAAAAACCTTGCCAGCGGTTGGCAGGCCACCATAGGCGGCAGCCTGGGACTTTGCAAAGGCGGTTGGGAAGTCGGTGTCAAAGCCCATGACCTCACCGGTTGAGCGCATCTCCGGTCCAAGCACGGTGTCCACTGCAACGCCTTCCGTGGTACGGAAACGCTTGAATGGTAGGACAGCTTCCTTAACCGCGATCGGTGAATCGATGGTTGAGTCAGCGCCGTCTCCCGTGGCTGGCAAAATACCATCCGCACGCAGGGACGCAATGCTCTGTCCGGCCATCAGGAGCGCGGCCGCTTTAGCAAGCGGAACACCCGTTGCCTTAGCAACAAAAGGCACCGTTCGCGATGCCCGTGGGTTGGCTTCCAGCACGTACAAGATGTCTGAAACCAGTGCATACTGCACGTTCATCAGTCCGCGCACACCAATGCCCTTTGCTAGGGCAAGGGTTGAGCGACGGATGCGATCAAGTTCGGCGTCTGAAAGAGACACCGGAGGCAGAACGCAGGCGGAGTCACCGGAGTGAATGCCGGCTTCCTCGATGTGTTCCATGATGCCGCCAACATACATGTCGGCGCCGTCATACAACACGTCAACGTCGATTTCGAGTGCGCCGTCAAGGAAGCGGTCAATCAAAATCGGGGCCAGTGGACCACCCGAAAGCGCGGCCTCTCCGAGCGCACGTTCAACGTAGCCGGTCAGTTGCTCGGTCGAGTACACAATTTCCATGCCGCGCCCGCCCAGAACATAGGACGGACGAACCAGAACCGGGTAGCCAATATCTTCTGCAATCTCGATTGCCTCGGACAACGCCGTCGCGGTCCCAAACGCTGGGGCCGGAACCTTGGCTTCAGCCAGAACTCGACCAAATGCGGCCCGGTCCTCTGCGTTGTCGATTGCCTCGGGTGACGTACCAAGGATTGGGATACCAGCCTCTTGCAGACGCGCCGCAAGGCTCAGTGGGGTCTGTCCACCGAGTTGCACAATCATGCCCTTGACCGGTCCTGCGGCGAGCTCTGCCTCATAGATCTCTAAGACATCCTCGAACGTTAGCGGCTCGAAGTACAGGCGGTTTGCGGTGTCATAATCCGTGGACACGGTCTCTGGGTTGCAGTTGACCATGATCGTCTCATAGTCGTCTTTGAGTGCCAACGCTGCGTGGACACAGGAGTAGTCAAACTCGATTCCCTGACCAATGCGGTTCGGTCCGGAACCCAAGATGATCACCGCTTCGCGGTCACGCGGCGAAACTTCGGTCTCCTGCTCGTATGTCGAGTAGTGGTACGGGGTCGTGGCTGCAAACTCAGCGGCGCAGGTGTCAACAGTCTTGAAGACCGGCAGAACGCCAAGTGCGTGCCGGACCTCGCGCACGGCTCCTTCCGCTGCTGCCTTGGTGCCCATGATGCCGCGCAGTGACGCGATTTGAGCATCGGAAAGACCGTGCCGCTTCGCAGCCCACAGCACCTCGTAGTTGAGCTGAGGTGCGTTTGCTACGTCCGCTGCTACCTCGTTCATGAGCTGGATCTGATCCAGGAACCAAGGATCAATCTTGGTGGCGTCAAAGACTTGCTCAATGGTTGCCCCGGCACGCAGAGCCTGCTGCACCTGGACCAACCGGTGCTCGGTTGGGCGCTCAATAACCTTGAGCAACTCGTCAAGGTCAGCGCCCGCTGGGACGTCGCCATCCCAGTGGAAGTTGGTGCCGGACTTGTCAACGGAACGCAGTGCCTTACCAAGGGCCTCGGTGAAGTTACGGCCAATTGACATGACCTCACCAACCGACTTCATGGTTGTGGTCAGGGTGTCATCCGCGGCCGGGAACTTTTCAAAGGCAAAGCGAGGAACCTTAACCACCGTGTAGTCAATGGTTGGTTCAAACGCCGCTGAGGTCGTTCCGGTAATATCGTTTGTGATCTCATCGAGGGTGTAACCAATCGCAACCTTGGCAGCGATCTTTGCAATCGGGTAACCGGTTGCCTTGGAAGCCAGCGCGGAGGAACGTGAAACGCGCGGGTTCATCTCGATTACGATCACGCGACCGGTCTGTGGATCGACCGCAAACTGGATGTTACATCCACCGGTTTCTACCCCGACCTCGCGGATAACCGCAATCGAGATGTCACGCAGGTTTTGGTATTCGCGGTCCGTCAACGTCAGCGCAGGAGCAACCGTAATGGAGTCACCCGTGTGCACTCCAACCGGGTCTACGTTCTCAATCGAGCAGATGACAACGACGTTGTCATTCTTGTCCCGCATGAGCTCAAACTCGTATTCCTTCCACCCCAAGATAGACTCTTCAAGGAGCACCTCGGTGGTTGGCGAGTAGTGCAGACCCTGGCCCACAATGCGGCGCAGGTCTTCTTCGGTGAATGCTATGCCCGAGCCCAAGCCGCCCATGGTGAAGGACGGGCGTACAACGATTGGGTAACCGAGGTCTTCAACGGCTACGAGCGCCTCATCGATCGTGTGGATGATTGCCGAGCGAGCCGACTCACCACCACACTTCTCAACAACCTTCTTGAACTGCTCGCGGTCCTCACCCTTTTGAATTGCTGGGATCGAGGCGCCAATCAACTCCACGTTGTACTTTTCAAGGACACCGGCTTCATCCAGTGCAATCGCTGCGTTCAACGCGGTTTGGCCACCGAGCGTTGGCAGGAGCGCATCAGGGCGTTCCTTGGCAATGATCGTGGTCAGCACATCCGTGGTGATGGGCTCAATGTAGGTGGCGTCGGCGAACTCGGGGTCCGTCATGATGGTCGCTGGGTTGGAGTTCACCAGGATGACCCTGATGCCCTCTTCACGCAGGACGCGGCAGGCTTGGGTTCCCGAGTAGTCAAACTCGCAGGCTTGACCAATAACGATTGGTCCGGAACCGATGACCAGGACTGACTTAATATCTGTTCGTTTGCTCATCTGATCAGTTCTCCTGGCTCTGGTTACTCAAAGAAAGTGGCGTGGTGGATGTTGAAATACCGGCCGCAGATGAGGCACCTGAGGTCATGAGATTCAAGAATCGGTCAAACAGGTAGGACGCGTCGTGTGGACCGGCCGCTGCTTCCGGGTGGTACTGAACCGAGAACGCGGGGATGTCTTGGCATTCCAGACCTTCCACAACGTTGTCGTTGAGACCGACGTGAGAAACGCGAACCTGTCCGTAGCGTCCGTTTTCAAACGGGCTCACGCTAGGCTCACCAATCGGAGCAGAAACTGCGTAGCCGTGGTTGTGCGAGGTGATCTCTACCTTGCCGGTGGTCAGATCCTGAACCGGCTGATTGATTCCACGGTGCCCAAACGGCATCTTGTACGTTTCATAGCCAAGGGCCCGAGCCAAAAGCTGGTTCCCAAAGCAAATGCCAAAGAACGGAATCTTACGGTCCAAAACCTCACGCAGTAACGCAACCTCGGCATCGGCCTGGGCGGGGTCACCGGGGCCGTTGGAGAAAAACACGCCATCTGGTGAAAGCGCTTCAATCTCGGTGATCGTGGTGCTCGCAGGCACCACGTGAACGCGCATGCCACGCTCAGCCAGCCGCTGCGGGGTCATGGCCTTGATGCCAAGGTCAATCGCGACCACAGTTTTCAGTGGAGCCTGGCCGGCGAACTGGCCGATCGGCTCAATGACGTACGGTTCGGCCGTGGACACTGCCCGGAACGACGGTTGCACTGCATCGTCGCGGTGGCCCGCAACCAGTGCCTGCAACTCGCTAATACGGCGCGCGTTGCCTTCATGAAATAGTGCGTCCCCGGAGAAAATTGCGCCCATCATCACCCCGTGATCACGCAGGTGACGGGTCAGCGCACGGGTGTCAACGTCGCGAATACCAACGATGTTCTGGGTTTCAAGCTCGCTATCGAGCGTGCGGTCGGAGCGCCAGTTCGAGGCGCGGCGGGCGGCGTCTCGAACAATAAACCCGTTGACCCAGATCTTCAAGGATTCTGGATCTTCGCCGTTGACTCCGGTATTACCAATATGCGGCGACGTCATGGCCACGATTTGGCCCCGATAGGACGGGTCGGTCAAGGTTTCTTGGTATCCAGACATTCCGGTGTTGAAAACAATCTCACCGAAGCTCGTGCCCAAAGCACCATAGGATTTTCCTGGAAATACGCGGCCATCTGCAAGAACGAGCAGGGCGGCGGTGGATGTTGCGTCAATATTTAGGGAAGTCATAGTGACTCCTTCGCATTGTTAGCGCTGGGAATTTACAAGTTTTGATACTGCTTCTAGTAATACGGTTTGGTCGGCGCTACGAGCCGTACGGAACCCGGTGTCCAGGTCCGTTCCGTCTTCAAATTTGGCGGCCACGGTCCACGTGATCACAACGAGGCCCTGCTTGCCCACAAATTTTCCAGCCATACCCGGGGAGGTTTGTACCTCGGAAATGGCTTGCGCCGGAATGAACACGTCCTTAGCACCGGAACGGGTGAACAAAACACCCTGTTCGAATACTTGGACGAAGCCGCGCGACCGGTAACCAAGATCAGCCGTGGCTACTCGCTCAAGCCAGTCCCCCGCGGTCGTCGAGGAGACATACTCGCCATCGATTTCACCGGTGAGGGGGTTGGTGAGCTGGGCACGGTTGGCCTGTGGAAGCAGGCCAACCAGAGGTTCGCTGCGGCGTTGCCGTCCGCGCCAACCAATCCACATGAGCCCGAGAGCCAGGAGTGCAACTGCAATCATGACGCCTACGGCTTGACCTTGATTCACTTAGACAGGTCCAACTGTCCGGCGTTACCGCCCAGACCATCTACTGGCTGGCCGTCAAATACGGTTGGGCGGCCACGCAGGAATGTTGCCACTACCTGACCCGGAAGTTCCAAGCCCACAAACGGGGTGTTGTCGCTTGCCGTGTGCTGGTTAGCTGGATCAATAATCGAGGTGACGTTCGGGTTGTACAGCACAATGTTGGCTGGTTCCCCTACCTCTAGTGGCCGGCCCTGGGCCTGGTCGCCCTCGTTGACTCGTCCAATGCGTGCGGGAGCAGCGGACAGGACCTCTGCAACCCGTGACCAGTCAATGAGCCCCGTGTTCACCATCGTGTGCTGGACAATCTGCAAGGCGGTTTCGAGGCCGGTCATACCAAAGGCAGCCGCGTTCCATTCACAGTCCTTGTCTTCAAGGGTGTGTGGTGCGTGGTCAGTTGCCACAATGTCGATGGTGCCATCGGCCAATCCTGCGCGAACCGCATCTACGTCAGCCTGGGTACGCAGCGGTGGGTTGACCTTAAACATTGGGTTGTAGTCGCGGGCCAGCTCATCGGTCAGGATCAGGTGGTGCGGGGTAACCTCAGCGGTCACTTGAATGCCACGGGACTTTGCCCAGCGGATCAGATCAACGGATCCGGCAGTGGACAAGTGGCATACGTGCAGCCGGGAGCCAACGTGCTCGGCTAGGAGGACATCGCGGGCAATGATCGACTCTTCGGCTACAGCTGGCCATCCGGCCAAGCCGATTTCAGCGGACACAATGCCCTCGTTCATCTGGGCGCCCTCGGTCAGGCGAGGCTCCTGGGCGTGCTGGGCGATGACACCGTCAAAGCTCTTCACGTACTCGAGCGCGCGGCGCATCAGAACCGGGTCGTCAACGCACTTGCCGTCGTCCGAGAACACGCGAACCTGGGCGGCTGACTGTGCCATGGCACCGAGCTCGGCGAGCTGCTTACCCTCAAGCCCAACGCTCACGGCACCGACCGGGTGAACATCGCACCAACCGGCATCCGCACCGAGGCGCCAAACCTGCTCAACAACACCGGCTGTGTCGGCTACCGGGGTGGTGTTAGCCATCGCGTGCACGGCTGTGAAGCCGCCGGCCGCAGCGGAACGGGTACCGCTCTTAACGGTTTCAGCGTCTTCGCGGCCCGGTTCACGCAGGTGGGTGTGCAGGTCAACCAAACCTGGCAGGGCGATGAGGTCCGTTGCGTCAACCGTGACGGTTTCCGCTGGCAGGTCAAATGCCTTGGCATCGGCGCTTGGGGCGAGGTCAGCGATAATTCCGCCGCTCACCAAGAGGTCGTGCGGGGCACCCCCAACCAAAGCAGCATTCTTGATCAGGAAGCTAAGGGAAGTGGAGTGAGCCATTATGAATCCGCCTTAATCAGGTTGTCCGAGGTTGAACCGCCAGCGAGCAGTAGGTACAGAACGGCCATACGCACGGCCACACCGTTAGCTACCTGCTCAACAATGACGGCGCGTTTGGAGTCAGCCGCGCGCGCTGAAATTTCAAGTCCACGGTTCATAGGTCCGGGGTGCATCACAATGGTGTGCTCGGGCAGCAAGTCCATGCGGCGTGAGTCCAAACCATAGTTGCGGGTGTACTCGAGTGGGCTTGGGAAGAACCCTCCCCCGCTTCCGGACATCCGCTCGCGTTGAACTCGCAGCATCATGACCGCATCCGGCTGCTGCTCAATGAGAACGTCATCAAAGGTGTAGGAGATCTTGCACGGCCACGTTTCGGCGCCAACCGGTATGAGCGTTGGTGGGGCAACGAGGGTGACCTCAGCTCCCAACGTGTGCAACAGCCACACATTCGAACGAGCCACACGGGAGTGCAGGACGTCGCCCACAATCACCACGCGCTTACCGGCCAGGTCTTGACCAAGCCCGTTCTGCAGCGGCGGTAAAGCACCTTGCGGGTACGGGCCGCCGGACAGGTGACGGCGCATGGTGAAGGCATCGAGAAGCGCCTGCGTGGGGTGCTGGTGCATGCCGTCACCGGCGTTAATCACCGGTACGTCAATCCAATTGGAGTGGGCCAAGAGGTGCGGTGCACCCGAGGCTTGGTGACGAATGATGACCGCGTCCGCCCCCATCGCTGAAAGCGTCAGCGCGGTGTCTTTGAGGCTTTCGCCCTTAGAAACCGAGGAACCCTTAGCGGAGAAGTTAATGACGTCTGCGGAAAGCCGCTTGGCAGCTGCTTCAAAGGACATCCGGGTACGGGTGGAGTCTTCAAAGAAGAGGTTCACCACCGTGCGACCACGCAGCGTTGGAAGTTTCTTGACTTCGCGGGATTGGGTCTCTGCCATCTGGGCGGCAGTGTCAAGAATAAAGATGGCCTGTTCAAGTGACAGGTCAGCGGTGTCGAGCAGGTGTTTCACTTGGTGTCCTTGAGTGAGATGTATACGCCGTCTTTTCCGTCTTGCTCCGCCACCTGCACGGACACACGCTCATTGAGCGAGGTTGGCAGGTTTTTGCCCACAAAGTCGGGGCGGATTGGGAGCTCGCGGTGACCGCGATCGACAAGTGCCGCAAGCTGGACTGCCGCGGGGCGTCCCAAGTCTTGGAGGGCATCGAGAGCCGCACGGATCGTGCGACCGGAAAACAGCACGTCATCAACCAGCACTACGACCTTGCCGTCAATTCCGGCTGCGGGAAGTTGGGTGTGCCCAATTGCCCGTGGCGGGTGTTTGTGGAGGTCGTCACGGTACATGGTGACATCAAGGTAGCCAAACATGGATTCGACATCGAGGTCCGGCTCAACCTGAGCAAGCCGCTCGGCTAGGCGCTTGGCTAGCGGAACACCGCGGGTAACAATTCCGAGGACAACAAGGTTCTTTCCACCTTTGTTGCGCTCCAGAATCTCATGCGCGATTCGGGTCAGTGCCCGGGAAATTTCAGCTTCGCTGAAAACTTCAGTTGCATTTTCCGCACCTAATGAAGGTGCGTCGGGGCCAGAAGACATCTGGCGACCTCCTTCTCCGCCTCTCCGGACGGTAGTTAAAGGATGTCTAACAGGACAAACAAAACTCTACAACCTACGAGCGGGCGCGGTAAAGGCGGCACTAGTGCGAAGCATCACACCGTGGCCGCCCTACCGACTCAGCATGTCCCAGCGGTTATTGATCCGCCAAGATTTGGTCCCGCACCACGCGGCGCATGACCTTGCCAATTTGGGATACGGGCAGCTCGGGAACAATCACCAAGTCACGCGGCAGTGCGTAGCGGGCCAGTTCCTTGCCGCACCACTCCTGCACCTCCTTGAGGGAGGGCGCCGAGGCTCCTTCCTCAAGGACGAGCGCGGCAACCACACTTTCGCCCAGGTCCGAGGTTGTTGGCAACCCAACTACTGCCGCATCGGCAACCCCCGGCATGCCGCGCAGGCACGCCTCTACCTGAGATGGGAATACCTTGAATCCGCCGGTAATAATCATTTCCTTGATGCGGTCCACGAGTGTGAATGAGCCCGCTTCATCCATGACGCACACGTCGCCGGTGCGGATCCACACCTTGCCATCAATTTCCACCAAGATATTTGCGGTTTCTTCCGGGCGTCCCCAATAGCCGCTAAACACTTGCGGTCCGCTCAGCAAGAGCTCGCCGCGTTCACCTTGGGCGAGCCGGGTGAAGCCGTCGGATTCGTCCACGATCATGGCGTCGGTTGATGGAAAGGGCAGGCCCAGCCGGCCTGGTATGCGCGCGGCGCTCAGCGGGTTGCCCAGGGCAACGGGAGAGGTCTCGGTCATGCCGTAACCTTCAATTACTAGTCCGCCAGTGGCCGCTTCCCAGGCATCTGCGGTCGCCCGTGGGAGGGGCATTGCTCCACTGATTGTGTACTTGAATGAGCTCAGGTCTGCGCCCTTGCTTTTCGATGCCGCAGCTACGCGGGCAAGCATTGGCGGGACTGCAGGCAGGAACGTTCCGGGGCGCTTCTTTTGTGCTGCTAGGAACGACTCAACTTCAAACTTTGGGAAGAGCACCACGGTTGCGGCGATTCGCAGCGCGTAGGTCAGGCACAGGGTGAGGCCAAACGCGTGGAAGAACGGCAGCACCCCGTACACCACCTCGGTTCCAGGGCCATCATCCGCGCCGGTCCACTCGGCCCCTTGAACAGCGTTGGCGGCAAGGTTACGGTGGGTCAACATCGCGCCCTTAGGCGTTCCCGTAGTTCCTCCGGTGTACTGCAGGACAGCAATATCCTCGGAGTGTGCTCGGGGAGTCTGCGGGTCTAGCGGCGCGGCCTTCGCCATCAGTTCATGCCAGCGCAGAGCCGCTGCCGGCGGAGTTGCGCACAGCGCCGCTTTGGTCTCGCGCGCCTTGGCAACCGGCAATTGCAGCAAGATTTTCTTGACAACTGGTAGCTCTTTGGAAACGTCCACGGAGATTAGCGTTTTGACCTCGGTCTGGCTCAGACCTTCGCCGAGTGTTTGGGCGGTCTTGTCCCAAAAAACGGCGACCGTAGCGCCACTGTCATTCAGTTGGTGGATCAACTCTGCTTGGGTGTACAAGGGGTTGTGTTCAACTACAATCGCGCCTAAACGCAAAATCGCGTAGAACACAACGACGTGGTTGATCGAGTTTGGCATCGCAATGGCTACTCGGTCACCGTGCTTAACCCCGATCCCCTGCAGCATTCCAGCGGCGAGATCTACTCGCTGACCGAGCTGGGAGTATGTGATGGTCGTTCCCATAAAATCCAGCGCGTCCCGTGCACCAAAGTTGGCGACACTGCGCGAAAACGCACTTGTGACATCCTCATTGGGAACTTCGATGGTTGGGTTAACTCCCACGGAGTAGGAAGCTAGCCAGGGCGCAGATACGTTTGGTGTGGTCACAAGTTAAGCCTAACCTACGCCAGCGTAAGTTACGGTGGCGTAACCTCCTGCTTCACCATTTCCCCAAAACTTCCTCGCAGCCCAGCACACCAAATCGCAAGGTCCCTAGGACCTAAACAAAACGGCGCAAGATCCTAAGTTTTAGGATCTTGCGCCGCGCAGACTTACTCAACCCCGCAGAGCCAACAGGTCAGCCACCAAACGTTTTTATCAACTATTACTAGTCAACTAACGTGGGCTTAACCTCGACGATGCGCGCCAGTAGGCCGTTAATGAAATTTGGTGACTCATCCGTGGATAGACCCTTCGAGAGGGCCACGGCTTCATCGATTGCAACGATGTCCGGAATCTCCTCGTTGAACAGGATCTCCCACACACCAATGCGCAGTAGCGCACGGTCAACCGCAGGCATGCGGTCAATCGTCCAGCCGCTTGAGTAGGTCTGCAAGACCTCATCAATACGGTCAAGGTGGTCTACTACACCCTCGGTGATATCAATTGCATACTGCGGCAGGGCAGACTCTACCCCTGGCTCACGGAGCCTCTCTTGAAGCATTGTAATGGCGTTGATGTCCCGCTGTTCAGCTTCAAACAGCACGTTCATGGCGCGTTTACGTGCTTTTGTGCGAGCTCCCACGTCAGTCGTTCACGCGCCCAAGGTAAGAACCATCGCGAGTGTCAACCTTGACCTTGGTGCCAACGTCCAAGAACAGCGGCACCTGGATCTCGTAGCCGGTTTCGATGGTGGCCGACTTGGTTCCTGCTGAGGAACGGTCGCCCTGCAGACCTGGCTCGGTGTAGGTGATCTCGGTGACGATTGACGGCGGCAACTCAATGTAAAGCACGGTGCCCTCGTTGGTTGCAACCTGTGCGGTGCCACCCTCGAGCAGGAAGTTCTTGGCGTCACCAACAATTTGACCGCTCACGTTGAGCTGGTCGTAGGTCTTGTTGTCCATGAACACGTAGTCGTCGCCGTCCTGGTACAGGTACTGCATGTCCTGGCGGTCAACGCTTGCTGTTTCGATCTTGAGGCCCGCGTTGAACGTCTTGTCGACGATCTTGCCCGAGGTCACGTTCTTGATCTTGGTGCGCACAAACGCACCACCCTTACCAGGCTTGACGTGCTGGAACTCGGTAACGGCCCACAGCTGACCGTCGAGACGAAGCACGGTGCCGTTCTTAATATCATTAGTGGTAGCCACGTATGAACTTCCCTATTTCGGTGAACAAAGTTGATCCCGCGCAGCTGTCACAATCACGTTGGTACGATTCTGCACGGCCCCGCAACCGAACGGTTGTTGGGATAGATCTCATGCTGAGTCGCGCCCCAAAGGTGTTAAACGCTCACGAGGGTGCGTTACATTATAGCGTGGCAATTAACCTTGGCGGCGACTCAGCACGCACATCTCACATTTATAGTTCACACGACCCCGACACACTTGACCCCTGGCTCGGTGGCTTGTGCCCCGTCCAACCGGGCCAAAGCGTCGCTCCACTCGGCTTACTGCTCGATGTCGACGGGCCTATCGCTAGCCCCATTACCCGCAGCGTTAGTGAGCCGGGCTTAGCGCAGAGCCTGACGTTGTTGGCTAACGCGGGCGTCCCCATTGGTTTCAACACCGGCCGGTCTGATGAGTTCTTGCTCCAGGAGGTTCTGCCTGCAATGCAGAAGCACGGCCTCAAACCCAACGCGCCCGTGTGGGGCATCAGCGAGAAGGCTGGCAGCTGGTTTTCCTTTGCCGAACCCACAAAGATTGAGATTGATCGGGATCTCGAGTTACCTTTGGCCTTGCGCGATGACCTACGCACGCTCTTGCAGACCCGGTTTAGTGAGTTGGCGTTCTACGACGAGACCAAACACACTATGGTCTCCTTTGAACAACACACCACCATTTCCAACGAATATTTCCAGGCACGGCGCGGGCCTATGGAACGCGCCGTTGCCGAGCTCATTGCCAGTCACGGTTTGCCCTACATCTGGGAGGGGCGCCCGGAGCTCAATTGGTCCCCCCAGGGCTACACCGATTCACTGGTGGTACGGATCGATCCAACCATTGTTGCTACTGATATCGAACACGTGGGAACGGGCAAGGACACGGGAGCTGAACGCTTCATCCGGTTGCTCAATCAGGACCAGGTCCCCGTTCCCCGCACGTGGCGCACTATGGGCGACTCTCGCACTGACTACGCCATGGCAACCTGGCTTAACGAGCAGGGCTACGCGGTTGCGCACGTAGATGTTCGTCCAAGCGATGGCGTTCTCGATGCCGGTGTCCCGGTCCTGACCCACACGCACCTCATCCATGATGAGGCCGGGGCTATGTTCTTTGCGCAGTGGGCCAAACACCTGGTTCGATAGAACCACATCCCTAAACCACCGATACATAGTGCTGGCCGGCCCAGCCGGCCAGCGCCGCAATCAATAATGACGCGAGCGTCCCGATCATGAATCGCTCTGCGGCATGAGGATTGTCTTTGGTTAGTTCCGGGTAGCGTCCGAGTCCCTTGATTGCCACCACAATCGCAATTCCCGTGGGGAAACCCGCCATGATAAAGCCCGAAATCAGGGCACGTTCAAGCAATCCAATCCACAGCCCACCGCGCAATACGTGTTGCGCTGTTGCCCCATCGGGGCCATCGGACACCGGCACCTGGGATCCCGACCGCCGCGCTTTACGTGTCAGTGGCCTCTGCGCCAACCACAGGACTGCGCGCACAACGTAGTACCCGCCAATCGACGCTGCAGCCATCACCAGGAACCAGATCAACAAAGTCATAGTTGCATCATGTCATGGGCCTAAGACACAACCTTTACAAGAGCGAACCAAGCATCTTGAGGATTACGGGCTGCGCTTCGAGTTCCTGATTGAGGCCCGCATTGCGCAGTCTTGCGCTCATCGCCGCCGGGGTGATCCCTAGGGTTTGCGCTGCCAGCTTCTGGGTCACCCCGTTTGTAGACCCATAGCTCGTGGTGATCAAGTCAATCGCCTCCCATGCAGCAGCCGATCGTTCAACGAGGACAAATCCCAAGAGTTGCAGGAGCCCATGAAGATCCGCTGCCTGCTGACCTGCGTCTTGGCTCAGCAACGCGATTGGGGTGGATGCCCTTTTAGTTTTGGCTAAGTTTACCGCATCCCGGGCGGCCCAATACGCTGGCCCACCGCCCTCAGCGGCTCGGACCGGTACGGGTTGATCAACCGGGCCGTGCCCAATTCCGATGTACCATGCGGACTCTCGTAGCAGTAACCTGATCACCGCGTACACGGCCTTGGGATTATCTACAACGCCTTGGATCTCATCCCCCGCTGTCCGCTCAAAGGCGGCAACCGGAGTCATGTCATCGGTTAAGGTCCGCTCGAGTAGTTCCAGGGTCGGGGGAACCAAGTCGGTTCCGCTGCGGCTACCGCGTTGGTCAAGGGTCATCACGAACATCTATTAAGCCTATAACCTTAATTCCAACGAATCAAGGCTATAGGCTTAATTGCATGCTCCGTCGCTCAACCAACCGCCAAGGCGGACAATGCCAACCGGTAGGAATCCAAGCCAAAGCCAGCGATCGTGCCGGTGGCCACCGGGCCCACCACGGAATAGTGCCGGAACTCTTCGCGGGCGTACGGATTAGAGATATGCACCTCGATCAGTTTCAATCCACCCTTGGTAACCATCGCCGCTGCGTCCCGAATAGCGTATGAGAAATGGGTGAATGCGGCAGGATTCAGAACCACGTGCGCCTGATTGTCAACCGCATCATGCAACCAGCCAATGAGTTCCGCCTCATTATCGGTCTGCAAAACGGTAACCTCGAACCCGAGATCCTTGCCCCACTGCTCGGCAGCCGCAACCAGCCCAGCATAGGAGGTTGAGCCATACACATCCGGCTCCCGCACTCCCAGGCGTCCAAGGTTGGGGCCGTTCAAAATAACTACGCGCGTCATCGCATTCACCGTTCCTACGTCAATTCATCTAACCGGCAACCGCAGGGTCACTTACAGCAGAACTGGGCCGCCGGGCTTTGGGGCCGCAGCACTAACCTCGGCGTATGCGGCAACAAGAAGCATCGGATCCGGGCCTTCTAAACGAACCGGCTTGCCCACGCCCTCCAAGATAACGAACCGCAGCATGTCGCCGCGCGTCTTCTTGTCTCGACGCATTGCCGTCAGCAACTGCTCCCAGCGATCGCCGCGATAGGTAACCGGCAGGCCAACCGACGACAGAATGGAACGCATGCGTTCCATTACCGCTTCGTCCAGCTTGCCCGCCAAGCGGGCCAGTTCGGCCGCATAGACCATGCCAACAGAAACTGCGGCGCCGTGACGCCAACCGTACCGCTCAACAAGTTCAATTGCGTGCGCGAAGGTGTGCCCGTAGTTCAGAATCTCGCGCAGGTCAGACTCCTTGAGGTCCTGGCTCACCACGCGGCCCTTGACTGCGATAGAACGTTCAACGAGTTCTTGCACAACGTCCCAGAGCTGCGGGGCACTATCGGGCCAGTTCTGCAACTCCTGTGCATTGGCTTCAACTAGCTCAAGAATGACCGGGTCCGCAATAAAACCGGTCTTGATTACCTCGGCAAGACCAGCAACAAAGTCCCATTTCGGTAAGCTTTCCAACGCAGCAAGATCGCACAGGACGCCCGATGGGCTGTGGAATGCACCCACCAAGTTTTTGCCCTCGGCGGTGTTAATGCCGGTCTTTCCGCCTACGGCAGCGTCTACCATGCCCAGCAGGGTCGTTGAAATGTGAACGACCTTGATTCCACGCAACCAGGTAGCTGCAATGAAACCGGCGACGTCGGTTGTCGAGCCACCACCGATCGAGACAATTGCGTCACTGCGGGTAAAGTCCGCTTGGCCAAGAATCTGCCAGGCAAACGAAATGACTTCAACGTTCTTGGCTTCTTCCGCATCCGGAATTACGGCTAGCAGGACCTCATACCCTTGTTCCATAAGGTCCTCGCGCACGCCCGTAGCGGTAGCTTCAAGGGCCTCCGGGTGCACGATCAGGATCTTGCGGACCTCCGCGCCTACCAATTCCGGTAGTTCCCCCAACAGGTGACGCCCAATGACTACGTTATAGGTGCGCTCGGCGGTTACGGTAATACGGGTATTCGAAGTCATGAAGGGGTTCCTTGATCAACTGGCAGTAATGTCAGAATTTCTTGGGCCACCACGGCCGGGGTCTTGTCATCGGTCAGGACCTGCGCGGTAGCAACCTGCTCGTACGTGGGGCGCCGCTTTTCCATCAAGATCTTCCACTGGGCACGCGGGTTACCCAGCAGCAGTGGGCGTGACTGGTTGAATCCAACCCGTGGAGCGGCGGCCGTAAGGGACACGTCGAGGAAGATAACGACCCCACCCTGGCCCTGGTAATTGGCCAGGTTGGCCTGGGTCTGCGGGTCTAACACTGCTCCACCACCGAGCGCTAACACCCCGGAGTGCTCGGTAAGAGCCTTGGCAACTGCGGCGACCTCAAGGGCTCGGAAAGCCGGTTCGCCGTCGTCCATAAAGACATCAGAAATGCTTTTGCCAGCCATTTGCTCAACGTCTTGGTCGGTGTCTCGCATAGCGACCTTGAGCAGGTGGCTCAGTGCTCGAGCAACCGTACTCTTACCCGCACCGGGTGGTCCCACCAGGACCACCCTAGGAATGCGTGCCTGAGTCATTTTCAGCGCAACAATTCTGGGATTGCTGCAAGGTATGCCTCGTAGTTGCGGCGCGTCTCACCGATAGAGTCGCCCCCAAACTTCTCGAGTGCACTTGCGGCTAGGGTCAGCGCAACCATGGCTTCGGCTACAACGGCCGCTGGTGGAACGGCACAAACGTCTGAGCGCTGGTGCTGTGCGGAGGCAACCTTTCCGGTTGAAGTATCAACCGTGGGCAGCGACCGTGGCACGGTTGAAATTGGCTTCATTGCGGCGCGGACCCGCAGGACCTCGCCGTTGGACATGCCACCTTCGATCCCACCGGCACGGTTGGATGCGCGAGCGATCTTGCCATCCTCACCCGGCACAATTTCATCATGCGCTTGGGATCCGCGGCGGGCAGCGGTTCTGAAACCGTCACCGACCTCAACGCCCTTAATCGCTTGAATACCCATAAGGGCTCCGGCTAGTTGTGCGTCGAGGCGGCGGTCGCCGTGTACGTAGGACCCCAGACCGGACGGTACGCCGTAGGCAAGAACTTCAACAATTCCACCGAGGGTGTCACCGTCTTTGTGGCACTGGTCGATCTCGGCGACCATGGCGTCAGAGGTTTCCTTGTCAAAGGTCCGGACCGGGTCGGCGTCTAGGTAAGCTATATCATCCGGGGTTGGTACCGCCCGGCCGTCCGGAACGGACACGGGGCCGATTGCGGTTACGTGCGAAACAAGGCGAATTCCAAAAGCCTGCTCCAGGAAGCGGGCGGCTACCGTCCCCAGAGCAACACGCGTTGCGGTCTCCCTGGCGGAAGCACGTTCGAGCACGGCGCGAGCATCGTCAAAATCGTATTTACGCATTCCAATGAGGTCTGCGTGCCCGGGCCGCGGGCGAGTCAACGGGGCGTTACGCGCACCCTTGAGCTTGCTCTCATCGACCGGATCGCTAGCCATCACGTCGACCCACTTGGGCCATTCGGTGTTGCCAATTTCAATGGTCAGGGGGCCACCCTGGCTAATACCGTGGCGCAGTCCGGCCAAAATCCGGACTTCATCCTGTTCAAACTTCATTCGCGCACCGCGGCCATAACCAAGGCGACGGCGGGCCAAAGCAGCCTGAATGTCTGAGGTTTGGACCTCAATACCAGCGGGGAGGCCTTCAATCACTCCAACGAGCGAGGGGCCATGAGATTCACCTGAAGTTATCCAACGAAGCATGCCCCCATCTTTCCATGTTTTGACTGGCAAGATGACCAATGCCCGGATAACGGACGTGTCATGGCGCAAACGCCAGGGTTGCCAGCATTGCGAGGAGCGCGCCAAGGCACAACCACGGCCCAAAAGGCAGCGAGGACTTGCGTGACGCCCTCCTGCTGAGCACCAGTATGAGACTAACCAACCCACCCACCAAGAACGCTAGTACTAGGCCCATGGCAGTGGCTCCCCAACTTAACCACCCACAATAGGCCCCCAGAATTGCACCTAGTTTGACGTCACCAAAACCTAATCCGCCAACGATACAGAGGATAAATAGCAGTACGTATGCTGCGCCGCCAGATGCGATAGCCCGCCAATAGCTTTCCCAACCCTCCCCTACTGCGAAGGTGGCACCTGCCAGAAAGACCGCGGTGATTCCAATTCCAGGCAACACAAAACGGTTGGGCAAGATGTGGGTACGAAAATCAATAACGCTCAGTAACACGCTGATCCCGGTACAAAACCAGTAGGCCATGAGCACGAGCGAGTCCGCCCAAAACCTGGCGCCGGCACCCTGGGGCAGCAAGGCGGCGAACGCCACAAAGAGGATCGCGGTAACAAGCACAGTGAGGCTGGTCTGGGTGGGGCGCAATTGCGGCGCTTGGCGCAACCCAAGTTCTCGGTCGGCTAGGCGACTGATCCCCCAACCTGCACTAAGCCCAATAACCCCGTGAGCCACCATGAGCACGGTGCCAACCCCCGTCCCTTATGTCCCAGCCGGCACCATCACCGGTCCCAACACAAGTGCCAAAAATCCTAACGGGTTTTCATGACAAAGGAAACACTACCGACGCAGTAACAACTCCCCATTGAGCGCGTCGCCCATTTGGGCCACCGGCCCTGGCATGCCGGTCATGAGACGTACCTGTTCAACTGCTTGGTGGAGCAACATGCGCTCCCCCGTAATCGCGGTTCCGTCAAGTCCGCGCCACGCACTTATCAGTGCGGTTGGATCTGGATCATAGGCAACATCGAGCAACACACCCGTCACGGCCCGTCCCTCTTGAGCCTCAAGCAACCGGGCCGCGATGTCGTCACCGGCAAATGGTGGAAGCGTTGAGACCACTACATCGAACGTGTTCAGTCCAGCTGGCGCCTTACTCAGTAATTCGAATGTGGGTGAGACTCCCATGCGAGACGCCGCCATGCGCAGCTCTGCAGTGCGACCCAACGAGCGAACGTAGACTACGGGGTCAGTACAGCCCAGTTCGGCTAACGCTGCGAGGGTTGAGGAGGCCGTTGCCCCCGCGCCTAGGATTGCCGCGCGTTTGATACCTGGTTTTGCGCCGCCCTCTTTAAGCGCCATGACCAGTCCGTACACGTCGGTGTTGGTCCCCACCAAACTGCGGTGGACACCGGCTCCGGTGAATAAGACGGTATTCACCGCACCGGTGACCTCGGCTAGCGGATCAATATGATCCAGCAGTTTAAACACCACTTGTTTGAGCGGCATGGTCAAACTTAAGCCGCCCCACGTACCGTCTAAGCCCTGGATGAACGCTGCCAACTGGTCTTGATCAACGTCAAACCGGCCATAGGTCCAGTCCAACCCGAGCTGTTCATAGGCCGCGCGGTGCAACACCGGGGACAATGAATGCGCAATAGGGTGGCCCAAAACTGCCGCTTGCTTTGTCATAGAGTTTCTTAGCCCCGGTCAGTCTTTAGACTGCTCACGCAGCCAGGCACGGTAGAGCTCAACGGCTGCTTCGTGCTCGGCCCACGTCTCAGAGAAGATCGTCTCCTTGGTCAAGGGGTTAATCGTGACGAAGTAGAAGTAGTCGGTATTCTCGGGGTTGAGTGCGGCCTCAACGGCCACCAAGCTCGGCGATGCAATCGGGGTCTTTGGCAGGCCCTTGATCCGGTAGGTGTTCCATGGGTTATCCTCTGCGCGCTGGTCACTCGTAGTGGCCGCATTTGAGGTTCCGCCGTGCACATAGTGCACGGTCGAGTCCATCTGGAGGCGCTCATCCGCTTCCAAGCGGTTGTAAATGACTGAGGCGACAACCGGCATGTCAACTTCACTACCGGCTTCCTTCTCCACAATCGAAGCTACGTTGAGAATCCGTTGCCAGTCCTTCTCCGGAATTTCAAGTGAGTTAAGCCGCGTTACCGTACGCCCCACCATTTCCTTGATGACTTCCTCGGCGGTGACATCCGGTCCAAATCGGTAATCGCCGTCTGCGAGCCAGCCCTCATAGGAGCCTTCCGCCACGGATGGCAGCCCTGTTGCGGCGACGTCCTTCATCGCAGCCTCGAGCTGTTCCTCGGTCAGTCCCGTAATACCCTTAATTGTCTGAGATATCTGGGCAACGTTCTGGCCGGGAGTAATTTGGATTCGGTTTCCAGACAAGTTATCAAGATCAAGCAGCATCTCGAGAGCAGTAGCAGCAGGAAGCTCTTTGTACAGGGAATAGGTTCCCGGCTGAATCTTGTCAGCATTAGGGTTAGCAAAGGTAGCGTTTACAAAGACCGATGCCGTTGCAATTACACCGTTGTCGACCAGCGTCTTGGCGATTGCCGAACCGCTATCACCCGGATTAACGGTAATTTCAACCGGTTCGGTTCCGGTGCCAACGAAGTCTTGTATCTGCTCGGCCTCGTTATTCTGGCTATCTTTGATGTCGCCAAAAAAGTTGGTGGCAAACTTCCAGGTACCATACAACACACCACCGATGATGATCACCGAGATCAACGTAGCGATGAGTCCAGAGCGGCGTCTTTTCGATGCCTGCTGCCGCTGACGGTCTAGTTCCCTGCGTTGGGTTCTAGATAGTCCCGCCGTGCGGTGTTCCTCTTGCCCAGTTGGGTCAAAGAGATCATTCACTGGTTTTCCTCCGAGCATTTGAGTACGCACCGTGTGGTCCGTACTCCCGTAAGGCTGGTTGGCTAGTTAAAGAACCTAGCCGAATTCTGGCCTATTTACCTAACCGGGGCAAGGGTTCCTGCACGCTTACCACTATTTTTTTCAGTTTCCATAGCTGATTCCAAGATGATCACTGCCGCTACCTGATCCACGACCGAGCGGTGTTTCTTTCCGGCTCGTCCGGAGGTGTACAGCGCTTGGTGCGCCGTTACCGTGGTCAGCCGTTCATCGACAAAATAGACTGGAACAGGCGCGATCAACTGCGCCAAAAGGTCGCCGTATGCTGCGCTCACGGCCGATGACTCGCTGTCTTTGCCCGATAGGTGACGCGGTTGGCCAATGTAAACCACGGCCGCACTGCGTTCTTCAACTTCCGCAACGAGCTGGGCAATGTCCTTGGGGAGCACCCGTGGGATCGCTCCGCCCTGCCGGTAGGTGATTGACCGGTCCCGGTTCAAAGTTGCCACCGGATTAGCCATAATCCCGTCTGGGTCGCTGGCGGCAAGACCCACACGCACACCGCCGACATCGACGGCCAAGCGGGCCCCGCGCGCAAGTGGCGCGGGACCTACCTGTTCATGTTCTAAAAACTCAGACACCGACTACGCCCTTGATCTGCTGGACAATGCCATCAAGTGCCTGCGGCAAGGCAGCCACATTGGCGCCACCGCCCTGGGCCATGTCATCCTTACCGCCACCGCCACCGCCGAGAGTGCCAGAAGCGGTTTTAGCCAACGCTCCGGCCTTCACACCGAGGTCGCGAGCACTTTGGTTGGTCACAATAACCACCTGCGGGCGGTCTTTTGCCACGCCTGCGATCGCTACGACACTCGGAGCTGAGTCACCCAGTCGCGCCCGGACGTCAAGTGCCAGCGCGCGCAGCCCCTCGGGGGTTGCTGCATCTCCAAGGTTCTGGGTGACTACCTTGACCGTGCCTACAACCGCGGCTTCAGCAGCAAACTTGCCAGCCGAGGCCAACAATTGAGCCTGCTGTAGCTGTGCGAGTTGCTTCTCGGAGTCTTTCAGCTTTGCCACCAGGTTGCTGACACGGTCTGGCAGCTCTTCTGAACGAACGTTAAGCAGTCCGGACAGTTGGTTGACGAGGGCACGTTCCTTGGCTTGGAATCCATACGCTCCATTGCCAACGAGTGCATCAACACGCCTAACACCGGAACCAATTGAGGCTTCACCCAAAATAGTCACCAAGCCGAGGTCACCGGACTGGCCAACGTGCGTTCCTGCGCAGAGCTCGCGGGACCATTCATCCCCGATCGAAACCACGCGGACCCGGTCACCATACTTCTCGCCAAAGAGCGCCATGGCACCCATCGCACGGGCCTGATCGAGCGAAGTGGTGATGTCACTGACCTCGAGGTTCTCCCGCAGGCGGTCATTGACGCGTCCCTCAATCTCAACGAGCGCATTTTGTGGCACTGCCTGGCTTTGACGGAAGTCAAAGCGGATACGGCTTGGTGAGTTCTCGGAACCCGCTTGGGTGGATTCGGCGCCCAGAGTTTCTTGGAGTGCCTTGTGGATCATGTGCGTTGCCGTGTGTGCCTGGCTGATCTGACGGCGTCGGTCACCATCGATCTCGGCGATCACGGGATCGTTCAGGTGCAGCGATCCCTCAGTCAATCGGCCACGGTGAACGCTCAACCCGTTGACCGGTGACTGAACGTCATCCACCTCAAACGTTGCCCCGCCATCTGACAGGACCGTGCCGTGGTCAGCTAGTTGCCCACCCTTTTCAGCGTAGAACGGCGTGCGGTCCAAGATAATCTCAACATCTGCAGGTGCGCTTACCGCGTTCTGGCTTACACCGTCAACGAGCATTGCCAAGACTTTGGCTGGTGCCTTCGCGTCGGTATAACCCAAGAACTCGTTTGGTGCGAGCAGCCCGGCTGCTAGGTCTTGGTAGACCGAAAGGTCAGAGTGGCCCTGCTTCTTAGCCAAGGCATCGGCGCGGGCCCGGTCACGCTGTTCTTGCATCAGCGACCTGAAGGCCTTCTCATCAACCGCGACGCCCTGTTCCGCGGCAACCTCAAGCGTGAGGTCAATGGGGAACCCGTAGGTGTCATGGAGCGTAAACGCTTGTGAGCCGGTCAATGAGGCGCCACCCTTGGGGTGGTTTTCCTTAGCGGTGCTCACCGCCGTGTCCAAGATGGTCAGGCCAGCAGTAAGGGTACGGCGGAAGGCCTCTTCCTCGGCCGTTGCCGTAGCTAGGATCGTCGCCCAGTTTTCCTCAAGATACGGGTAAGACTCCGCCATAACGTTCTTTGACGTCTCAAGCAAAGCTGGGATAACCGGTTCGGTCACCCCAAGCAGCCGCATTGACCGAATCACACGGCGCATCAGGCGGCGCAGCACGTAGCCGCGGCCCTCATTGGATGGGCGAACGCCGTCGCCAATGAGCATCAGTGACGAGCGCACGTGGTCAGCAACTACACGGAAACGCACATCGTCATCGTTGTTCTCGCCGTAGACCTTGCCGGCCTGCTGCATCGCGGTCTCGATCACGGGGAAGATCTGGTCGATCTCGTACATGTTGTTAACGCCCTGCTTCAGCAGCGCCACGCGCTCAAGTCCCAGGCCGGTGTCGATGTTGTGCTGTTTCAGGGGACCAACAATGTCAAATTTGTCCTTGGCGGTCACGTTTGTCAGCTGGTACTGCATGAACACGAGGTTCCAAATTTCAAGGTAGCGGTCCTCGTCAACAACGGGTCCGCCTTCTTTACCGAACTCTGGCCCACGGTCGATGTAGATCTCCGAGCATGGTCCACCCGGGCCAGGCTGACCCGTGTGCCAGTAGTTGTCGTTGTAGCCGCGGCGCTGGATCCGCTCTTGCGGCAAACCAGCAATCGAACGCCACAGGTCGTTTGCCTCGTCATCGTCTTCGTAGACGGTGACCCAAACAAGTTCTGGGTCAAATCCCAATTTTCCGTCGTCTTCTGAGCCGGTGATGAAGTCCCAGGCGTAAGTGATCGCCTGTTCCTTGAAGTAATCACCGAACGAGAAGTTTCCGTTCATCTGGAAGAACGTACCGTGCCGGGTCGTCTTGCCAACTTCTTCAATATCGCCCGTGCGGATACACTTCTGGACCGAGGTAGCACGTGGCCACGGCGGGGTTTGCTCACCGAGCATGTATGGAATAAATGGAACCATGCCCGCGACCGTGAACAGAAGCGATGGGTCCGGGGAAATCAAGGACGCGGATGGCACAACGTGGTGGTCACGTGATTCAAAATAATCTAGCCAGCGCTGGCGAATATCGGCGGTACGCATGAAATCCTCTATCAAATCTTTGAAGTAAAAGTACCCAGATCAATTTGGGCACTAGATAATCTTAAGCGGACTGGGCCAAAAGCCTGCCATCAAGTCCATAACTCACACACTTTGACCGCGAAATAATCGACGATCTGACGTTTTTAGCACATCTGACCCGCTCAAGGTCACATTAAAAGGAGTATCCCAACTCATCATCCTCGGAATCATCATCCAAAAAGTCTTGTGCCCGGGGTGCGCGCCGTTGGTATTTATCTCTCCGAGTCCGCAGGTCATCAAGG
The DNA here is from genome assembly GCA_039995105.1 of Jonesiaceae bacterium BS-20. Lineage (GTDB taxonomy): Bacteria > Actinomycetota > Actinomycetes > Actinomycetales > Cellulomonadaceae. Next base: position 1,490,779 of record CP146203.1, read on the forward strand.
CTGCCCTGCGAATCTGCCAGGAGCGAATCACGCAGCTCCTGTTCGCGTGCTTTGGCAGCGGCCTTGAAATCGGCGACAAAGCCGGTCGCGGCGTCCTTTGCCTGTTCGCCAAATTCTGCGGCTTGCTCCCCTACTCGCTCGGTCAGCGCCGAAGGCGTGTACTGGGCAATGATCTTGCGGCCCTTGACCATGACAAAAATGGTCAGAGCCACTCCGGTTGAAATCCAAAACAAACGCTTCATTATCGACGCTTCCTCCCACTCATTTTGGCGCCTACATTTCCAACGGCTTTTCGCACGCCGTAGCTGAAGGAGGCAGCCTTGATTAGGGGGCCGCCAAGGACTGCTGAGTACAGGCCAGTCAAGGCTGAGATGTTCTGGCTCACCTCGGCGGCTGAGGTTGTCACCGTATCCACCTTTGCCAGCTGCTGATTCGCGGCTGTCACTGCGTCGGCGGATTCATCCAAAATCGGGAGGGTATGTTCGGTGACTTCTTCGATCGACTGGGTTGCGGCATCGAATACCTTACCCAGTTTAATCAGCGGCACAGCAATGAAAACCACCAAGGCCACAAAGGCAAGGGCGGCGATAAGTGAGGCAATGTCACCTAGCAAAACATTCTCCTGAACTTGGCTGGAAATATTCACTTAGAACACTACCCGCTGAATCCAATTTTTCAGAGCCCGCGTGGCTAGCAACGCGCAACCAAGTTACGCTCTCGAGATACAACGAAGCCCCAAACACCATAGTGTTTGGGGCTTCGTTGGTACTGCAATGGTTATATACCCGCCGGATCAGCGTGCGTAGAACTCAACAACCAGGTTAACTTCACACTGGACCGGAACCTCGGCGCGAACAGGCTTGCGGGTCAGCACAAAGCTGAGCTTTTCAAGCTGTACGTCAAGGTAACCAGGAACGGCTGGCAGAACGTCGCGGTGTGCGCCGGCTGCTGCGATCTGGTAAGGGGTAGTGGTCTGCATCTTTGGTGCAATCTGAACGGTCTGTCCAGGCTTTACCTTGAATGAAGGGCGGTCAACCAGCTTGCCGTCAACCAGGATGTGGCGGTGAACCACGGTCTGGCGAGCCTGCAGGATGGTGCGAGCGAATCCGGCACGCAGAACCAGTGCGTCCAGGCGGGTCTCAAGGAGTTCCACCATGGTCTCACCGGTCAGACCATCGAGCTTGCGCGCGAGGTCGTAGGTTGCACGAAGTTGCTTCTCACGCAGGGCGTACTGGGCGCGAAGACGCTGCTTCTCGCGCAGACGAACTGCATAGTCAGACTCGGTGCGGCGGCGTGAACGGCCGTGCTCGCCCGGAGGGTACGGGCGCTTTTCAAAGTGCTTTACAGCTTTTGGAGTAAGCGCAATGCCCAGTGCGCGGCTCAGGCGAACCTGGCGGCGCGAGCGGGTTACAGAAGACATAAAGTTTTCCGTTCCTGTCGTTAATATAGACGTCACATACCCGCACGGTTGTACGAGCATGTGGGACCAGCCGCATGAACCGCTTCGACGGATGCTTAATTTCTTAAAGCAACGGCTTCTACGGTGCGGGCCAAGGTCCCAGGTGGCTGCCAATTAGGCAACCTTAGAAGTCTAACAGTTACTTTTTGTCACCGGAATCTAAAATCCCCCTGATGACCTCAAGCCGCTGTGTGATGTTGCGCTCAAAGCCGCGGTCGGTCGGCTCGTAATATCGCACCCCAAGTAGGTCATCCGGCAAATACTGTTGCGGGGCAACCGCGTGATCATAGTCGTGGGCGTACTTATAACCGGACCCGTGCCCCAAAGCCTTTGCCCCCGCGTAGTGGGAGTCTCGCAGGTGATTGGGTACCTGCCCGATCTTGCCCGCCTGAACATCAGCAATTGCGGCGTTGATAGCGTCATGGCTGCGGTTGGATTTGGGCGCGCTAGCAATATGGACCACGGCCTGGGCGAGAGCAAACCGACCCTCGGGCATACCAATCATCGCGACCGTCTGAGCGGCTGCGATCGCCGTTTGCAGCGCGGACGGGTCTGCCATCCCAACGTCTTCCGAGGCGTGGACAATGATCCGCCGGGCAATGAACCTCGGGTCCTCCCCCGCCACAATCATTCGCGCCAAATAGTGCAGTGCGGCATCCACGTCGGAACCGCGCATGGACTTGATAAACGCGGAGATGACGTCGTAATGCTGATCTCCGTCACGGTCATACTGGACAGCTGCGACATCAATTGCGCGCTGCATGGTGTCGAGGTCAATATTGACGACCTTACCGGACCGAATCTGCTCGTCTTGGCGGGCATCGAGAGCCGCACCGGCCGCGGCTTCGAGAATCGTGAGCGACTTACGCGCGTCTCCCCCGGCCAGCCGCAACAGATGCTCGCGGGCCGGGTCACTCAGGGTGACGGTATTGGCCAGGCCCCGATCATCGGTCAGTGCCCGGTCCACAACCGCGGCCACGTCCTTGGTTTCCAAGGACCGCAGCGTAAGCAGGAGCGAACGCGATAGCAACGGAGAGTTCACCGAGAACGAGGGGTTCTCCGTTGTGGCGGCAACGAGCGTAACCCAACGGTTCTCAACCGAAGGCAGCAGGGCGTCCTGTTGAGTTTTAGAGAATCGGTGGACCTCATCAATGAACAACACCGTCTCAAGCCCACCGGTTGCCAACCGGCGCCGCGCATCCTCAATCACCAAACGTACGTCCTTGACCCCAGCGGTTACCGCGGACAGTTCGACAAACTTTCGCCCGGAAGTCTGGGCGATCAAATACGCAAGGGTCGTTTTGCCCGTCCCCGGAGGGCCCCACAAAATGACCGACCCGGGTGCAGCACGTAGTGACCGCTCATCGCTAGGCTCAACCAATCTGCGCAGCGGCGACCCCTGCTCAAGCAGGTGTTCCTGTCCAGCTACCTCGGCCAAGGTTTGCGGACGCATCCGCACCGCAAGGGGCGCTGAGGCATTGACCGCGGGGATTCCGCTGGCCGCCTGATTGGTCGCGTCAAATAGGTCCATACCCTTAAGCCTATGCGCAATGGCCGACAGAACTGTCCACTAAAACCGTCCACCTGCCAAATAGTCGTACCCATCTCATTATTTATCTGAGATGCTTGGGCATGTGTTCGAACGCATAGGTAAATCCGTAGACCGCCGTCCCATCATGACGATTGCCATTTGGTTGATTGTCGTTGCCCTTTCCGGGGCGTTTGCCATCATCGGGGTGAACGGCGAGTCCATATTTGAGCGTCTCACCACGGGTGAGCCCGCCATACCCGGGTCTCAAAGCGACCGGGGCATGGAAATTCTGCGGGAAAATTCAACCCAGGGTGAAGCCATCACGCTCATGGTTCTGGGAGTTGGGCCGGATTCGCAGGCCATGGTCAAACCAATGACGGACCTGACCCATAAGTTAGCCGAGGTTCCGGGCCTCGAGAGTTTCCACCACCCCATGTTGGACTTTGAGGGTGCGCAATCCGAGATCGGCGCACTGTTCACCGCGGCCGACGGCAAGGGCTTCCTCGCTATTGCAACCCTCGATCATGGCTTGACCGAGGCGCAGGCAACCGCGGCCCACCAAACGGTTGTGACCGAGATGCGAACTGCGGGCCAATCGATCGTGAGTGCCGATTCAAACGCCCAAGCAACCATTGGCAGCAACCAGTTGGTTATCGATGAGATCACCGCCCAGATCAAGAGCGACCTCATCACCGGCGAGTTACTAGCGCTCCCACTCGCGCTGATTATTATGGTCCTGGTGTTTGGTGGCTTCCTTGCTGCCGCGATGCCGCTTGCCGGTGCCGGGGCGTCAATCGTTGCCGGGCTCGGGGTCATTCTGGGGATGTCCTACCTGCTGACCATCGACGCCAGCATCATCAACGTGGCAACCATCTTGGGCCTAGGGCTGTCAATTGATTACGGTCTGTTGATCGTCTCTCGGTTCCGCGAGGAGATTACCAAGGCCACCTCGGCCGATTCGAATGATCGTTTGGCGGTCCGTGCGGCTCTTATCAAGACCCTTGGCACCGCTGGGCGCACCGTAGCGTTCTCCGGTTTGACCGTGGCGATCTCGATTGCCGGCCTCATGCTATTCACCCCGGATATTTTACGCGCGATCGGCGCCGTGGGCGTGGTCATTGTCCTGTTGGCAGTCCTGACCGCGTTGTTCTTGGTCCCTGCCCTGCTGCGGCTCACTGGCACCCGGCTGGCGCGTCCTTCCGTGTTGGACAAGATTCCCGGTCTGCGCACCGTCATCCGCCACACCGCCGATGTGAAGTCAGATGAGGGCGTCTTTTCAAAGCTGGCCTTGCAGGTACAGAAGCATCCGGTAATCGTCCTTGTTTCTTGCGTCCTGCTCCTCGTTTTCTTGGCTCTTCCGGCGGCGAACCTGCACATGCGCAACTCCGGCATTGAGTTACTGCCCACGAGCTCTTCCCAGCGTCAGTTCACCGCCACGTTGGGCAAGGAATTCCCGCAGACTCGCGGGGCAGACATCATGGTTGTTACCGATGCTTCATCGGCCGGGTCGAACTCGCTTGCTCAGCAGATTGGCCAGGTCGAAGGCATTGACAAGGTCCTGAGCGTCGCACCGGTCGGTGATTATCACGTCATCGGTGCCACCATCACGGACCAGGACCCTGCGGGGCCCCAGGCCGTGTCAGCGGTCAAGGAGATTCGTAGTCTCGACACTCGCCACGAGGTGATGGTCGTGGGTCAGGCCGCCGGCCAAATAGACTTCACCGAGGCCCTCATGGACCGCGTCTGGTACGTGGTGGGCATCATTGCAGCGGCCACGTTTATCTTGCTATTTTTGATGACCGGTTCGATCGTCATTCCGCTGAAGGCGCTGCTGACCAATATCATCTCGTTGGGCGCCTCAATGGGAATCCTGGTGTGGACGTTCCAAGAAGGTCACCTCACGGGTTTGCTCAATTACACCCCGACGGGCGGCATTGAAACCTTCGTGGTTGCGCTCGTGCTCGCGTTCGCCTTTGGGTTGGCGATGGACTACGAGGTGTTCCTGCTGTCCCGCATCAAGGAGCTCGTAGACAAGGGTATGGACTCCGAGGAAGCCGTGCGCAAGGGACTGCAGCGCTCCGGCCGGATCATTACGTCGGCTGCCGCAATCATCATCGTAGTCTTTGCCGGGTTTGTTGCCGGCGACCTCATCATTATCAAGCAGGTTGGCTTTGCCCTGGCCGTTGCGATCTTCATTGACGCCACGGTCGTGCGCATGCTCCTGGTTCCCGCAACCATGACGCTCCTGGGCAAATACAACTGGTGGGCTCCGGCTCCCCTAGCCAAGGTCTACAACAAGTTCAAGATCATTCACTAGGCCACAGCGAGCAAACAGCATGGTGCCTGCCAGAACTATCTGGCAGGCACCATTTTTTGTGTCTATAGCAGGGATTGCCGATGCCTGACTTGCGTTGGCAACTGATCAGCACGCAAGCGGTGGCTAGGCTCGTCCCAAAAATCGAGTAGGCGGGAGGGTTTGCCTCCCGCCTCTCACACCACCGTACATGCGGGCCTCGCATACGGCGGTTCGCTAGGTCGTTTGAAATTTGTCCCATGCAGGGCGAAAGAGGACCAGACCTTGATCGGTCCAGTATTGGTTTGGTAACGCTCGGGTAAGCACCGGAGATGCTGCGATACGCCAGTACGCACGACTGCTCATTGCCCATTGATACGCCAGATCTGGTCGAATCCCTAGGCGACGCAGTTGTGTTACTCGCGTTCGTGGACGTTTCCATTGCTTCCACAGGATTTGCCGCATCCGACGCCGAAACCACTGGTCAAGTTTGGAGAACTTCCTTGGTGTCGAAGACAACCTGAAGTAGCCCATCCAACCTCGAACATATTGGTTCAGTTTCATGATGCGGTATTCCATCGACACACTCCACTTACGAGAGGTCAGTTTCCGAATGTGGTCCTTCATGCGTGTAAACGCTTTCGGAGCCACCCGGATCTTGACGCCCTTGTTGGTGAAGTAGAACCCGAAACTGTGCACGTCAAGGATTTGAGACACTCTAATGTTGTTTTCTTTTAAGCTGCCTTGATCTGGCGGTGGTTTTGGTAGTTCTGTAACGCTGTTTCTGGTGGTATCCCATTGTTGCGGGCGTGAGGCCGTTTACGGTTGTACCAAACTTCGATATATTCCATCACCGCGGTGCGAGCTGCGAGGTGATTGGGGAACGACCGTTGATGATACATTTCAGTCTTAAAATGCGAAAAGAATGATTCAGCCACAGCATTGTCCCAAGCCACCCCCGTCTCTCCCATGGACTGAGTGACCTTGTTGTTTTTGCACCATTTCTGAAATTCGCTCGAAGTGTATTGTGAGCCACGATCTGAGTGAAATATGGCTCCATTGGGATCCAACTGTCCGTGATCTCTGGCCATCGCTAGGGCTTGAATAACAAGATCTCGTCGCATATGGCTGTCCATTGACCAACCAATTACCTTGCCGTTTGCTAGGTCAATAACGGTGGCCAAATACAACCACCCTGACCCAGTGCGAAGATAGGTTATATCGCCACAAAGCCTTGTCCCGGGCACCGTTGAAGAGAAGTCGCGATTGCCATCGGCGTCAAGCATATGGTTCTTAATATGCTCGGTTCGGGCATCAGGATCAGGGGCCGTGGTCTTCTTCCAAGCCCGCTTCCGCACTGCTTCAAGCTTGTGATCAGCCATAATTGAACCGACTGTGCCGGCACTGATCTTGACCCCTTTATTGCCTAATATCAACGTGAGTTGATCGCGGCCCGCCATACCCTTGGCATCATGGAACTCCGTAGTCACAAGGGTCTCTAACTCTTCATGACGAACCTGGGTTGCAGTCTTTGGCTTCGGGTGAAGCCGCCGATAATATGAGGCCCGAGAGATACCAAGTTTGCGACACATCCAGGCAACCGGGAAATAAGCCTTCTGAGCAGCGACGAAATCGAAGTAATCTTTTACTGTTGCTTCGCGGCAAAGAAGGCGCTGACTTTTCCCAAAAATGCGATCTCCCTCTTCAGTTCCGCATTCTCAGCTTCTAAGGCCTTGTACTGAGCCCACTCAACCGGCCCACGGTCATCACCACCAGCGTCAGGATGCTCTTTTTTCCAAGCCCTGACCCAATTCCCCAACGAACCATCACTAACACCAATTTCCTCAGCAACCTGAACAATTGGTCGGCCAGAAGAAATCACCAACTCAACCGCATCTGCCTTAAACTCCGCACTAAACTTACGACGACTGGACATAAACCCGATTCTCCTAAGCACTGTCTCAAATCATTGTACGAGCGCAGAAACAGGAATGTTCTGATTCGAGACAGGCAGATTGTTCTGATGGCTTCTGCGCGCCCGACCACCGTTTGTGTAACGGAAGCCATTTCGACACGGAGAATTCCTCTGCTAAACCTACCCTGGGCACGGCGAAGGGACATCGAGACTTCTGCATATGAAGTGTCTGCCGGCTGGGAATTTTAAGCAGCCAATGGAACGCGATCTAAGCTGGGAACCTTCGCGAACCGGCGACATCATCGATTTCTAACAAGTAGGGGCTTTGCTACGGCAGGGCCCCTTTTGTTCTACCCCATGGGTGCTCAGTGTCCGCGCATGAGAAGTAGTAGAAGCAAAAATCTACAGGACGGACACTTACATGGCGCTGGTGTTTAGCCGAGCTATTTGGTAGCGGGTGTGGGTTGAACCGGTAGCGCGGGCGGGTGCAATTGGAGCACTGCTCCGCCCGCGCTAAATCATTAGTCGGTGTCACCTCTCTCAACGTTCAGGGTAGCGTGTCTGCGCATGTTGGGGCCTGCTAGTTGCACGATCTCTGCGTTCGACACGATCCTGTTCAGGATGGATTCAGCAATCACCGCGTCGTGCAGCGATTTATACCAGTCCTGGGGATCGAACTGGTTTGTTACCACAGTTGCTCCTTGAGGTGTGTCAAATTTCTTAGACACTCATCTTCTAGATTTGTTGTTTCTTATGCTGCTTGCTGGTCTTGAGTTTGGATCTTTTGGACCCAGGTTTGGAAGGGTGTTTGATATCCCAAGGAAGAGTGGATCCGTTTTCTGTTGTAGAAAATCTCGATGTAATCAGCGACTGCGAAGCGTGCTCTGGCCCGGGTAGGAAAGACCTGGTGGTGGTACATCTCGTTCTTCAATGACGAGAAGAAGCTCTCGGCGACGGAATTATCCCAGCACACACCCGTGCGCCCCATGGATTGAATGAACCCGTTCTCCTTGCAGTATTTATGAAAATCATCCGAGGTGTATTGGCTGCCTCGATCGCTACGGAATATTGCTTTTGGGGCGACTCTTCCGTGTGTTCTCGCCAGTTTCAGGGCATCAATAATTAGCGGTGTACGCACTGGTACCAATACCAAAGTCGCAGCCGTATTGGATTGTCAGCGAGCTGCCAGCCCACAACCATCCGGGTGGCTAGGTCAATAACGGTGGCCAGGTAGAGCCATCCTTGCCCTGTTCGAAGGTAGGTAATGTCGCCAACGAGGCGCTCACCGGGTAAGCCCGTATCAGGGCTGAAATCACGGCCTATGAGGTCGGGAATGTCATGATCACAGTCCCCTTGAGTCGTAGTTCGTTTCCACGCCCGAGGTTGGATAGCCACGAGGTCCTTTTCTCGCATGATCGAGGCCACCAGGCCCACTGAACAGGCAATACCTGCACTGTTGAGCTCAGCTGTAATACGCCGGCACCCATAGACTTTAAGACGATCTATAAAGATCAGTTTGATCTGGTCACCTAGATCCTTGCGCCGTGCGGCACTGGCCGTAGTGACGTCAACACGTGCACGCCAGGCATAAAAAGAGGACCGTGGAATATCAAGTTTTTGGCACATCCAAGCAATCGGGAAGTTGTCCTTCTCCGCTTCAATCAGGTCTGATTTCTCATTCAGTCCTGCTGACGGGCGAAGAAGGCCGCTGCTTTTTTAGGAAATCATTCTCCATCCGCAACCGACGCACTTCAACTTCCAATTCACTGAGTCGCACCCGGTCAGAAACCGATAACGGCTGATCTACTTCCTCAACAGCGTTTTCCCGCCGATATTTACCTACCCAGTTTCCCAAAGTCCCTGGCAAGATCCCCAACTCTTGGGCGACTTCTGTGATCATTCGATCACTCATCACCACGAGTTGTACTGCTTCTGCCTTGAACTGCGGACTAAACCGCTTCTTCGATCCTGCTGCCATGTTCTCTATCTTCTCTCATATGAAGACTGTCCAAGAACATTAGTACACCCCATTATCAAGAAACAAGAAGAATCCCACCGGTCCATATCAGTGCGAGCCATCAGAATTTGGTGCCCAGGAATTCAGCAAATACATGGCGGCAACCACCAGCGCTTACACACAAACTTTTGCGCAACTAGGCAACCAAAACGAGGAATTTATGACGCTCATGCGCTCATTTGTCGCCTCATTCACCCACAGTGTTCGGGACCTGGTGCCATAAAACTCCAAGGGCCCTTACGTGACGCAGCTCAGCGCTGTTGGAAGTATTTGATGAGCCGTTGCTCCTTGGTCAGTACGGTTACCGCACAGACGCCCACAAGCCACCCCGCTGCACTCGCTGCGATAACTCGTGCCCCGGCCTGCCAAGCGGGCCAGTACGGGTCAGGGTTTGCGTAGTGTGCACCCCAGACCAACCCACCCAGCAACAGCCCAACCGCTGGGCCCAGCCAAATGAAAACCTCAACAGCACTGATACTTGTCAGCGACCAGCGATCCGCACCGGCATGTAAGGCACTGGACATTTCGAGTTTGCGCAGCCTAGTCAGGATGGCCCCAAGTACAATTCCCAAGACTCCACCGGCGGCGATCAACCATCCTAAAGGCAGGTTTGCAAACGCCTGCCCTGGATCAAGGGTTGCACCCAATGAAGTGTTCCATTGCACCGGCGCTATTACTTGATCCTCACCGCCAAATTTTTCAGGTAGCAGCGCCAGCCCCATAACCTTCATGGGATTATCGATCGGCGGGATGTAGCGCACCCAACACGCGTCATAGACTCCGTGATTACTGATTGCTAGAGCGCCACTCGACAGCGCGGTGTCTCGTCCGTCATCAGGCGACAGGTACGTTCCAAGCACGGGAACTGGATCTGGCTTACCCACCACAGCAAGTGCCGCGGGTAGTGCCACTAGGCCTAGAGAATCTGCTAGGTCGACGTCGAGAATAATCCCTTGGCTCGTCGGATCGTTTTGTTCCGCCCCGACGAGTTGAATAAACCCGGGGGTCACTTCAGATACTGCGATTGGTAGCCCCCGCAGGAGGGCGAAGGTAAGGTCGGTGGCCTGCCTACTCGCGCCGGCGGCAAGTACTCCGGGCATGTGGCTAATCTGGTCGCAGGCTTGGGAATCAATACGGCCAGGTAGATCCACCCGGTAGACGGAGGCACCGGCAGTTTGGTAGTTGGCGGCCTCTTGGGAAACCCCGACCACCATGCGTGTTGCGATTGTTCCAAGTATCCCCGCCACGAATATGAACACAATCAGGCTTGTAAGGGCTCGGCTGGTTCCGGCTCCATGATTTCTCGCCCCCTCCCGCAGTACCTCAAGTGCGCGCATGTTTCGGTTCAATGCGTTTCACCCAACAGAGGTAGCCGGTGCGCCACGGGTTGATCAATCAACTCAAGAGTCAAGAGGTCAAGGACCTTAGTGCAGGAGTTACTGACACGTTGGTCGTGTGTTGCTACGAATACGATTGCAGATTGTGCACCAAGCCGCGCGATAGATTTGCTGACCACGTCCCCTGAATGAGCGTCCAGTTGGGCAGTTGGCTCATCTACAAGCAGTAATTGGGGATCCCCCATAAGGGCACGGGCCAGGAGCATGCGTTGGCGCTCACCGCCGGAAAGCCGACCATACAGTGTGTGGGCAACACTGGTTAGTTGGAACTTCTCAAGGAATTGCATTGCCTGCTCGTTTGCAACTTTGCGGCGAGCACCCTGGCTGATCTTTGGGTAAGCAACGTGATCAAGTGCGGTTCTGCCCGCAACACCGTGCGGGTTTTGTGTAACAAGTGTGAGCCGGTCAATCCCCTGTCTGGTCAATGTGCCACCGGTGGGCTCGAGCCATCCGGCCAATAGCGACAGTAGGGTCGACTTACCAGCACCTGATGGGCCTACCAAGCCAATGACATCCCCGGGAACGGCTGTAAAGCTTAGGTCGGTGAATAGTGGCTCTCGCTGGGCAAACGCATGAGTGAGCCCTTGGGCAACTATCCGCATTGCAATCCGGTTTCTACAGCCGGAACAGTCACCGTTGCAACAGGTATTTTAGGTATGACAAAAACAGTGCCAAGTTCGGAGTTCACAATACTTACAGATACCGTTTGTCCATCTGAAACCACGCAACCCAATACGTCCGTTACGGTGAGGACCGCTCCCGGCGGAACCCCAATGGTTTCAAACGGTTGGGCGAACCGCGTGGCAACCGTAAATGGTTCAGTTTGCTCCCCTAACCAACGTTGGAACTTGCTACTTTGAGTAATCTCCAACAAAAATGCTGGGTCGGTGATATTGCCATCTTTTGGAACCTCGGCCGTCACTTCCTCAAACACCGCTACCCGGGCATTATCCTCTTCAGCGATGTCACCTGCGGGAGGAACCGTCACCGAGGATAGTGCCCCTTGTAAGGTAACTACCTTGTCACCCGCGCTGACTAAGGCTCCCGGTACCAAGTGACACGCGTTGACCGGCTCGCTGCCTTGGGGCACCCACACAATAGATTCGAGTTTAAGCACCCCGGTACGCTTCATACCGCTGGCTACTTGTAGTTCTCCCACCGCCTTGCGGGTTTGGGAATCAACCACAGCAGATTTGGAGACAGAGTACCCTAAACGTTCCAGTTCCTCTTGCAGGGATTCAACATCTACCCCCTTAACACCGGCACTGAAATCCCGCCAAAATGGGACTTTCGTGGTTAGCCCAACGACCGGTGAGTTACCAACCCGGTACAGTACCTCACCACTGGCTATGGGCTGACCCAGCCGACAATTCACGTCAGTGATCACTCCCGTCACCGCCGCCCCGAACACGTCTTGGTCGGGTTGGACAGCAAGGGTAACCGCTTCATTGCGTGCATCATCGTAACTACGTGCTACGGGCTGAACCTCATAGGTTTGCACTGTCTCGGTGACCGCATCGGGTGCTTGCGGTGGAAACAGTAGCGCGCCGAGCGCCACGCCACCACCGCAAGCAAAAAGGGCCACGATTGTTACCCAGCGCATCTGCATTACCTAATACCCCTGCGGATTCCATGAGCACTCTGACACAGCTGGGTCATCCATCGGAGTCCCACCAGGCAGTTTAGGAATCTCACCCTCGGGCATTTCAACGGAGCCCGTTCCCTCTTCAGTAATGACTGAAGGAAATTGTGACTCCAAAAGTTTGTATTCCTTTGCCGTGAAGTCCTTACTCACAAGGTCCTTGCGTTGCAGGCATTCAACAATGACTTCAGTAAAGTCAATGTTCTTGGGGTTATTCCTGACCGCGTAATACAACGGTTCAATTGGCATGATCGAATCATCCAGGCAGCCCATATCAATGTCGGTTTCTGCCTCTGTCATCTCCGCAAAAACCGTGTAACCGCCCTCAGGAATCATCTCGGCCTTAATACCCGCATCGTTAAGACAAGCGATATGCAATTGGCGCAGTTCAAGAAACTCTTCATCGGTAATCACTTGATCTGCCAAGATCTCCCGCTGCAAATCGGTTGTTGACTCAGCAAGAGCCTCCTCAAACTCCACCGCATATGGGAACGGGAGCTCCTCTTTAGTTTGAGAACCGCACCCTACCAACAGCACAACAGAGAGCAAAGTTGTTAGAGCCAGTCTCCAATGGACCATCTAGCCCAGACCCAGGTAGTTAGCCTTGTGGAACCTACCGGTAGGCAAAGTTACTCTAGATGTTTGAGATGACTGGGTTATGTAGGGCCCATAACTGTTGCCAATGCTACCGTTTACATTGTCGGTGTAGTACCACACTTTGTGCGCACGCACTTTACTGGTACCCGTGCAATTGTTATACAGCTTCGCTTGAGCCTCTTTGACAGTATCGACTGAAAGATACCCAGAACAGGCAGCTTGAGCGGGCGCAGCTACTACCAGCGGCGCAATTGCAAGTCCCAATACTAGAGCTACGGCGCTTGCGGCGCGGTGGATGGAATTTTTCCTGATCATTTTTCCTCTTCCTTGAAGATCTACGAACTTTGGATCATTTATGATGATAACGAACAAATCTTGTTATCTCAATCACCCAAACTGCCATGCACGATTGGTCTAATAATAAAACAGTGCTCATAGTCGCCGCTCTTGAGTTGAATTAGCTAGGGAAACCTATTCACGAGAAGTAAACCTTAGTTATTTACCGCCGACGCAGACCCAGAGTTCACAGCCGGAACCGCGGTCGTAAATAGCTTCGCACAGCTGGTCTCCCCGCCACCCTCCAAGCCAGCAGCAGCGGCCCCCGCACCAGTACGGGAAACCGAGGCACGCGCTAAGGAACTCGCAGCCAAAAGGGCACTCCTCTTCGGCTAGGTGCCCAGCCACCAGATTGCCCCGCACATATATTGGTGACAATAATGTCGCCGCACATATATAAGGTATGCCGATAACCGCGTGCCTCAAAACGTTTGCCACTCGAATCGTGAACCGCTTTCAAGCGGCACAAACCCGCGACACCGGGTACACCCTTGTGGAAACACTGTCAGCCATTTTTCTTGTCACACTCGTTAGCATCTCCACCGCCAGCAGTGGGATCCAGCAAGCTCGGATCACCGGGTACACCCAACACTTATCGGTCGCCCAGGGGCACGCCACCAAGATCATCTCGGACGGCCGTAAAGCAAACTTTGAAGACCTTGGCTTCTACCAAAGTGACCCTGGAGCTCCCACCGGTACGGTGAACCTCCCCCTGACAACAGTGGACGGGCCACCCGAGCCCGTAAAAGAAGATGCAGTGGTCCTAGGCGCTCAGCGCCCCACCACAGCTTCAACATTTACTGCAGGCCCACATGAAACATTCAAGTCCGGTGGGCACATTTTTAAAGCCGCAACCTACGTCACCGAGGTAAACCCACAGCCAGGCGCGGACCGGTCACGCGGTAAACGTATTACCGTGGTCATGCAGTGGGCCCCTGAGAACCAAGAAGAAACCCTCACTGGCCAATGCACCCTTGACAGCCGAAACTGCGCGGTTGAAAGTATCGTACGGACAGCGTCAGGGTCCGACATTGACCCCATCAGCGGTGACTACGCCTCATCAACGTCCACCTGCACACTGGCAGCCGCAGCCGTATGCGAAAGCTATGTGCGCTCGGGACGAGTACTGGACGGCGCCACCATGGCCTCTGCCTACTCCTCCCCGGTCCAAAATGACGATGTAGACCTGCACGCCCGGGTAACCCAACCCGCGCGTGCAATGACAGCCACTTGGACCCACCAAGTCCCAACCCCAAAAGGGATTCAAGCCAAGACAGTCACCAAGGAACTTAGCAGTACAGACGGCGGGACCCGATGGTCCGTTACCGTTCCAGCTGACAACCTCACCGACCTAAACAACGGCGCCGGCCCCAAGGGCGAGATTCGGGCAGGCGACGTGAAAGTCACCTTCACCGCACAGTTCGACAACGCCCCCGCCCACACCCGCTCCACAGATTCATTCTGGGCCTACCAAATGTCCACAGGCGACACCGTTGACCACGTCGACGCTTCCCTGTCTCCAGAGTCCGCCACCGCAACCACATGGTGCTCCCCCATTACCCCGCAACCTCTCACGTTTGAAGTCACAGGGCATTCCGTTGGACTAAAAACCACAAACTCCCCGACCTCAGCTGCAGACCGCGTGTACGTCGTATTCACCACCAAAAACGGGACAACAACTTCAACTACAAAAGTTGAAGCCTCCATCATCGAAGCGCGTGACGTCACCAGAAACATCTCAGGAACGCTCGTGACAATTTCCGCAAACGCTGACTGGAAGGTGACACCTCCACCTACCGCAAACTGCGATGTCACCTCAACCGCAGTCGTCATAGTTGAACGAGCCGTTGACCGGTCCACCACCACACTTCCCCTGACACTAACCGTCGCTTAAGGACACCTGATGAAACAAATCATCCTCACGCGCCTGCACGCACTACGCCGCGACGCAGGTCAGATCGCCCCCGTTATCGTCCTATCAGCCATCATGGCGCTCATCGGTATAAGCACCACCGCGGCTGTCTACATGCAGATCAAATCCACGAACATTGCCATAGACGACATCGCCACCGTGCAACGTACAGACGCAGCAGTCGCTGACGGTCTGGACCGGCTCAGTGCAGGTCAGTCCTTGCCCGTGGACCGGGCAAACGCAGTCGTCAGCTGCCAGCTTGTCCAGACCAGGCCCGTGTGCTTTGAGTACTGGGCGCTGCCAAACCCTGGCAACGCTGTCGACCCCACGAAGTATGACCTCATCGTCAACACGTGGGCTGACCCAGACCGAGACAACCGTCCACCATCAAACCCGCGCGACGTACGGACCCACAAAATCCAGCTTGAGGCAGCGTCCTACCAAACTGGCAACGGGTCGGCCCCGAGCAACATCGACGGCAAGATCGTGTATGAGGCAACACCAAAGGCCCTCTTCGGCAACGCAATCCATGGGTTTTCCTCAGTCCTATTGAACGGCCCCGATGGGACCGTCACAGGGTATAACTCCATCACCGGCGCGAACACCCCCAGCAAAGGGATCGTATCCACTTCTGGGTGGGCTATGTACGGCTCAGACATCACCGTCGGACAGACCACCTTGTACGGCAGCCAAGACAACGCCGGAACCATCACACCCTCCCGCTGCACAGGAGACGCCTGCGAAGACTCTGGCATCACTACTGCCGGGCATACCTACGCCAAGGCAACCGCAGAATCAGTAGCTTGGATGGGTGACCTTACATGCACGGAACGTATCGAAGGTAACTGGATAGCTTCCGAGCACAACGGCACAATTACCGCCAACACATTGTGCGTTGAAGGCAACTTCATTATTGACATGCCAACGGTCGTTGCCGCACCTAAATCTCGGGTGGTGATTAAGGGTGCCACAGTCATTCAAGATTCCCTCAACACCCCCGGCCAACCAGGCAGCTTGATCGTTTACTCCCAAGGTCAGACCGTCACATTCAACGCCACAGCGGGTCGTGACCCAGGCCTTGGAATTTCGGCCATGATCTTTGCCCCTCGAGCCGCTTGCACTAGCGACCCGGGCAGTAACCAGCACGTCACCAACTACTTCGGTTCACTTGTGTGCGACACCGTTTCCCTCGGTGGTGAATGGACCCACGCCCACGATGAAGCGGCAGTAGCCACATTAACGAACGATGTGCCGGCCTCAGCTAACGCATGGACGGTTGGCCCCTACACCAAGGTAGACGGTTCAGATAAGTGGGACTCCCCTACCGACTGGGAAACAAATCAATGCCCCGTACCAGCCCCAGTCTCTGCCGCATCGCACTGGAGACTGTCTGAATCAGCTGGGCTCCTTGCCGCAGACTCCACAGGGCGCCGCGACGCAACCTGGGCCTCCAGCTTCGCAGGGCGAGCTAGCACCTTCTGCGGTACAGGCGCACAGCTAACACCAGGCGGCCAAGTTTCATCCACCCAGGCTGTCCACTCCACCAGCGGTAACGTCACCATTGAATGGTGGGGCAAAGGCACCGTTGGCACCATCGCAAACACCGCCGGCGTCACCATCGACATGGACTCCACCGGACACATCGCGGTCACCTCAGGCGGCAAAAAGGCAACCCTGCCATTCACCGTTCAAAACGCAACCAAAACCCACCTGTACACCGTTACCGTCACCTCCGACGGAACAACCACCTTGCACGTCAACGGTGCACTCAAGGCCACTGCCACCACAGCAGCACCAGCAGGCGGGCCAACCACAATCGCCGACGGTACAGCTGGCGTCATGCACAACGTCGCTGTGTACACACGAGCTCTGACACAAACCGAAATTTCCGCACGTTGGGCCAAATGGAATGAAGTCGCCGAGTTCGACGTCACCAATCCCGGAACCCCATTTACTGCACCTACAAACGTCACGGACAACAACTCCACCGGCGACAAGCTCAGCCTGCACTGGGACGCACCAACTGGAACATTCCCAGATGACTCCCTCTACACCGTCCAGTCCGCTGAACTGCGCACCGACCCGTACAGTGACGTGGCGTCCGTCAAGGCCCCTGCACTGACCCTGGCTCAGCAAAACCCAGAACAGGGAGACTTCTGGTACCGAGTATGCGCAACGTACAACGGTGACACCCAGTGCTCTGACCCTGTCAACATTCTCACCATCCCGGAACCAACCACCCCTCCGGTGCACGTTGCCTCCGCAACGCAAAAGACCGTCACATTCAACTGGACCGAAGTTCCAGGAAGCAAACGCTACGAATACCGGTACCGCATCGACCGCGGCAACTGGTCAGCGCCAACTAGCGCTGCAACCAACGTGACCGCAACCGTAACCTCACCAACCGGGGACACCCGCATTGACCTGCAAATGCGTGTCCTCAACGGACCAGCAATCTCCAACTGGTCCCCAATGGTGACCGGGTACGTGACACCATCAGCGCCGGCCCCAGCCGTCAAGAACGTCACCATGACAACCGCTGACATCCAATGGGCTGCAATTCCGCACGTTACCGAATACACCACCCGTCACCGCGTTAACGGCGGACAGTGGGTCACCGGAACAACAGCAACCCCGGACCTCACATTGAAGTCCTTGTCAGCAAACCAGCGCGTGGAACTGCAAGTGCAGTCCATCAACCCGTCAGGCGTATCAACATGGTCGACAACCCTGCCGGTCATCACCCAGCCATCAGCCCCAGTCGTCCGCACAGGAACCGCTACTACAACCAGCGCACCATTCCTGTGGGACCCAATTGCCAACGCCACCAAGTACGAGACCCAATCACGTATCAACGGGGGCAACTGGGCTAATACCGATTCGACCACATCCACTCACACGACAATCACACACGAGGGTAAACCCAACACCCTTGTGGAACTGCGCGTACGCACGGTCAACCCAACAGGGACATCCGACTGGTCCGAAGTGGCTGCTTCCACCGTCAAGCCTTCAGCTCCTACCGTTGAAGTAACCGACACCACTGCCACAACCGTTACCTTCGGTTGGGGCGCAATCCCAAACGCAGCGAGTTATGAATATCGGTACAAAATTAACGCCAGTTCCTGGTCCGGTGCCCTAACAAACAGTTCTGCTTTGACACGTCGCATTGACGCGCTCTCCAACAACGACTCTGTAGAGTTCCAAGTTCGCACAGTGAACCAGTCAGGTACATCCGACTGGTCAACAAGTGTGCACGGGCAAGCCGCACCGCTGCCACCCGAACCAGCATTTGCTTCAGGTTCCAGCACAGGCACAACCTTCACCTGGAACGCCGTACCTAACGCCACCGGGTATGAATACCAGTACAAGACCAACACTGGCGCGTGGACAAAACCCTTGCCAGTGAAGGCCGGTCCTACCCAGAGCATTGATGAGCTAGGCCCTAACACCAAAATTGAGTTCCAGGTGCGAACCCTGAACAAGTCTGGGGTCTCAACCTGGTCATCATCAGCCACCGGGTACACGCTCCCAACTGCCCCACAACTGCGTGAAAGCGGGCACACTGACAACAGCGTTGACCTCGCATGGGACCACGTGGCCTATGCAACTAACTACGAGTACCGGTACCTCACCGATGGCCAGTGGTCGGACATTCAAACCACGGAAGAGCCAGCAGTCATCCTGGAGGGACTGGAACAAAACAGCACCATATCAGTGGAAGTTTTCACCGTGAACGCTGCAGGTACATCGCAGAACTTCACCGCACTGAAAACGCACACCACCCCTCAAACCCCAGAGTTCGTGCACACTGAATCCACCCAGGACTCAGCCACATTCGAATGGGAGCAGATCCCTGGGGTCACGGACTATCAGTTCCAGTTCAAGGTCAACAGCGGGGAATGGAACCCCGAAATTCAGGTCACTGACTACACCAAGACATTGACCGGCCTTAACGCCAGCGACCAGATTACAGCTCGAGTACAAGCTGTCGGCCCATGGTCATCCTCACCATGGTCACTGTCCTCATGGTCGCAACCAATGACTGTGCACACCACACCAAGCGCTCCAGTTGTAAAACTCAAAACCATGAATGAAGCTGAACCCACTTTCGAGTGGACGGAAGTTCCCGGTGCAACCGCATACGAGGTTCAGTACTCCATCAACAACGGTGAATCGGCGCAGGAAACTGCTGCAGAAACCACAACCGAGTTCACGGTCCAAGGCGCCCAGCCAGGACAGACCGTCCTGTTTGAAGTGCGCGTCATCACCGATGCAGGTACGTCTGACTGGTCGGCAACTGCTGAGGTGAGGATCCCGCCGGCAGCGCCAACAGTTCAACACGATGAGTCCAGCAGCAGTGCTGCCGAGTTCTCCTGGCAAAACGTTGCCTCCGCAGAGCACTATGAATACCAGTACATGATCGACAACGGACGGTGGACACCAGTGACCACCATTGAGACCCCGTTCCTCATCATTGACGACCTACAAACAGATCAGTCCGTCAGGGTGCGAGTCCGCACTGTTGACGATCAGGGAACAATCTCTGCATGGTCAACCGAAGTTATTGGGTACACGTCCCCGAGCGCCCCATCCAACCTCCTAGGAGACCTCACCAACCCAAGCACAGCCGAGTTCACTTGGGACAGCGTCCCTCACGCGACCGGGTACGAAGTGCAGTACCTCTTTGGTGACACGGACACCGGCCAGTGGGTACAGGCAACCGTCTCAGAAGGGGAACGTACCTTCACGGTCAACGACCTGCCTGCCTCACAGGATGTGAACCTATCTGTACGCACAGTAAGCCCAGGTGGCACATCTGAGTGGTCTGACGCGGTCACGGCCTTGACGTTGCCAGACGCCCCCGTAGTTACTGTTCCAGACACAGGTGTGAGCGCCAGCGCGATCCCATTTGAATGGACTCACGTGAGCGACGCCGAATGGTACGAGTACCGTACGTCCAAGAATGACGGTCCATGGTCCGCACCAGAAAATGTTGAGCTCGATGAGTCCATCACCATTGAGGACCTAACCGAGGACCAGAAGATCACCATTGAGGTTCGAGCAGTTAATGCTGCAGGCCCTTCACCTTGGTCTGCTCCAGCGTCAGGGTACACATCGCCCAGCACACCGCTGAACTTGGCCGGCTTCGGCACCCCGTTCGGAACCATCTTTGAATGGCAACCTGTACCGCACTCCACACACTATGAAGTTCGGTACCTCAAGGGTGGCGAGAGTGGTGACTGGGTTGAATCGGTAACCCCAGATGACATCCCTGCGTTCATCATTCCTGATTCCGTGGATGACGAAAGTGCTGTGCAGCTTGCAGTGCGTGCCATCTCACCTGGTGGTGAGTCCTCGTGGTCTGAGGTAGCTGTAACTGATGCCATTCCGGGTGTACCTGACCTGGGGCAACCGGACACCGAATCCAGCGAAACGAGCATCAACTTTACGTGGGCTCCAATTCCAGGCATCAGCTGGTATGAATACCAGTACAAGATCAACGATGGTGACTGGTCACCAGTGCTCATGAACGGTACTGAAACTTCGGTCACTATCAACGAGCTGCAGAGCAATGACCACGTGATGGTGCAAGTACGGGCCGTGAATGAGATTGGATCTTCTGCATGGTCAGACCCAGTCTTGAGGTACACCGCGCCGCAGACCCCGGTTGGCTCACTAGTGCAGGTTACCGCCACGCAAGCGGTGTTCACATGGGAGCCCGTGTCCAGTGCACTGGGTTATGAATACCAAACCCGAACCGGTGATGAACCCTGGTCCGCACCGGTTGCCACCACCGAGGTGGAACTCGTGGAGGCCGGCCCCGTTGAACCCGAGACATTAACTCGGTTCCGTGTACGGGCAGTTGGCCTGGGTGGTACCGGGGCGTGGTCAGAAGTTGTTCGCGCCACCACTACACAAGCAGAAGAGCCAGAACCTGGGCCTCCTGTAGTCGATGACCCGCAAGTCTGGAACAAGCTCCGCTCGGAGCACCTGTACTGGAAGCCTGTCTTTACCAACTAAACCCCTCCCATAGCAGGCGCTCAGCACACTGATCGCCTGCTATGGGCCCCACAATTGAAGGGCGCAACTCCATGGATCTTGCAAGCACACTGGGTTTTGACCCGCACCCCGTTACACCTGAACCATCCTTGGCAAACCCGAGGCCCTCCACCATTCATCAGCCCGTGCTGGCCGCCTCTACACAGGGATACGGCTTTACGCAGAGTGACAGGGCACCGCGCCAGGTCAACCGCTCACGAGAACCTGCCAGCCCGGGGATCATGACCGCGCTGGTCAACATTGCAGCCAGCGCCATCTCAGTTCAGCAACCACGCCGCACAGAGAACCTGACCCGGCTGCAGATAGATGGGATTAGCGACCAGGCGCTGAATGTCCAAGTCCAAAACGACATGGCGGGGCTACTGATCTAGCACTCCCCTGCACACGGCAATGGCCCCACCTCAGTTGAGATGGGGCCATTGCCGTGTGCAGGTATATACACCGTTCTAGGACGGTGCAAAGGACAAGGTGAAACCGAAGTCTTGCAAGACCAGGCAAAAACGGGTCCATTCCACCGGGCCGAGCACGAGTTCAGTCCTGCCAAGCAGTTCAGTAAGATCCGCGGACCTCACCTCACCGGTGATCATGTTCATGCGCATCTGTACCCGAGCTAATGCTTCATCCCCGGTCGCCTGCGAAACTGAGGTGAGGTACACCCACAAGGCGCTCACCACCGCATCGTAAGTACCTGGCTCAACTGCGCTTGCACGCACCCCATCAACCCAGTCGTTCACTGTGGCGCCATGGGTAAGTTGAGAAGCGACAAGGGTGAAGTCAATTGCAGGAGCGTCAGCGAAATGGTTCAACGCACCAAACGTCACCAGGACATTATGTGGGTCCAGTGCGTCCGTCCAAGCGTCACGCAACTGGGCAAAGGCGGTCACCACCGAAACGTCCTCAGCAACGGCCAGCGGAGCCACCCTTTCCATCAACTGCGCCATCGTCGCAAAGAACTCGGCAGCAGGGTCCCCCAAGCGAGAACTTACCTTCGCCCAGACACGAGCCATTACCCTGTTCACGTCAGCTTCAACCTGGCATGCCACTGCTTCAACCCATTGCGCTTCAGTAAGCTGTTCACCTTGCATTCCGAGCCGAACTGCACGCTGCTCATAGCTGCTGGCGTTCGTCGCATAAAACTGTCGTGTGCGTAACGCTGAACTGCTCATGGAGACATCCTTTCGTTTGGCCCTACCTGCAAGGTTCTTGTCCAAGAAACACTAAGAGGGGCATGCCACTCCTATGTGCGGCAAGCCCCTCTTAGCTAACTGTTCGTTACAGCGGTTCTACACGCACCACAGATGCGGGCTGCACAAGCACACTGCGGCCGTCCTGCATTGTGATTGTCAGGCCCCAACCTCCCGTGGCTAGGGTCCCTTCAACGCTCCCTCCTGTGGTTAACCTCAGCCGGACGTTCTGCCCATTCGCCTCTGACAGGTCCAGGACAGTGCCGTTTTGAAGGGTGTACATGTGCGAAGCGCGCGTACCCAGACCAAGATGCGGGGCGGCGGTTGCAAATGACTTGCCCACTGTTTCCAACACCTGCTGTTCACAGTGGTCAAAGTCCATGCCCTGCCCCTGTCGAAGCCTGACGGTTTGGCCTCCACCGTTGGCCACGACGTCCCACTCCCACAGGTCACCTTGACGGGTAATTGAGGCAACAAAATGCTCTTGAGCTGCCGCTGAATGATCGCCGTCCCAGGTCCATTGAGTGAAGCTGCCGGCACTGCTGTACATCCATGGTGGTGTTTGCTTGGCAGCGACATTTGTCGTTCGTACAGTGTTCACGTCCACTCCCTTACTGGATGAGGTCCATTACGGCGAATGTCGGCAGGTACATCGCAATCACAATTGAACCGATAAGCGCGCTAATCAGAACAATGAGAAACGGCTCTAACCGGCTCGATAGAACCGCGGTCTCGGCAGCTACTCGTTCGTCATAGTAATCAGCAATTTTGAGCAACATCGTGTCAGTGTTTGCTGACTCTTCACCTGCTGCAACCATTTGCGTAAACATGTATGGAATGTGTTCAGGTGCGTCAGCCAATGCTCGAGCAACCCCTCCACCGGTATTGACACTGTGGCGAGCCTCCATGAACACCCTGGACAGCACGACATTATCTGCCACAGGAGCTGCACCCTCCAGGGCTGTAAGCACAGGCACCCCTGAACTCATCATGACGGAAAGAGTGCGAGCTACACGGGTCAAACCAATCATCGTTAATAGCGGACCGAACACAGGTAACCGCAACTTGATCGGATCCAACTTGTTTCGAATCCAGTCGCTATTTTTGTTTGCACGCCACCAAGGAATTGCAATAGCAATCGCAATGATCAGCGGGATGGCAATGGTCCCCGCTACGTCAGAGATGGCCATAACGAGTTGAGTGAAAGCCGGCAGCTCCCCGTCAAGGTCGTCAAAAATTTTGGCAAAGACTGGCATGCCCCATGTCAAGAGCGCGAACAATGCAACCAGCCCAAAGATCAGCACCGTTAACGGGTAGGTTGTAGCCTTCTTAATGTCCCCACGCAGTTTGACGTTCGCTTCAAAGTTATCGGCCAGCGACAGCAATGCCCGTTCCAGGAACCCTGCCTCCTCACCAGCGCGCACCAGCATCACCATGAGCGGGGGAAACACCTTTGGGGATGCTTCAAACGCGTGACCCAAGGACCGTCCGCTGGCCACTTCCGTGTGTGCGGTTTCAACGGCCGCACGCAGCGTTTCGTTCGCCTCTCCTCGGTACAGGATTTCCAGTGCCCGCAACACCGGAATTTGCGATTCCACCAAGGTTGCGAACATGCGGGCAAACGTGGCGAGTTCACGGGGCTTGACGTGCTTGCTACCAAACTTGAAGTTAAGGCCGGCACTGCGTTCGGTGACAGACATGACCTTCAACCCTGACGCGGATACTTGCGCGCGAGCTTCATCCATGTTGATTGCAACGATGTTACGCACAACAATTTCTTGCGCGCTCTCATCGAAGAGTCGAGCTTCAAATTTCACAGTGCCACTCCCTTACACTTTGTTTCCAATTCGGTGATGTCTCTGGTGGCGATTGCAGCTGACTCAAAGGTGATCTTGCCTTCTCTAACTAAACGAGCAAGGTCATCGTTCAGTGTTTGCATGCCTTCGCTAGCGCCGGTCTGCAAGGCAGAGTTCAACTGGTTCAACTTTCCTTGCTGAATGAGGCTGCGGATTGCCCAGTTTGCGATAAGAATCTCCCGGGCAGCGTGCCGTTTCGTACCGTCAACACTGGGAATCAACGCCTGGACAACCACGGCCTGCAACACTGAACCCAGCACTGACTGAACCTGGTTGCGGGATTCATCAGGGAACAAGTTGACATACCGTTCAACCGTTTGAGCCGCTGAGTTTGTGTGCAAGGTAGCGATGACTAGGTGCCCTGTCTCAGCAGCTTCGAGGGCGACCTGAGCAGTTTGATAGTCACGAATTTCCCCAACAAACATGATGTTCGGGTCCTGGCGCAACCCCGCACGCAGAGCAGATTCGAATGAAACGGTATCTACATGGAGCTCACGCTGGCGGATCGTGGACTTCTTTGGGTGGTGCACATATTCAATGGGGTCTTCAATGGTCAAAATGTGCGCTGCTAATACTTCATTGGCAATGTCAATGATCGCTGCAGAAGTGGTGGATTTTCCTGAGTTAGTGGATCCGCACACTAGAACGAGCCCTTGTTTCTGGAGGGCTAACCCGCGCACCGCTTGTGGCAGTCCCAGGCTCTCTGCCGATGGCACCTTAGTGGGGATTGCACGCATGACAGCACCAATCTCACCTCTAGAACGCAGGAGGTTCACGCGGAATCGAGTATCTCCACCTTGTGGGGCATACGCCAGGTCAATATCACCTGTTTCCTCAAAAGACTGACGCTGAAACTCGCTGAGCAAAGGCAAGAGCATGTCGTTCAAGTCTTGAGCAGAGAGTGTGGCACTTCCAGGAATCTCAATGAGCCGTCCCTGTACCCGAGCCCAGGCAACCTGCCCCGCAATCAGGTGCAGGTCAGAAGCACGTTGCTGCACAATCCACTGTAATAACCCATCAAGGGTCGTTTCATTCTCAGCACTTAAGCCCGCTACAGCAGGAATGAACTGCACAGCTGGCTGATCTGCGGCAGGCGCAGGTGTTGGCGCCCGCGGGGCCTGCACCGGTGGTGCCGCGCGCCGATTCAGGGGCGCAGGCGCAGGCGGCTGATAGTTATGTCCGAAGAACGATCCCATGGTAGTTATAGCTCCTTAAGAAACCGCTCGGCGGATTTCATTGATAGTGGTTAGTCCTGCAGCAACTTTGAGCCACCCATCTTCACGCAGCGGCACCATGCCCTCTTCGCAAGCAATGGCCGTAATTTGTGATGGTGGGATGTTGGGATTACAAATCGCCTCCGCAATACGGTCGGTCATTGCCATTGCCTCATGTACGGCAATGCGCCCCCGGTACCCGTCGTGGCACAGTTGGCATCCAATAGCTTCAAAGAGGTTCACGTCCGTGCCGGCAGGAACAGTGAACCCCACCTGCTTCAACAAGGCCTCGTCTGTTTCTACCGGTTGTTTACATGCCTTGCATAGCGCACGTACCAAACGTTGAGCGAGGACGCACCGGATGGTATCGGCCAGAAGGAATGGTTCAATGCCCATCTTGACAAGCCTTGAGACTGCTGCGGGCGCTGAGTTCGTGTGCAACGTAGACATCACCAGGTGACCCGTTTGGGCTGACTCAATTGCAATGGAGGCGGTCTCCTTATTGCGGATCTCTCCAACCAAAATGATGTGCGGGTCTGCACGCATGAACCCGTCTAGTGCAGTTTCAAACGTCAACCCCGCCTTGCGGTTCATTTGCACCTGGGAGATACCTGGGATCTGATATTCAACAGGGTCTTCCGCGGTGATGATCTTGACCTCGGGTGAAGCTTTCTCAAGCAGGGTTGAGTTCAAGGTTGTGGTCTTGCCGGCACCGGTAGGTCCACTTACGATGATCATGCCGATAGGGTTGCTGTACGCGTCCTGCCAAGTCTTGAGCACTGACTCGGACATCCCAAGTTCTTCAACTGCCAGTGCCTTACCGGAGTCGTCCAGGATTCGAATAATGACTTCCTCACCAAACTGGGCCGGCAACGTCGTGATACGAAGGTTGACCTTGGTGCCATCAACCATGTGGGTAATGCGCCCGTCTTGGCTGACACGTTTTTCTTCAACCTTCATGTTGGCCATTACCTTGACCCGCGCAATGACCAGGTCAGCCACTTCCTTCCTGATGGGGGTGCGCACGGCAAGCACTCCGTCAATGCGATACCGCACACGAAGTTTTTCTCCATCTGGTTCAAAGTGCACATCTGAAGCGCCATCACGCAGTGCCTGTTCAAGGTGCAGTGCTACGATCCGCACGCCCGTTTGGCTACCCGTTTCACCAACATGCTCAGCTGAAAGTTCCGCAATCTCGCTGTCGTTACGGTACACAATTGAGCGCATTTCATCGATTTGCTTGGACGTCGCTAGCAGGAAATCAATTTGGTACCCCTGCAAGGCAATCTGCAGGTCTGAACGTACCTGCGAACTGCGGTACGCCTTCGGCCCCCATGCGATCGTTACTGCATTGCCAGCGATTCGAAGTGGAACAACACCTAAAGTTTCAGCTCGCTTTTGTGTAATCAGGGAACTGGCGTCAGCAGAATGGGTTTCAGCCCGCAGGTTGTAGGTGGCAGCAACACCTTCACTTGCTTTGGTACCTGCTATATAAACGACCTCGCGGTCAAGCCCTGCTAGCTCGGCAATGGTTACACCTAGTGCCTGCGCTCCTGGCCGGGCTGAAGCCTGACGAGCTGCAGCCGCAACCTCTGGTGAGATAAGGCCATCTGCAACAAGCAGGTCCGCAATATCTGACTTTGTTTGGGGCAATACCGAAGTGCTCATATCAGTGAAGTTGTCCTTGAAAATAGTGACTCAGGTGCAGGGGAAAGTTACGTCTATCTATCAACATGCGCAGGAGTGGTGGACACGCCGCAGACCGTTCCTCTTTGGGTTAAAACCTTGTTTTGCGTGACAGGCTTGGCACATTAAAAGGCTGCGCCAGTCACGCGCGCGCTCAACTATTCCAATAACGATTGGCGAGGTTCCATGGCGACATTGGTCGGCCTAGACATCGGCACAGATGGTGTGCGCGCGGTAGAAACGACTACCACGGCACGTTCCATTACGGTCCGTAAAGCTCACGCAATTCCCCTTGACCCGGGGGTCTTCACTGGCGGGAAGGTTTCAGACCCAGCTGGCTTAACCGCAGCTTTACGTTTGCTATGGAAGTACGGGAAATTCTCGACTAAAAAAGCGAACCTTGTTGTTGGTTCGCACCCAAGTGTGGTTGTTCGCGGTGCAGCCATCGCTTACCTTCCCAAGAAGGATGACCGCAATGTTTTTGTTGCCGAAACAGCCCGGCACACCATGCCAGTGAACTCTGAAACCCTGTACCTCGATCATCATGTGGCTAACGTCTATACGTCCCCACAGGTTGAAGGGCCGGATCACACCATGGCGGACATTGCACTTGCCGGGGTTGACCGGGAAAGCTTGGACGGCATTCTTAACTGCACGATCCAGGCAGGATTGGCACCACATTCGGTTGATGTGACCACGTTCGCTCTCGCCCGTCTCGTCACTGCCTCAACGTCGAGCAGCCACAGCATTGATGTTCTGGTACACATCGGCGCCACTACCGTGACTGTCACCGGTATCTTGGCGAACCAGTTTGCCTACCAGTCTGCAATGAATCACTTCTGCGGCCAGGACTTAACCGCGGACATTGCCGAGCACTTTGGTGTCCCAGTTCCAGAAGCAGAGCAGTTAAAAGTCTCCTTTACCCAAAATCAGGCGGAGAGATTTGACCCCTTCGCGTTGGATCCGCAAACGATCATCGCCCAGTGGACAACTGCGCTAGTGCGCGAAATTCAGTCGGCCATCACTGAAATGACCCAAGGCATTGGGCACCCCGTGGGTCGAATTTGGATTTCTGGGGGTGGGTCTGGGTTGCCAAACCTTGCTGCGCGAGTCAGCGCCTCCCAGCCGGCACAGGTCAAGGTCACCGTTCTGGACGCCACAACCTGGGTATCCAATCCGCAACGTCTAGTCAGCGCGCATGTGCAAGGCCAAGACCTTACAGCGGCCCTTGCCGCGTCAGTTCAGTAGGAGCTCCCGTGAACTTGAAAATCGACCTAAATGACCTTTCCATTGCGAAACTCTTAGAGAAGTTCAAACCCAAGGCAGACAGCACCAGTGATGAGGCTTCCTCTGCAAGCGGGAAGGTACAGCCAGCACCGCGCGTGAACCTCATGCCACCAAAGTATGCCCAGCTGGTCAAAGATTCTTATGTCATGCGTGCTTCCCTCACGAGCGTGGGGGTCGGCGCCTTGGTAATTGCAGGTGCATGGGGATTAACGCAAGGCACTGGGGCTTCAGTTAAAGCGGAGTTAGAGGGCGCGCGTCAAACAAATGCTCAACTTACGGAGCGAGTGGCTGCCCTGGCCCCTGTCACTAACCTTGCCCGTCAAACCGAATCACTTACTGAAACTGTTGAGCGCCAGTCCCAAGACCTTGTACCCCACGATGCGGTCATTGAGCGGTTTGTTGAACTAACTGCAGGGCGCCTGGACGTCACCGCCATCACTTTGACCTCAGGCACTGATGGCACGGGCGCTTGCCGCTCCACGGATGGGTTTAACGATGTGCCACTGCTCGCGTGCGTGCAGTTTAATGGCGATGCAGCGGGCGGCCGGGATGGCGTAGCTGCAGTCCTTAGCGCACTGTCCAGCGACCCGTGGTTCACGGACGCGTATGTCCCCAACATCACCGACGCAGACACCGAAGACGCCAAGCTAAGCATTTCAGGTGAAGTGGGCGTCACAGCATCTGCCGTTACATCTCTCAGCGCCCCCGAAGCTGAGGGTGTCGTTTCCCAGGAGGACTCACAGTGATTTCACGACTGACACGGAACATCTCTTCGCGTACCAGGCAGGAGTCAAACTCTGTGAACGCGTATGACCGCCGCGAGTATGAGCGTCTGCGCGCCCAGTTGGGTGGAGTGCAAAAGGATGCGAAGTCTTCCCCACTGCGTGACCTGTTCCGTAAACACCCAGTTGCTGTGTGTTCCACCGGGATTGCAGCTCTGGGCCTTTTGGGATGGGTAACGTTGATTGGCCCGCAACTGGAGGCCACGAGCGTCGCACGTGATGAGTTGTCATTCACCCAGACACAGAACGCTACGATGGCGGCACATGCGCCGGCGCTGCAGGCGCAGTTAACCAGTGTTGCCCCTCGAATTGCTGAGCTGTATGAACTTTCAGCGCGTGTGCCAAACATGATTGATCAGCCAGAGCTCATCCGTCAGTTGCACACTATTGCAAAGGATTCGGGGGTCACTTCATTGCAGTCAATTGAAGTGGGCCTGCCGCAACCCGTTGCTAATGTCGTGCCAGAAGAGCAGTCGCAGGAGCTGCCGATGCCTAGCGTGGAGGATGCAGAGCAAGCGGGGCAGCCTGAGGCCCCGCAGGTAGAGACTGCCGCGATTGCGCAGTACAACGTCACAATGCGCGTAAATGGGTCGCCGGACTCCGTGAATAAGTTTGTGACCAACTTGCGCACGGGCCCGCGCCTCTCAGTGGTTACGCGTACCTCTGTCGACATCGGCCAGGATGGGGTCGCAACCTCATCTGTCAGTGCAACATTTTACCTCCAGCAGGTGGACGTTTCTGGCCTTGCATCGCAGTTGCAGGACCTACTGATCGCGTCTGGGCTTGAGAAGCCTGACCTGCCTGCTGATCAGGGTTCTGATTCTGAGGAAGGTGCTGATACCGAACCTCCTGCAGCTGAGCAGGGCAATGAAGGGGACGCCGTGGATCTGCCGCTCCCTGATGGGTTGTAGTTCGTCCAACACATAAGAAAGGGTCACCGTAGGATTTCTACGGTGACCCTTTCTTATGTGTGCTAGCACCTATGCCATGACCTTGTCCCATGATCTGGGGACGCTGTCTACCTTGCTGCTGTTACTCGTATCAGCGCCGGTCCCATGGATCAAAGCGTCAAAGTCAACCTGGGTTGTAGGTGCAGCCATCGGCGCTGGGATCTTTGTTCCCGGGGTGATGTCATCTTCTACTTCCAGGGTTTCTTCCTGGTCATCGTCGTCATCCTCATCGTCCAGGAGCCCTTCAAGGCCAGTGCGGTCGAACTGTGGCTCCACTGGTGCAACAGGTGTCGATGGGGGCTCTGAAAGATCGGCGACTTGGTTTGCTCGAGTGCGTAGTTCACCGAGCTCATTGGTGAGCTGGTTCAATTCAGGTGACTGGGAATCCAGGTCGGCGACCACTTGCACTGCCAGCGCACTGCCACGGCCTGAGACGTCTACACGAGCCCTAACTTCTCGGTGACGGGCTACTGCTGCGTCAAGGGATTCACGTGCTTCTAGGGCGCTTTGCGATGCCGGTTCGACTAGCTCGTTGTGAACTTCCTCGAGTGCTGCTTGGGCGGCGCGAAGTGCTGGGCCCACCTTGCTCTCTACGGCTGCGTCCGCTTCCGTGGCTGCGTTCTGGGCGTTCTCAAGTTCAGCGGCCATTGCGGCTAACTGCGCTTCAGCGGCCTTGACCGCAGCGATAGCTTCACGGTGTCGAGCGTGCGCTGCACTCAAGTTTTCCTGGGAGGTTGCCGCCCTGGTGAGGTGGTCACGACCGCCCTCTCGAACTTGTTCAAGGGCGTTAGCTGCCGCCTGCTCTTCGCTAGTAGCGTCGTGCAGGGTTCCGTTGGCGGCACTGCTTGCTGCCGATGCTGCGAGCATATCTGCATGCTGCACTTCAAGTTCAGCCACATCAGCGGCCAAGGTGTTCAGTGCGGTGAATGCCGAGGTGGTTGCTGCTTCAGCTGCGTGACGTAGCACTGCAGAGCGTAGGTCCTGCTCGTCGGTGCCTTCTGCCTGCGCGACCCACTGGGCCAGCACGTTTACATCTGTGTGCTCCGTTCCATGTTCAGTTTGGGCGGGTGCGGTCTCTGGGGCTGGTGTGATCACCGGCGCTGGGGCCACTGGGGCTGATATGAGGTTCTGGCTAGCCTCTGGTTCTAGGTCTAGCAGGTCCGGTTCAATGTCCTGCACGACCTCAGGCTCACGATCAACGACCGGCTCGGCAGTGTACTCCACCTCTGGTTCAGGGGTGTCTTGCTCATCGTTCATTGCCTCTGCCTCTGGCTCATGCAGTGGCTCTACAGGTGCGCTAGCGGCAACTTCATCCACCTCTGAAGCGAGGGACTTGGGGGTTGAGGCCCATTCGTTTTCAAGGGACTCTAGCGCCTCAGGGATGGGGAACTCTGGCAGTTCAACGGTGCCATGCCCAATAGTCATAAGGACTTCAACATTCTGCATGAGCGAACGTGAGAGTTCCTTGAGCAGAGCGTGTCGGGTGGTTCCAGTGGTGTAGGCCAGTTCGTCTACCGGGTGCTTTCCCGCGAACAGGGCGTGGCCTGCAATGCTTGGCACAAGAACCCGGCACGCCTTTGAAGCTGGCCTTGGGGGAAGGTTGTGCTCCGCAAGTACCTGGGTGATGATCCCCCAGTTTTCTGTCAGTTCCCGAATGCGAGTGGCGGTGTCTGTAAAAACTGATGCAAACTTTGTTGGGTAAAAGCGTCCGTGTGCAGCGGTGTCTTTACGGGTTTTTGCTACCCGTACATCAGGCCAGCTGAGTGCAGATGCGAACAGGCCGTAGGACCAGTCGCGCACGCTGGCGTCCAGTACGTCAGGGTCAATTCCTTGGTTGCTGAGCCACAAGAGCCCGTCCTGGTCTGGTGGGGGTGTTTGCCCGGTCAGTTGACGAGCAAGAGCGTCGATGGGGAATGCGAACTGCGGAGAGTGGATCGCGGTAACCTCACCGGCAGCGAGGTAGACAATGATGTCTTTCCCCATGCTGGTTGCTGTTACCGAACCCGTGAAGCCTTTATCCGCGAGTCCGCGCACCTCGCGCACAAGTGCTGACTTGGCGCCGATGGAGGATGTGGTCAAAGTAGTTGTCCAGGTTTGCGGGCCGCTGAGCGGCGTGGATAGGGGTTTCCCTGATTTTATTGCAGGGGTGTCGCGTTTCACCCAAGGAGGACCTAGCTCGCGACAAGGTGTGTCGCTGGTTGGATACCTTGGGTGATGTTCCTATGTGCGGCATTGCTGGCAACGTGAGCGCTGGAGAGCTGAACGGTCTTGGGACGGACTGAACGGGCAGTTTAGGCGGGCAAACGGACCGTTTCACAACCAAGTCCGTTGGTAAAGAAATGGTAAAGTTTGCAGGTCAAAAGGGGTGCAGAGGGGGCCCCTTATATATATAAACGGATAAACGTACTTCGTTTACTACTATATATAGGGGACTATACAGATACTCCCTACCCCCATAGGACCCCCTTCTCTTACGTCTATATCTCTATCTCTCTATACCCCTATAGGGGGTGGGGTGCGCAAAACCGTCCGTTAGTCCGTTTACTCGATTTATGGGGTCTGACCTGCACAAACGCAGTCTGACGGCCAACGGGCGAACGGACCGTTCCGGTCGTTTGCAGTAAAAAGAGCTGGAAAGTCGAACGTAGCGGGGCCTCTCAGGGCACAGATTTCGTCCCGCACATCCACTAGTCATGGACCAGCACGATCACACTTACACACCCGTGGCCCCACGGTGACCCCATTAAAAACCCCTCGCGTAGCTGCCGGGGTGACCACAGGGGGTCAGTTCACAACCGCCGCCCGCACTGAACCCACGCTCAGTCTGCGTACTCCAGCATCAAAAACACATGACGCTGAGGGGTTCCCAGTCGTAACATGCGGCCGCTGCAAAGGCACGGGCAAGTCCGAATACTCCCGCACAAGCGGTCACAACCAATGCTTCAACTGTGGCGGAACCGGGTTCACCCACGAGGCCGGCCCGGTAGCCAATGCTGTAAAAGCCCTCGCAAAGGCACGCCTGACCGCTGCCCGCCCACGCGCACACCAGATAGCAGCTGGAGACCTCATCTCACCCGTGCACAAGGAATATGGGCGCACCCAATGGGCAACCGTCGCAGCAATGCACGTGTCCCTCGCCCATCCTTCCAGGACCGTGCGTACATTGACCGGCGAACGCCCAACGGCCTACCACGCGATCATCAAAATGACCGACGGTTCCCTCATTCGCACCACCACAGACACCGTCTTTGCGCGCCGTGGAGCAAACGTCGACCTCACCCCGTTTCATGACATGGCCGCCGGCAAACCTGTGGATCCGCGGTTACTGGCGAACCCTAAGATCCTCCCCAACCATCTGTAGCCAAGGCCTACCCAGGGGCCCAAAATGCACCCGCACATCCACTATGTATGACCATCACAATGATTGCCCCGCCAATAACTCCTGACCCGCCACGACACATCGTTCTTGACCGGCACTTGCACCAAGACTCCGCAATTACCACCATCACCTTGATGACTGGCGGACCCCACCCAGACGCGCTCCTTGCGATTGCGTCTGTCGCTATGCCGCAACTGGACGGGGTTCCTGCAGGTCACCTTGAGGCGTATTGTGCCCGGGCCTACAACACGTTAGCTGTCAATCAAATGCCCGGTTCAGCCCAACTTGAAGCGCACTTTGCAGTTTCTGCTTCCACCATGTTCACCGCGGCCGAGCACGCAGCTTTTATTCGAGGGCGTACCTACATTGACGCGCTCATTAAAGACCTCGCATCGGGAGCTTTGCTCGGTGCTTTTGCAACTACTGATTGGAAACTGCCATGACAAACGTAAAGTCACGTAAGCGAACCCCCGCAGGCGTGAGCAGCGGGGGTGAGTTCGCCATCGAACCAAAACAAGACCCAAATATTGACCTTGCCTCTTGGCAAAAGCAAGTGGCATCGCCCAAGTCAGTGCCAGAGCTTGATCAGGCCATGTCTGACGCTTTGGATGCATGGGATGACGACCGAACCCAAGAAGCCAGCGACACCCTTGACCGCGCATCCCTGGAAGCGTTCAGCGGCACCATACGAGACACCTACCCCGATGCAACTCACGTCGACATCGACTGGTCAGATCAAGGCGACTTCCTAGCCCCCGGCGCAGTGCGCAGCCACGATGGGACCGTGATTGGGTACGCCCAGGACGTGGAGACCCCGGGTGGGAACAACCCTGACTCCATCTTGTCCAACATCGCCGGGTTTGATGCCCGCTCAGTCCTCATGGGTGAAGCAGCCGACGGCCGGCCAACCGCCCCACGCGCTGCACCGCTTATCGAGATCGACCAGTGGCTGCAAGCCCACAAAGCGTAAACACCTGATCCAAGGTACGACAAAAAGGCTGGACACCCGTGTGGGTGCCCAGCCTTTTTTGTTAACTCACAGTGCTAGTTCAGCTGCACTTGCCAGCCTTAATCTTCTTGGCAATGGCATAGTCCGAAGCCTTTGGCATGCCGGTTCCCTTGATCTTAGGGGCTCCCAAATTGTGTGCGTAGGCGTCCGTAACGTTCTCCACCCGCTTGCCAACAATGGGCGGGATAGGAGTCCCGCACGTCTTCATCATGGCACGGTGTGACAGCTCATGCAGGGTGACGTACTTTACCCAGGCACTGGACCGGTCCAAGGCACGGTTGGTCAGGTAAATCGTGTCAGGGGTACCTGCACCGAAGCAACCAAGAAGATTTGCCACACCTGGGCACTGGTTCGTCACCAGGGCGACCTTGGCGCCATACGGCTTAGCAATCTGATTTGCGTACGCTAGTTGCTTGGCACGTGCGCTTGTAGGCTTCTTTGCGGCCGGCTTGGCAGCTGCTGGCTTGGAGGACTTAAGGTACGACGTAGATACGTACCCACCAGTGGATAGCTTTGCCCACTTACCCTTGGTGGAAACAACGGTAACCTTGGAGCCTTTCTTCAACGACTTGATGACGCGGTGCTTGGTGCCCTCACCAGCACGCACGTTCAAGTTACCTGTGGTGTACATGGTCTTGGACTTCGAGGAGCTAGCCGCGGCTGGCAAGTTTGTTTTCTTGGCACTTGGCTTTGCGGCAGGCTTCTTGGAAGCAGGCTTTGACGCTGGTGCCGCCTTCAGATACGAGGTGGATACGTAACCGCCGGCGGACAGTTCTGCCCACTTACCCTTGGTGGAAACAACGGTAACCTTCGTACCTTTCTTCAACGACTTGATGACGCGGTACTTGGTGCCCGCCCCAGCACGCACGTTCAAATTGGACGTCGTGACCTTCACGGACGTAGATTTCTTTGCTGACACCACAACTTGGTGGGTTACAGCCTGAGCTGGGGTGGCGGTGGCCATTGGTGCCACCATCATCAGTGCAGCACCTAGGAGTACTGTCGTAGTCATTTTCTTCATGCTGGACTTATGTGCGGCACTTTTGCGGTTTAGGTTCCGGGCGTACAAATATGGCCCACCTCACTAAGACCTACCGGTATGGGCCAGGATTGTGAACGGCCCATACCTGCGCGCATAAGCCAAGGTCAGCGCTGCCGTCTCTGGGTAATGGATGAACCCTTCCAGTACCGTGCCGGTGTCCCCAATGCGATCAAGCACGACTGTGCCGTCAGGCAGTCCTATTAACGTTTTGACAGTTCTTGGCGTGCTGGTGCCAGTGCCGTTCACATTTGTTTTCATACTCTGAATATGTGCGGCGGCACTGGCCAGGCGCTACTGCAGTTGCAGCTCCTGCCATGCACTGCGCAGTAATGCTTCCGCTGCATCCGCGGATGAAGTGTACACATATCCGCTTCGGCGCACGCTAATTCTCAGTCCCGTTGCCCGGGCGATGAGCTCTACTGTAGTTACTTCCAACCCGTCCAGCTCTGCCGATAACAAGGCTTCAACCCCATGTCGCCCCTCCTCCTCAAGGGCTCCCAGAAGCCAGGCTGAAAGGCCACTTTGATCGGCGTCGTCCACAGGGCTCAAATATGAGTTAGCCAAACTGAACGACGTCACGATAAACCCGTGCATGCAAGCGAACGCTGCTAGCTGCACCAGCGCTCTGGTGTCAAAGCTCGGGGCAGGCTGGGCAAGATCATGCCCGCTCATTGGTACGCAACGCACGTCCACACCACCGTCAAGGCCAGTGCCTACAACTGCTCGATACATTTTCGCCATGAACAGTACATGTGCGGGCAAAAAACCTCCCGCCCTGACAAGCTGCTCAACGGCGAAGTTATCACTGACCGCAGACCATGGAAGCACAGCCCTAGCACCCCTACTTTGCCCGAGGTTAGGCGGCAGCCAGCTCAACCGCGGTTTCTGCAATCTCCGCCGTAATGCTCGTCAGCAAGGCGGTGGCCCCACGCAGTTCATCAGCCTTAGCAAACACTGACTCATCCGCCAATCGTTCAGATTCCTGAGCGCGTTCGAGCAGTTCGCCAGCTTGACCAGAAAGGAGGTTTTGGTGCGCTGCGCATGAGGCAAAGAATGCTTCCATCGCGTTCATAACCGTTTCGGTTGGCTGGTGTCGCAGTGCCTTGCGGATCACCTGAACGCTACCGATTTCGGCGTAACGGTACAGCACCTTAAATACCACCAGCTTGCGAGTGGACAGGACCTCGTTCACGCAAAGCCGCACTGGCCCCCACGCATGGGACTCCGCGGATTGCCAAGATGGTTTCGATGCCGGCTCTATTGCCCCGTTACCGGCCCGGGCTGCTTCTGACTGCCGCTGGGAAAGAGTTTGATCCCTGTTCAGCGTCGCAAGTTCAGCCGCTGCTTCACCCAAGCCTGTGTGCATGCGGTCCAGCACACCCGCACGGCTCCGGTCCGCTCGTGCGCTGGAGCGCAGGGCCCCAACGTTTTGGTTATGCATTGCTTCCAAGACGCGCAACTGCCGCACGTTCACAGCCACCTTAGCCTGGTCCAAGAGCAGCGGGTTGCCGGCCGCCAGTGCCTTTACCTCGCCAAAAGATAGGGTCTGTTCACCAATGTCAGTAATCGTGTCCGCGGTTACGACTGCGCGCATGAGCTGATGAATAAACCGTGCCTTGGTCTCAAGGGTTTGCCACATGTACGCGTCAAACGTTCCCTGGGTGACGTACCGGTAAATGTCCACGTCAGTGTTCAAGTTCCCTGGACGCAATGCTCGACCTTCACGTTGCTCTACATCAGCAGGACGCCATGGAGCGTCAACATGGTGCAAGGCTCGCAGTCGGGTTTGAATGTTCGTACCCACACCCACCTTGGAAGTGGATCCCAGCAGGACGTTCACCGAACCGTCTCGGCAAGCAGCAAATAGTGCTGCCCTTGCTTTGTCCGTAGTTGCTTCATGAACAAACCGGATCCGGGATGGATCAACTCCACGGGCAATAAGCGCAGCTTTAATTCGCCCATACGTTTGCGCGCCCTTATCCCCTGGGGTGCCCTGGTCACACACCACCAGTTGCAGGACTCCTGGGCTCGTGGCGCCCTCAATCGTGACGTCTGCGTACTTGTGGTGCACGGCGGCCACATTAGCTGCCACAGCATTGACCTTGGGTGAAGGTTCCTGAATCCCGACCAGCTGCGGGTCCAGTGCAACCCGGCGCCCATCGCCACAGATTGCCAGCATATTGTCATCACTCGAGTTGCTCCCCCGTACACGGTCAGCACGGACAACGAGGTTGTTCACGTACTCCTTTTGTGCGGGTGAAGGGTCAACAACGTTGGTCTTCCGGTTCGCGTTAGGGATGACGAATGCATGGGTTTCGTTAGGGTCGATGAAGTCTGCAATCTCAGTAAACATGTCCATCAGTACGCGGGCATTGGTCACCTCAGCAGGTCGTGTGTGTACTCGGAACCCGGAACCGTCAGGGGCTACTTCAACAGCAGTCACGAACTTGACGAACATGGAAGCCCATTCACCGAACGTGTGGATCCCGCTGGCGGTCAGTCGGTCCGGTTGGAAGAACTGCTGCCACACGTACGTTTCAGCTAAGGTGTTCGACCATGGGGTGCCGGTAAAGCCTGCAAAGTGGGGCTTGCCTGGGCGGCGCAGCCCTAATGAGTGCACCTTCAAGAGCAGGTCGGTGGCGCGCTTGGATGAACCGAATGAGAACCCGCTGCCCCTGCCACCGGTGGGCAGGCGACGGAACATGTGAACCTCGTCCACGGCCAGGAAATCCACGCCAAGTTGTTCAAAGGTCACGATGTCATCGGCGCCCATTCCGGCGCGCAAACTTTGGGTACGGGTGTCAAAGCGTTTGAGAGCAGATGCAATGGCTTTGGCGCCCCGGCCCCGGGCGGACAGGGCGTCGTTGCTTTGAATGGTGCTGATCAGGGCGTGCTTTTGGTCCGCAATCCACGCTTGTTCAACTTGTGTGTCAACGGGGATGGAACCAAGGGCTTCATGGGTCATCACGACTGCGTCCCAGTCCCCTGTTGCGCAGCGAGCTGCGAAGAGTTTGCGGTTCTCTTTGGTTAAATCTTCCTTCG
Source organism: Jonesiaceae bacterium BS-20 (assembly GCA_039995105.1). Taxonomy (GTDB): domain Bacteria; phylum Actinomycetota; class Actinomycetes; order Actinomycetales; family Cellulomonadaceae. The sequence goes on from CP146203.1 coordinate 1,529,372, forward strand.
TGGCAACTAACACCGAAGCTGAGGGGAACGCTTGTAGTGCTTCTGTGGCGATCTGCTCGAGCAAGTGACTAGGTACGGCAATAAGTGGTTTGGTCGCTAAACCAAGTTGGCGCAACGTTACCGCGGCACCGATCATTGACAGTGTCTTCCCTCGCCCAACCTGGTGGTTGCACATGGTTCGAGGGCTCGACACGATGCGTTCAATGACTGATTTTTGCCACGGCCACAGGTGTACATCTGGGGCCAGTGTGGGAAGTAGCGCTGTTGAACCGTCAAACTTGCGTGGAACGTGGGAACGGAACTGATCATTGAACTGACGCACTAGTTGTGCTGAGCAGTCTTTACCCTCCCAGACCCAGATGCTGAACCGTTCCTGCAGTGCATCAATTTTTGATGCGGCGGCTAGGGTAGCTGCGTTGTCCCTGACCTTCTTGTATGCACGTGAGGATGGGTCGTACACCTCGTCGTAGATGATGACGGTCCGGGCGTTCAATGCCGCATCGAGGAGCTGCAATGGGTTGCGTTCACTGGTGCCGTACAGAAGGGAAGCTTCGGTTTTGCGGTCATACCAAGAGTCGTTCACTTCCCAGACTGCAACGCCTGGGGTGTAAGTGACTGTTGCCCTGGTGTTGAGCACTTCGGAGATGAAGTCCATGACAACTTGAGGGGATACCCATGGGGCTCCCAGCGACACATGAATTTGCAGCGGCCCGTAGTCTGCCGGCACTACTTCGGTGAGGGCCGCGACGTTCACGTGTTGGGTCGGGTCGTGCTGCAGCGCGGCTTGCGCCTGTTCAAGTTTGGTGCGCACGTTACCGGATAGGTATTGGGCAGCTGGGACAAGTTCACTGGTTACCGGGTCTTTGAACACGAGGGTGTCCAGGGCGGTGCGTGCCGCAGCGGTATTGGGCAGGTTTAGCAGGCCGGCAATGCGAGCTAGGTCAATGTTGCCTGTTTCTCCCAGGCTGACGGCCAGGGCTTGAGCTGGGGTTTGTGCACGTGTGATTGGTTGTGGGCGGCGGTTTACTGGGTGGCTGAGCATTGCTGCTGGCTTCCCCTGCTGGGTGTCTGGGTTGTACACCTCGAGGGCGGCGACGATCATCCAGTCTGGATCTTTGCGGAACCCTCCCAGCGTTGGGCGGCGCCATGACCACTTTGGTTCGCCGCTCTCTGCGTCAACGGCACCTTCAATCAGGTGTCCGCGGCCCAGGTACCCGAACTGGTTCACATAGGTTTCATAGGCTGCGCGTACCGTGGTTCGCAGGTCGTGATGCTGATCTGGTGCGCTGGCAAGTTCAGTTGCATGCAGCGCGTCCTTGGCGATCAGTGTTGTTGCTAGGTCGCGCAGGCGAATGAGTGCTTTGAGCTCCTTACCTGCACGAGCGACGGGTTGCGGTGCACCATCAATAATGCGGACAACTTTGTCACCGTCAAGGTGGTATGCGCCTTCTTTGCGGCCAAGCTGGTCCGCCAGGGTGACATCTTCAAAAGGATTTCCGGTGCTGGCAGGGCGTGCTGGCAGGGCCGGCAAGTGTGCAGTCGCAGCAGCAATAGCGGCAAGGCCAGCTTGCTGGGGGTCACTAGCTGTGACAGTAATTGGGGCTTGGTCAAACCCTGTCGCTGACATGGTTCCAGCTACATGTTGCGGGTATCGGTCGAAGTAGATATTGACCTCTGCGGAGCGCCACTGATGTTCTGGGTGCACGACTCGCAGCCGGTTGTACCGGGCTGAGTGGGAGAGGTAAGAGTAAGAAATTTCGCCACGTTCGGCACGGTCGTTCCATCCCGCGGGCTCCGTGCCTTGCGCACGTTTTTGAATGACGATCAGGTCTGCGACGGCTGATGTTCCCACGAACGTACCTGACGCCAGCCGGACGACAGCGTGCAGGTCGCCCTCTTCGGCAAGCGCGTCCATTTGGGTGCCGTCAAACAGTGCCCGTGAGGTCAGCGCGATAAGGTACCCGCCTGGTCGCAAGGCTTTCAAGGCCCTGAGAAGGAAGTACTGGTGCAAGGACGCTGACTCGCATGCTGGGTCGAATGGTGCGTGTGCGCTGAAGGGAACGTTGGCAAGCACGGCGTCGAAGGTACCCTCGCGCAATGCCGTCTTCTGCAGGGGCTTGTTGATGACGGTGGCTTCAGGGTGCAGTGCGCTGGCCATGGCCGCGGATACGCTGTCTTGCTCAATGCCTGTGAACTGCGTGTTTGGGAGGTTTACTCCCAGGAATCTTCCGTTACCGCAACCGGGTTCGAGTATGTTGCCACCGGTGTAGCCAACGCTGGTTAAGATTGCGGCCATTGCTTCAACAAGCCATGTTGGGGTGTAGAAGCTTGTGTCTGGGGCTTCGGCCGCGGACTGTACCCAAGTGGGGTTGGTTTCGAACAGCTGGGTGAGCTGGTCGGCGGTGGCTTCCCATTCTGGTTTTGGGTTGATGTGCAGTGCTGGGGCTATCGGTCCCCACCCTGACCATTGGGTAAGTGCAGTGCGCTGCTCGGTTGTTAGTGGGCCGGCCAGCGTACTCAGAGTGGTCAATGCGTTTAGGGCTGCCTTAGCGGTTGCGTTCATGCATGACGTATGTGCGGCACCTGCCGGGCTGCCAGCGCAACGTTTGGTGGGTCAGGTTGGCAGCCCTGCGGGTTAGAACCCTATTTTGTATTGAGCTCCGCCTACACGGTACTCCTCATGAGGGATGGCTTGGCGGGTTGGGCATGGGTGAGGAACGGTGGCGTTGCCGTGTTCGTTGGTACCGCACCCGGTGCAGCAGCCGGCACTGTCAGGTACGTGAAGTTCGCAGATCGTGTCGATGGCTGCTAGTTCACCTTGTGGCCACCCGCTGATTTTCGAGAGGTTCAGTAAAGGTTCAGCGTCACTGTATGGCAGCATTCCCCGCTCCGGTCCGCCCGGGTACTCGGGTGCATGCACGCCACGGGAGACAAGGTATCCGTTCACAATTTCAAGCTCTGTATTAGCGTTCGGTTCCTGCTGCTGAGCTTGCCAGCGTGCGAACTCTGCCCGGGCAATGCTTTCACCGTTGCGCCCCATGGGCAGGCCCCCGGGGTTACCGGACGCCCTTGCGATCACGTAGTGGTCACGCACGGTCTCCGTGTCTGGGGTGTACTCGTCTGGGTTACCGTTGGTTTCCATCTAGTTTTCCTCAGGTTGTGGCAGCAGGTCGTTGGTAATGTCCTTGAGCAGGTGTGGCAGGTCAGCCAGGGTGATGTTGCCCTGTTCTGCATGGCCTACTAGGTGGTCAAAGATTGTGGACGCCAGGTCGTGGGCGGTTAAGTCCAGTTCGAGTGGCTCATGTTTGATGAGGTCACGTATGGCGGTGTGCACGGTGTTGACGTGGGTGCTGAACTCTTCCTTTTGTAACCCAAATCGTGCAGTGCCGATTGTGGCTCCAGGAGCCCCTGGCAGTGTGTCTGGGTTGTACAGGACAGTCACCGGTAGCCGCACGGCGCCGGTCGGTTCCACACCATCCAAGAGGTACCAATGGTCGCCGAACTTATGGAACATCTTGGGTTCAATGACCGCACCATCGGGGGTGGTGGAAGGGTTTGGGAGTCCGTCTTTCCCTTCCACAATGAAAGTGCCGGTTGGTAGGGCGTTGAGTTGCGTACGTCTGGTTAGTACTTCAGCCATGATGCTCCTTGGTTTGGTGTGAATACTTTGTTCAAGCGGATGGGAGGGCCCGGATTTGGTCAGCAATGTGCTGGCGCGGGGTCTTGCCGGCAGGAAGGTACCCGTCGCCAGTTGCAACTTCTTGGGCAATTTGTTCACGAGCGTGAACCATGATCAACGGCAAGGCTTCACTTAAAGCGGTATTAGCTTCTTCAACGGCACCGTCGCAATGAGTACCGTCAGTGAACCCGTGATCTTGATGTTCAAGGCATCGGAATGTTTCGTCCTCGTCACGGAAGCACCCGTGCTGCTTCATGATGGAACTTGCTGCCGCGTGTAGAGCTGCCTGCGGCACTGGGCCTGCTGGGACGAGGGTGGAATCCTCACTTTGACGCTGATCAGTGGTTCGTGGCGCGGTTTCTACGACCTCGATACCTGCACCTCGAGCCCACCGCTCTAACCTGGGCAGGCCCCCAATAAGGATTTCTGCCTTCATGACTTCCACGACCGTTAGTGACCAGATTCTGGTCATCATGTCCTGGGCCCGATTTACCCTGCAGTACACAGGAGACACATCTATGGAACGTTCAAAGTGCATGGTGATTCCACTGAAATGCAGTTTAAGGTCGAACGGCAGCTCGTCATCCACATCAAGGGTGAGGTGCGCGTTTTCATCTGGGATGAATTGGGTGGTTAAGGTGGCCGATAGGAACTCTGGCATCCCTTCCTCAGCTGCGGGGAGGGACGGGTTGGTTTTCGACTTGAGTGCTGTCATGTACTGCTTATGTGCGGCATTACAAAGAAAGGTCAGACATCGGTTGCCCAGTGTCTGACCTGCCTATGTGGTTGAGCAGTTAGCTTGCACCCCAGCCGTGAATAACCCAGCCGCCGAGCTCTGTACCCATTTCAGCTGGAGTGAGTACCTTGCGCGTACTTACCGAGAATGTTGCCTGCACCAGATTGCGCACTGTTGCCTTTGCGGACAGGAGTGCTTTACCACTGCTACGGCGGGTGATCGCGATGACTTCAAAGCTGCTCTCCCCCGTGATGGGGCAACTGTAGGTCAGTTCTTGGCGTGCTGCGGCATCTAGTGCGGCACGCGCTGCGGCCTGAGTGGGGTACCCTTTATCCCATTTTGGCATCATAGAGATGCGGGGACCCATGATGAAGTATAGGGTTTCAGTGGTTTCCCTGGGCACTGAAACGGTGACGCGGGGGATAACTTCTTGGACATTGGTGCGGTGAAATTCGGTAATCTCTAAGTCTTTGCCGAACTTACCAGCTTTGCGAATCGCGGCCAGCAAACTTGTCTGGTCCTGCAGTTCTGATTCCTTAAGGTCCAACGTAACGTTCACGACTTGCACTGCGTCCCGCATGGCCTTGGTTTCTTTCAGGAACGGTATCGCTTCACATTCACGTTTTGCCAAGGAGTCGTACCGGGACTCAGCGAGCCGAATCGCGTCATCAAGAGGCATGGGCTTGATGTTTAAGGCCTTAATTCCTTCGGTTGTGGAAATGCTCCCGTTGTAGCTGTCGTAACCGAACTCGTGCCTTGCCCCGTCAACTAGCATGTCGTAGGTGTCGCTTGCGCTTGCTGTTGTTGCAACCTGTTGACGGAAGTATTCTGCGCCCATGAGTTCTGCCTGCCTGTTCGTGTTGAGGGGCCGTGTTGCCCCGTGCTCACAACACTTATGTGCGGCATAAGCCAAGCGGGACGCAGTACGTTCTGTCCATCGCCATGTCCTTGGGGTCGATGAGTCTACGATCTGCTTGGAATGCTTTGTCCCAAGCGGAATCCTGTGCACACAGGAGCCGGGAGAGTTCCATGCCACTGCGGTCCCAGGTTGCTGCCCAAACCCGTGCGAACACTGTTGCAAGGCCATGATGCTTCGACAGGATCACCGCTTTGGGTTCCTCGCCGGCGTGGTGGGCAAGCTTAGTAATCGGCTGGTCTTTAAACCATGACCATTTCGTGTCCACTGAGAGTAAAGCAGGCCCGTACTTCCATGTTTCAAACTGTTCTGCGAATAGCTCGCCCCCGGTCTCTTTTGAAAATTCGGACGCCAAAAGGTACATGGTTCGCTGAAGCTTCAGCAGGTTAACTGGCACGGAAAAGTAATTTGCCTGCACCAGAACCGTGTTGGCTACATCCACTGGGGAAATCAAGGCAAGGCCTTAGGCTCGACAAATAGTTTGAGGGTACGCCCGTGGTCTTGCTCGCTCATTTGCGCTATCTCACCTTCGTTTAGGTGACGCACGAACCGGCCACCTCTGTGGTCGATTACTTCGATACGGTCAAAAGCGGTGAGGTGTGCTGTCGGTATCGATTGGTACGTACTGTCATCACAGCCGGGCCCTTGCGCCTGTGAGACGGGCGAGTCCTGACCTTGAGGGTTGTGTAGCAAGACTGCGGGCAACGCGACCGTAGTGGCGTGCTCTGCCTGTCCTGCCTTGTACCAATGTTGGTTGATCCGTTGGTACATGTCTGATGTTGGCCCAAGGATGACGCTACCTGCTGGTAACGCACCTAACTGCAGCTGCGTGGTGATTATGGTGGTCATGGGGTGCATTTCTTGTTGTTGGGGTTCTGGCTATTGGGCGTTGGCTCCAACAACTGGTTGGTCACGCCATACGTCGATACCGCGTTCAAGCGCCCATGACTCTAGTGCGGGCAGTCCGCCGTACAGTACTTGCGTGCATGCTGCTGAGAACAGCGTCATTGTCCAGTCGCGTGCTGGTTCCTGCAGGGTTTTCAGTTCGCGTTCCGGTAAGGACAGGCCAGGGCCCCAACATTCTGGGATGATCATTTCGCCATCGCGATGGATTTCTACGGTGAATCCACGTACAAAATCTACCTTCAGTTCAAAGGGTGCCCTGATGATCTGGTAGCTGCGGTGCGGGTTGTTGGCCAGCAGCTCTAGGGGCTGAGTGCGCATTTTAATGCGCTCAACCGTTGGCATGCCTGTTGGGTATGGAGGTAGGAGTGGAACTGGACGTTGAATGCGAACTGCGGTGCTCATGACCTTCCTATGTGCGGCAGCATTCGTGCATTTCAGATTCGAAATATTGCCAGGATGAAAGGGTCAGCTGGTCACCTGCAAAACCTGGTGTCCACCATGGGGCAAGTTCCATCATGGCTGGAACATTTGCGCTTGTCAGTACCGTGCCTGTGGTGCCGGTGGGCCCTTCACTAAAGGTTGCCAGCCAAACCCCTGCGCTGGAGTACACCCGGTACGCGGTTGCGGCAGGTGGGGCGCTTTGAGGCCCGACTTCGACTGGTGTTTGGGCGTACAGTGCCGCGGACACGTCCCGGTTGGTGCGGCTCAGCAAGGTGACTAGGTTGTGACCAATGCGCAGTGGCTTCGAACTGTTCCCCGGGTGCAGTTCATGAAAAACCGCGTATACCAGCTTGCCGTGTTCCATTGTGGCTAGTTGCCGATCAACCTTTGAAGGCCAAAGGTGCACTGCTCTTGTTAAAGCCACTGCCCCAATGGAGGTGAGCACTAGCGTTCCCATCCAGTGCTCCCGGGTGATCACTGCAATGACGGTACCAATGACCCCAAGTAGAGCCCCTGCCGCTGAAGCCTTACGTGACCTGCCTGGGTTCTGGTGTAAGTTGGCCGGCACTTGAAGGGCCTGCGAGTCTGCACCTGATGTTCCTTGATTTGCCTGGTTCATACCAACATCCCCAAGAAGTCAGCTGGGGTGACAATGGTGACGCCTAGGGCCTGCGCTTTAACATACTTGCTGGATGTGGACGGCTCAGACACGAGCAGGCTTGTGTTCGCTGACACGGAGCTTGATGACTTTCCACCATTGGCTTCGATAAGTTCAGCAACGGTTGTGCGAGTGTACCCAGGCACGGCGCCGCTAACGACAACGGTGAACCCTTGTAGAGGAAGTTCGTCCGCGTTAACGGTTTCACTTGAAGTGGTGAACCCTGACTGTTCTAGGGCGCCAAGAGTCCCATTGCTGTGCAGTTGGTCAAGACTCGTGCGGATGATTTCTGCTTTCTTCACAGCAATGCCTTCAACGGTTGCGAGCTGTTCAACGGTTGCTGCGCCCAGCAACGCGAGGCTGGGGAACGCTACGGCAAGCCTGCGGGACATGGTGCGCCCTGTTGCTCGTAGACCCATTGCGGTGATGACGCGTGCCCAAGGTGCGGTGCGTGCAGTATTTACTTCATCAACTATTTTGGTGGCAGTTTTTACCCCGAGAATGCGCCCTTCGCTCAGGGTCAGTTTGCTCAAAGTATCGATAGTCATGGTGGTGAGTTGGGTGAAACTGGTGATACCAGTGTCAACTAATGCGTCAACAATCTCGGCCCCGATACCTTCAATGTCAAGGGCGTCCCGGGACACTGCGTATAGAAGCGATGCGTTAACGGACAGTGCCGGGTCGGTGGACCTCCATAGGAGGGTGGTCTTATCCCATGGGTTGCCGTTTGGGTCAGTAGCGGGCGCTTCCCATTTGACTGCGTCCGCTGGCCGGTCTGCAAGGTTCACGGCCTCGATGTAAGGGATGACGTCGTTTGCGCGCTTAATGGTGACGGTGTCACCAACACGGATGTCTCGTTCTTCCATCCAAGAAACGTTATGCCCGGTGGCGAACGTAATGGTGGTGCCACCGACGAACACGGGTTCAACTTCTACGCGAATAGCTAGGCGCCCGGTGCGGCCCACGGTCGTGGTGATGTCAACGACTGTTGTGGTTGCCATTTCTGCTTCGTACTTGTAGGCGATAGCCCATCGTGGGGCTTTGGAGGTCATCCCTAGTGCATTACGGTCAGCGCTCCTGTCAGCTTTGATCACAATGCCGTCAATGGGGTAACTAAGGGTGGGGCGCGCTTCTCCAAGCTCATGAATGGCCGTGTCAATTGCAATCCACTGGTCTTGGTTTGGGTTGATGATTACTGGCCTGCCGGTTTGCACCCATGGGGCAAGGGACAGTGCAGTGGTAAACCCGAGGGATTGGAGCTGGCCGGCCCGGTAGTAGTGGCTGTCTAGGTTTAGGAGGTCTCCAGTGGCGTCATAGACCGCGAAGTCGAGCAGTCCACCAAAGGACAGGTCACCGCGACGGAGTACACCAGCTGCGGCGTTCCGTTGGTTTACGAACGCAGGTTCGTTACGTTCTGCGCGCAGTTCGTTCGCTTGAAGGAAGGCCATACGTGTCATGTACACCTCGCCACGAACCTCAAGGAGACCTGGGCACGCTGGAATAGTTCGAGGTAGGAAGCCAAGGGCAAGTGCGTTGCTGGTGATGTCTTCACCGGTGTGGCCGTCACCGCGGGTGGAGACTTGCGCCAAGGTGCCATTGTCGTACACAGCGCGGATTGCCAGCCCGTCCAGTTTTGGCTCTAGGACGAGTGGACCTTCAATGGTGGCAACGAATGCGTTCACTGTTGCAAGGGTTGTGGCCTTGTCGAGGGACCCCATCATGACTGGGTGGCTGACGTCCCCTGTTGCGGGTTGCCCGGCAGCTACGTTGTGCAGCAGGTCTTCAAACTCTCCTGCTTGGTGCGGGTTTTGTGCAACGTATGCTTCTACCTCTGCAATGCCTGCATCGTACTCGGCGTCTGTCATGAGTTCGGTGGAGCCGTGGTAGTAACTAGCCGCAGCGGCGCGCAGCTGATTGGCGAGGTTCGTGACACTGGGGTGGTTCAACAAGGTGACGGTCATGGGAAGGCTCCTTGGGCAAGGTTGGGTAAACCGTTTGTTTACACTTCACCTATGTGCGGCATTGTCGGTGTCTGCTGCCCCGTCCTCTTGCTAGATGCCGCACATACATTAGGCATGATGGGAAAACACCATGCAGTCAGCGGCGCAGCCGCTTGGATTGCAGTTACCGCAACCGGTCCACTTGCTTTGGGAAGTAATCCCTTGCCTCCATTGGCAGTCATTATTGGGGCCGGGGTGACGGCCGGAGCGGCACTTTTACCTGATGTAGATCAACACAACGGCACGATTGCTCACAGTGGCGGGCTGGTCACTAAGGCGGTTGCCTCGGTAGCTCAAGGAGCGTCCGGTGGGCACCGTCATGGACTGCATGGCATTTTGGCGATCGTTGGGTTTTATCTCGCGACCACTTGGTTGGCTGGTTTTTCCGGCGACGTGCCATTCCTGGGGACCATTCCTATTGGTTCCGCTTTGCTGTTGCTGGCTTTGGTGGCTTTCGCGCTGAAGGCGTTGAAGTTGAGCAAGGGCGGCATCGTCAAGCTGTGGCTTTCAGCGTTTGCGCTCACTGTTGGTCTACTGGCGTTTGCCCCGGAACAACTTGAGTGGCTGCCACTGTCAGTCATGGTTGGTGTCGCTACTCACCTGGTGGGCGATTTTATTACCACGGGTGGACTACCTCTGTTTTGGCCTTGGGTTCCCAAGCCGCCCAAGGTGCTGCATGCCGTTCCGGTGATCAACCGAATTTGGCAGCCCAACGGGTACATGGCTGTGCCAGTACTGGGGAACACAGGTTCTGCTCGTGAGTGGGTGCTGTTTGTTGTCTTGAGCGGTTACACACTTGCTGGCCTGTTAGGTGAAGGGGCACACCTTGTAGGCCAGTCCTTTAGTTGGTGGGGATAGTTGCCCTACCTTCGATTGTCCCTGTTGAAAGGTTGATGTCATGAGAATTGTTGGGATTGACCCGTCGTTAAGGAACACCGGTGTTGCCATTATTGATAATGGTGCGCTTGTTGAACTCACTTCGATTCCTACGAAAAAGTTAACTGGTGAGATGCGTGTCCAATTCATTTTGGAGCACATTGAAAAGTTTGTGCAGGGCGCTGACATTATCGGAATTGAAGGGGTGTCTTATAACAGTGTCAGTAGCCGGCTGAATGAGGTGTATGGGCTGTGGGGAATCTTGAATCACTACCTGTGGCAAAACTTCCGCTCTCCCGTGATTGTGACCCCTGCGACGCGCGCTAAGTATGCGACGGGCAAGGGGAACGCTAGTAAGGATACGGTTATGGCCGCAGTTATTCGGCGGTACATGGATGAACGCATTACAGGCAATGATGAAGCTGATGCGCTGGTCGTTGCAGCGATACTTTCCCGTTTAGCGGGGAGCCCGATTGAGGATTCTTTGCCTGCCACGCATTTGGCAGCCCTGGACAAGATGGAACCGTTGGATGCGGTTTCCTTAGGCGCTAGTTTGACGTCTTCTGGGGCCATAACCGCTTCGCTGATAACTAGTGCTAGCGCTCCCCCGTCCCCCCAGGTTGCCGCTGCCCCAGCCGCGGCCTCTGTAGCTGTTGCTGAACGTCCAGTTGCGGCGCTGGCCCGGGAACGCTGCTTGGGGTGCGCTCGGTTCCACTGACGCTCTGCTTGCAGCTCACGCACCGGTCTCACTACGAGCCGGTGCGTTTGCCATTTCCAGGGATGGTTTGCGCTCGGTGTGCGATCTGACTTGACGAGAACGTTTGTGACTGTATTAGTAACAAACGTTTTCGTAGTCTACGATGTTATCAACGATAGCGAACCTTAAGGTGGTGCAGTGAAGCAGGTTGAAGCGCTTGAAATCTTAGAGATGGTTGGAGCTGACACTTATGGCTTGGTGACCACCAGCATGGCCGCGGAATCCGGGGTCCCACGCAGTTGGGTTTCGAGGCTTGCCCGCAATGGGCACCTTGAACGGCTACGTCAGGGGGTGTACGCACTGCCTTCGGCGACGCTCGACAAGTACACCGATGTTCGAGGGGCTTGGCTGTCCCTGACAGAAGCAAGCCATGCGTTACCTGGCGATAAGATCGTTGCTTCGGGGCCCACCGCGGCGTTCCTGCACGGCGTTGGGAACCTCATCCCCACAGTGCACGAGTTCACAACCACTTCCGGCAGGTTAACAAGGCAACATGACATTGTGTTGACGCAAAGTTCCCTGCGAGACGGTGACGTACAAGAGCTTCACGGGGTTGCGGTTACTACCCCTGCCCGCACTGTTCGTGACCTTGTAAGAGCGGGAATTGATGGTGACCACCTTGGGGATGTAGTGAGGGATTTCCTTGGCCAGGGTGTGGGCCGGCGTGTGATGTCCGCTGGTCTTGAAAATGGGGCCCCATTGTTTGACGCGGCGAACGGCCGTGAACTTCTTCAACGGTTTGCTCCACGAGGTTAAGGAACCCATGCTAAATAGAGCTGAGCTGCAGCGTCGCCGGGCCAAGTTAAACAAATCGTTCAAGCAGGTTGCAATCGAGCGCGGCAGCTCCGAGATGGACGTTCGCAAGCAGTTTGTGTTTGCGCTCTTTTGGAAGCGACTGTACCTAGGCGGTGACCCGGGCTGGTTACTTCTGGGTGGAAATGCGCTGCTGATTCGCACGGGTGGTGGTCGGCACACTAGCGACATCGACTTCGCGCGTGATGAGGTTTGGGAAGACCCGGCTGAGCTGCACAAGGAATTGCAAGAGAAACTGCGGGCTGGTAACGACCTTGACGACTTCATCCTTGACGTTGTGAACGTGAAGCCACACGCGGACCCTGACGCTTTGGGGTACGGAACGAAGACTGCGGCCGCAACGATCGTGGTGTCTCTGGGAGGTAAGGAGTTCGACCGGTTCAAGGTTGATATTACGAGCCGGAAGTTCATTGACTCCACTGTCGATTTACTTCCACTGCAGCCGGTGTTCGCAGATCCGGCACTTGAGAAACTGCCGGCAATCCCTACGGTGCCGGTAGAGCATCACGTCGCAGATAAGATTGCGGCACTTTATGACACTTACGGTAAGGATGGGGGCCCTTCTACTCGGTATCGTGATCTGGCTGATCTTGTTCGCATTTTTCAAGGGCCACTGCCTGGTAGCGGGCAGGAGATAACAGTTGATGCTGCCCGTTTGCGCGCCGCGCTCGTTTCGGAAATTGGCCGGCGCAAGATGGTTTGGCCTACCCAGTTTTCAGCCCCTGGGCCTTTGTGGCTGGCTGAGTTCCCGCGACTAGCTGCACAGTATGCCCAGTACCCTTCTGACTTTATGGACCTCGCAGCGGCTCTCGCCTACGTCTCCGAAGTGCTTGGTGATGTACTCACTGGCGTGCGAACCAATGGGGTGTGGCATTCGGCTAAAGGAACTTGGATTTAGCTGGTCAGCGCGATGGTGACGCTGCGGTGCGCAACGGTGGCAGGAAGGTGCCGCACATAGGCTAGTGACCCCTTTCGCCTGTCTTTGGAGTGTGCATCTTTTGAGGTACCGTTTGGCCGCCGCGTTGGTGGTTTGTGCAGTAATGACCGGAACAGTAGCTGGGTGCAGCTCCCCCACTGCCCCACCAGCGGCTGAACCAACCGCGGTCTCCCCTGAACGTACGAGGGACGTTGCACCAGTGGTTGGGGCCATTATTGGCCGGGACCAGGTTGACGTCCTGCCGGCGGAGTTTATCGGCTTTGAAACACTAACTGGTGACATTGTGACCGTCACTGACAGGCAAGCGTTCCCTGCCGCTGTTACGAAGGACATACAGGCACGCGCTGCAGCAGCGTTGCAGGACGTCACTGATGGGCAGTTAGCTTTCCTGGAGTTGCAGCGAATGGCCGTTGACGTGACAAGGCAGACCGGAAGGACTGTTACTTTTGTTGCTCAGGTGCCCGGTTCGGGTGAACCTACGTGGTTTGTTGCGGCACCTCAAGAGACCGTGACTGTGGATCTTGTTCCGGGTCGTTCCAAGCAGGACGCTCTCGGTGAGCTGCACAAAGCTATCGCATTCCAAGAAAACCCTGACGCTTTTGAGGTCATCACTATTTCTTAAGCTCCAGTAGAAAACCACCCTTGCGCACTAAGTGGGCGGGCGTGGTTTTCTAGTGCAAGGTCTGAGCCGCTCAGGGCTGGGGACCACCATAGTTTGTTGAGTAAATGCCTCAAAGAATTCTTGAGCCTTTGCGGTGTGCAGCCTTAAACCACGCGGCTTGAGTTTCGCATCAAAGGATTCAGCCCGACTTTACATAACAGTGCGGTGCCAGGGCACGAGGACTTGGAGGGTGGAGTAATGATCAAATCGTGGACCAAGTACTCGTACCAAGGCCTGGTGGATCTGGGCCAATTACCCATGAATCCAGTTGGCGGCTTGCTTGATATTGCGAATTTGATCAAGGTCAAACTCTGTCAGCCTCCCCAACGTTGCCTCGTCTTGTTCGCTAACTTCCAGGGCATGTAAGGTGTAAAGCAAGGTTATAGCCGCATCGGCATTGATGAACACGTCCTTCTCATCTGCCTTGGCATTGCCCCGGTACAAGTCAGCGATTCTGCGCTAGGTCAGACCGGGCAAATAAGTCACCTGAATCCCGAGACGCTGGGCCACGGCTGCGGCTAGTAACCCGATCGAAACTGGCTGATCCGCAAACGCAAACACAGTGCCATGGATCTGCGCATCACGGTGAAGAGCCATTGGCTTACGCTTTCGTTGGGCAATGTAATGCTCCGCACTCGTTTCCCCCACGGGTCAGAGCGTACGCCCAGTGATCGGTTTTACCGACCTTGATTCCTAGGGCATCTTCTACATCGTCAATGATCATGATGGTCCTCCTCCAAGCAGGGCCATGGGGTCTGCGTGTTGGCCAACCAACGGCGGCTAGTCTCACAACCCCGTTACGACAGGCGTTAGAAGTACACGCCAAGCCCCTTCTCGGCAATCACCGGCTGCCAGACCGGTCTTGGTGGCACCCGTTACTTTATTGACAGGTCCTTTCTCTAGGTAGAGATTGGGCCTGTCAATAAAGTAACGGGTGCCCAGGTAACTGCCGACGTTGCGTCCGGTAGGCTCAGCCACCATGGCATGCGCCTTTGTCGGGTTGACAACGTCGAACTGGACAGCGCTTAAGTCCTCAAGGGCCATAACCTGCAGGGCGGTTCCATCAATGACGGTTTCCAACTGGCAGACGCACTAGTTACCATTAATAATGCAGCCACATGGCGAGGTGGTATGCGAGGTCGCGCAGCCCAAAGAGACGAACAAGCGTGACGAGGCACACGAGTTGTTGACCACGGCGGCTAGTAAAGTTCAGCCGCTGCGATCAGCCGTGAAATAACCTGACCCGCAGGATAGGGTGGCTGAGCCGTACTCAACAGCTGATCGCTCTGGCGATGTTGCCTGATGCCCTCCAAGTTAATGGGGTTTACTAAGGGGCCGTGGATACTCGGATGCGTCCCGACGTCGGAAAGACTACACCTGCAACAGAAAGATTGGCAGACAAACGAGTGAAAGCCTCAAGGCCCGCCCGGTACGGAGCAACTGTGGAGTACACGTTCACGGTACGGACTTTCACGCTAAATCTCTTGTGCACTCTATGATCCTCGGGCATAGTCCCTGCTACGTGGGGCTAGCGCATAAAGTACACATAAGATACGGTAAGTAGTCAATTGCCAAGTCAAAGGAGATTCTGCAATGTACAAATTATCTGAACGCCCGCAAACTCGGATTCACCGGCACGGGGTCTATGCCCACAGGAGAGCTCAGGTTGGATTAGCGTCGCTAGTCTCAGGCTTGCTGGTTATCACTTTGTCCTCACCAGCTGTAGCTGACGTCGGCGGCGGCTTGGTGCCCGATGAGATCTCTAACTTCATTAGTTTAAACGCTCCGGTGAGCATCGAAGGCGTTCCGGGAACCGCCAACCTAGGAACAGCGCAATTCAACGGTGACTGGGGTACAACCACGATTTCGCTTGATTCCACTTCCCCAGTACTTGAAGTGTCAGTGCGTCTGGATGAGTCCTCAGGTTTTGATGCAGCTAAAGAGGTCACTCTTCCGCTGCCAGAGACGATAGAGGGCAGTGGTGAAGTGACCAATGGAGACTCTGTAACTTTTCTTGACACGCAGACCCCCACGATTGTTCAGCCGCTGATTAATGGGGCTGTTCGTGTCACTACTGTCATTGAAGAGCAGTCAAGCGCACATGAGATTTCTTATGATTTTAGTGGCTACTCACTCAGTGAAGTCGCGGATGGGATGGTCGTAGCATTCTCAAAGTATTCGGAAGATGCACCAGTCATCATTGTTGATGCCCCATGGGCGATGGATAGCAATGGGGATGCTGTTGAGACTGAGTATCTAATCTCGAACGACAAGCTTATTCAAGTTGTGTCCCCCGGCAGCGACGTCGAATATCCAATCTACGCGGATCCGACGTATTCAATTGGATTAGGCTACTATGCGCACTTCAACAGAGCTGAGACTAAAACTATTGCGAATGGTGGGTGGGCTGTTGGCGGTGGGACTGGTGTCTGCACGGTAGTGGGCGCTGCGATGGGTGGGCCCATCGGAGCCGCAGTGCTTGCTGCAGCTTGCTTCGGTATTGGCTCCTCAATTGTGTACCAGGCCGGTATCGCGGAAAACTCTTCGCCAAAACGCTGTCTGTTCCTGAAGTACACAGTTATTGGACTGGGAACCCCGATGACCATACCTGTCTACCTAGCCGGCAACTATCGAGATGCGCGGTGTAAATGAACTTTCGTAGAAGAGCAATCATCGATGATTCATAACAAGGTGGGCATGGATGTACCTTAAAGCCTTCGTAAGTCGGCCCCGAAGAGTAGCTGTGACCGTTATTTGCCTTGCTTTGTTTGCTCTCACGGGACTTCGGGCGCTGATTTATGGGACAGATCCAGTTCCAACGGAACTGTACTTTAACTGGGTATTTCCAGTTCTACTGGTAATACAACATTCTGGATGGATTAAGGATGATGCCCACACAGATCAACAAGAGTAATCGACGAGTGTTTTGTGGGGCTCTCCGGTGTCGGCCCATCCCCTCATCAATAGATAGCACGGTGCGACCTGACTTGGACCACCGTGGCCACCTTTTAGCAAGGTTTTCCACAGACCCGTGTTTTAGTTAGGGGTTTTGAGTTTGGTCAGGATCTCTTGGGCTCTTTTGGGTATTTGTGGGTCAGCAATCAGATCGTGACCACTGATGCTGATGGTGACTTGCCGTAAGGGCCTTAGGAGTTTGACCAGTGCTTTATGGCGATTCCTGACCTTGTTTGCAGGTATCTGGCTATTGCTAAGGCCACAAAAACAATAGTGAAGTGGGCGTCGACACCGTCTTTGGTGTGGTGAAAAATGGGTCTGGCTCGTAGGTCTGTTTTAGACATCCGAAACGACTGCTCGACTTGCCACAGGTCATGGTAGGACGAGACAACTTCAGCTGCGGGCATGAGGGTTGCGGGGATGTTGGTGACGTACCCTTTCCACCCGGCCATGTCATAGGCACGGAAGAAACTTGCCTGGTCAAAGGCTTTTTGGCCGCCTTTGTTTTGGACAAACCGTGCTGATTTTGCGGGCTTGTTCCCGTCAATAATCGCGGTTGCTCGGTCGCGTTGTAGGTCAAGGGGGTGGTGGTCGCGCACGGCTCGTTTCCGTCGGTATTGCCACACCGCTCGCCAGTGCTTGACACCCGTTCCAGGAACCCACACAGTCTCGTGAGCGGTGGTGACACGGTTTGGGTCGGGGCGGCCTCTGCGCATCGTATTGGTATCGACAAGGTCTCTATCGTCAGGCACGATGCCTTGGTAGTGAAAATGGTGTGCTAGGTCGTCAGGGGCATCGACCATCCTGGATCCCACAATGAACCGCAACCCTGCCTGATCTGGTGCGTCTAGGTTGCCTGCCGAGAGCATCCCAGTTTCAGGAACCACGACCATGTCAGCGACCTGGTTACGTTCTTGGAATGCTTTAACCACCGGGATAATGGTTTGGGTTTCAACCTTATTGCCCGGGAACGCATGGATTTCTAGGGGAATCCGGTGCGGTCCACCAGGAGCCCCACTATGATTTGTGGATCAACCCGGCGCTCTTTAGAGAACCCAACTTTGCGCAGGTCATCCTCATTTCCTGCTTCAAAACACAAAGTGGTGACATGATAAAGAAGCAGGCTGAGCCCTGAAGTTTTCAGGCTGTAATCAAAATACGTAGAAGCCACCACAGCCCGGTAATCACGCTGTACACACCGGATCAGCGGACGCTTAAACGTTGATAAATGAGCGGCTTGAAGGCCGAGCTCTTCAACGACTCGGACGCTATCAAATTTTGATGTTGGTTCCACCAAGCTGGCCAACACCAACTGGAAAAATGCGTCATCCTCAAGAACATCAAACTCCAACGTTTGGTAGGCTCCACCAGTTACGTCAGGTAGAACTCGTGAAGCTGAGCCCTGCACCACCGCGTGCCCCGGATCAGGAGCAGTCTTATGACCAAAATCGAGATTAGGTTCTGCTTGCCCGGGCAGCAGACATATCTGCTTCCCACCTGCATTAACGCAGCAATCACAGCCTCAGAACGACCAGAACCAATATGCTTGATAACCCGGTACTTCCCACCAGATTTATCAATCACTTGGACCGAAGTCGCCCCCGAAGGCAACTTCTTCTTACGCAAAAACGGTGACATCCACCCATTCTAACGCCCACGTGGTCACCCAAAACAGAAACCCAAAACCCTGTGACCAGCCAAAACATTAACGCCAACCCTTAGAATCCACTTAGGTGGTCCAATTCAGGTTGAAGAACGAGATGTGCCATCACCAGATCTTTGCAACCCGGGCTAGAGCACGGTTTACCGTGGCTGATTACATCGAGATTTTCTACAACAGAAAACGACTGCATTCTAGCTTGGGATATTAAACTCTAGGTCAAGCATGGGCTGAGAAGACTCAACTCTTAATCAACCAAGCAGCATAAGAACACCGAAATCAAAAGGCGAGTGTCTAAGAACTTTGACACACCCCACCCGTATTCTCGTCCTCAACCGTGGCGGTAACTTTGTGCCCACCAAAAGTTCTTTGTCCACGTTCACCCTTACGCACGTGACCGCCAAGTACGATAGCCAGCAACTTGGGAACCCATAGGGGGGGGCTACGAAAGAACCAAAGTCAGGCTGGCGCCTTCTCTATCCCTCAAGGCGTAGAGGGATAGAGAAGGAGCCAACCATCCGCAAGACTGTCCAGACAGTCGAACAGCTGCGAATGCGCAACGAGAGCTAGACCCACATTTCAAATCCAGACGTGGGACTACTTCCAGGTAGGAACGCGTCTTGCTAAGTACAGGTAGTTCCGTATGGAACCATCTTCAATGACACTGGAGCATCCATGACATGGTGACCGGAATCTGTAAGAGCCCGATGCCTGATAGACAAACCAGAAGATGCGCCCTCGTTTCCGGGGGTTACAACTTCGATTTGCGCCACGATGGACGCGAATTGTCCAGGAGCGAGGGTCGCTGTATCCGATGACAAGATCGGACGATCTTCCGGAGAATAACCGCTACCCGTTGACTCCGCGGTGAGTAACACAATCTCAAACGACTTCAGGCGAAGATTCTTGGAATCCTTTAGCTCAATTCCAGTAATTTCGATGTCGCTTGAAGTTGGGTTCTCTACGGTTGTTGTCTCGAAAAGTCGGATGTTATCAGCAGCCGTCACCAAACAAGTTTCACCAACCATTCCTCCATTGGCGAGTAAACTCGGTTTTGTTGAGGAACAGCTACACAGCATGAGACTGAAGCTGGCAAAAGTAACGAAAACAACGACAGAACGCAACACTATTTCACTACCACCCTGCCGGGATTGCTCATGTTACCGGTAGTGCCACATATCTTTGAGGAACTCTTGATGGCAACCTTCTGGGTGACTTTTGTCGTGAATCCAGCTCGTGAGGTTACGCTCAGTCCCACTGGTGAGATGGTCGCTCCTGCAGAAATATTCTGCGATGTGGAGTTTGCGAACGTCTGTACATCGCCATTTGAGTATGAGTAGCAGTAGGTGGCAGCCGGAATAGCTTTGGAGGTGTAATTTGTACCACCAGCCCATGAATCGACCACAACTTTGTAGTAGTAGGTTCCAGTAGTGCCAAGTACACATCTGACTTTAAGATAATCAAACTTTGTTCGATACAACTCACCGCCATACTTAGCGTGGCTTCGGAACGTCAAAGTGTTCGATGTCGATGCAGTACGACTGCCAGAGACTGAGAATGATCCAATTGCTCCAGACGTAGAGAACCCCGAACCTACAGTCACTTCTGAACTGTTCCCGAAAGTTAGCGTCTGGGTTGCAAAACCAGAGACCTTTGTGCTTGAAATATGCCCGACTGCCGTATTGATGTCTTTGTACGATAGGAGCGGATAACAACCAACTGGAGCGCCCTTGCTTACCGTGCCGGACTCTGCGGGCTGAAGCGTGAGATCCAAAGGAATACCTGCATCCTTTGCTACCGATTGCTCGACCGCTGCCACGGACTTCGAATCGACCATCAAAGATTGACTCGATGCCTCGACAAGCATATCCGCAGCAATGGTCGGAGAATCGTTTCCGGAACCTAGCCAGATCGTTGTGTCGTAAATCGAGAGCGCTTCGTCGCCTTCAGCCACGATCTCAACGTTGATGTAGGGCGATTTTGTGTCTTGACCCAACTTCTCATTTGTAGTGACACGACTGTAGTCCGCAGAAAGCCTGTACCTTCCCTTGTCGTCTGTTGTCGTTGCACCGAGCTCTATCGGCTCGAATCGCGTATCAACTTCGGGTAGAACTGCTGGATAAGCGACGACTCGTATTATCGTGTTCGCAACCGGAGTGCCATCAGCATCTTCCACAGTTCCACTAGCCAGCGTGTCTGATAACGTTACCCGGCCGACGATTTCTTCACTTGCGTTCAACGAACTTGATGCTGTTGCTGGTAGAGAAGTGGCAGTCATGGAAAGCGCGACGAGCGTCAACGTCGTGGCTACCGAAACAACCGACCGCAGGGTGGGACAATGAAAAACTGGCGTTTCCTTCATAAATCTTCCTCTCATTCAGATGACTTCTTTGTCATGTGTATTGCGGGTCATTAAAGCAAAACATGAAATTCATGGTAGGTCAATGAACTTTTATGGAACTGGTAGATTTATGCCCCGTAAATCAAACTGTCAGTCTTGAGATCTTTGCGCCCTACGACTGTTCCGATCACAAGTTGAAACGGCTAGGATCGCGGCCACCACCCCCTGTTATTCTTCAACATTCTGCCCAACCAATGTGAAACCACCGGTCATTTGAACCCTGTGGCACACGGGCTTGACCTGTCAACATCTTCGGCAGGTATGCCCTCTAAAACGTAAGCATCGAGGGAAACTTCCAAACAGAGATCCTCAACCACCTCATCGTGTTCTAGATCCTGCTCGGCTAACTCCTTGGTCGTAAACGAACCAACAGCAAAGTCCCCGGCCTCTTGGCGCACGATGTGTACCCGGAACTGCTTCGACTCAACCGCAATGCACAACGTCTCCACCGCGCCAAGTGGTGCGGTCGCAACCTTCGTTGCCTCAAGACCCTAACGGCGAGTGAAATCAGCAGCCACGATGGCAAAGATCGCACGTGTGCCTTCGTCAGTCTTTGCTTGATCAGCCTTGCCTGCCAACATGTCTAGCAATTGCACTTCGGTCATACTGGCAGCTAGGTAGCGGATTTCTGCAACAGCGTTCATGATGGTCTGAAGAGTCCGAGGGTAGCCGGATGTGGTTTTTTCCAGTGCCAGTTTTGACGTTGATCAAACAGAACCGGTTGAAGGTGGCGATCTGCCAGTCGATCAGATTGTGTAGTTACTGACCGGCACCGATGAATTTGGGATCTTGACGCGGTGGCTGATTGCCTCACGGGCATTGGGTGGACCATAACCCGTGAGGCAAATGCCGGTGGCGGGAACGGGTAACGGTCCACGGACAGGACGAAAAAGTTGTCGCGGAAGCGGCACTAGCACCAGCACCAGCGGCTGAACCAACCGCGGTCTCCCCTGAACGCACGAGGGACGTTGCACCAGTGGTTGGGGCCATTATTGGCCGGGACCAGGTTGACGCCCTGCCGGCGGAGTTTATCGGCTTTGAAACACTGACTGGTGACATTGTGACCGTCACTGCCAGGCAAGCGTTCCCTGCCGCTGTTACGAAGGATATACAGGCACACGCTGCAGCAGCGTTGCAGGACGTCACTGATGGGCAGTTAGCTTTCCTGGAGCTGCAGCGAATGGCCGTTGACGTGACAGGGCTGACCGGAAGGACTGTTACTTTTGTTGCTCAGGCGCCCGGCACGGGTGAACCTACGTGGTTTGTTGCGGCACCTCAAGAGACCGTGACTGTGGATCTTGTTCCGGGTCGTTCCAAGCAGGACGCTCTCGGTGAGCTGCACAAAACTATCGCATTCCAAGAAAACCCCGACGTTTTCGAGGTCATCACTATTTCTTGAGCACCAGTAGAAATCCACCCTTGCTCGTCCGACAGTTGGTCGTCCATATGGCGATGGACCAAGTTCGTGCTAAACGGTTGTAATTTTCGAAAACTTCCTAAGCATATTTCAGTCTAACCGCGCAGTCGACTGCGCCCTTCCCTGAGCCGTGAAACCTGAAAATCTAGGCCCACATACCTGATGGCACGATATGGACTATATGTCGGTTTTGGCGATCAAGATCTGGCTTGACCGCATACTGAATCTTATATATCGTATCTACTGAAATCCTTGGACCCCAAAAAGCTGCTTTAGTATGGGTCCGGCGGAAGGTCATGGTTTGTGCAGCATACAAAGGAGAGTAAGTTGATTAGGCGAGTGTTAATTTCTGCATTTGTGGCCATTGCGGTTTTGCTGGGCGGTGGAACCGCAGCGCAAGCTGGCACGGGGAACTGCCTTCTGGGGTATTCGTGTTTGTGGGACCTGAGGAACTTTGATGGGGACGACTACGGAACTGCGCGAAGCAAGACTTCAGTAGCCTCTTGGCTACACAAGAAGGGAGAGTCAGCCGCTGCTAATGGGCAGGCATGCCGGGATACACGCTATTACGAAAATTGGTCGATCATTACAGGCAACCCTACAGGCAGTTATTTCACTCTAAACAGTAAGACTAAGGTCGGTTCAAACTACCGTGACCCCAACCTGTCAAACGGGGCTGGGTTTGATGGTGTGGGAATTAACTGGGCGAACAGAGTCGGTGCAGTCAGCCACACCAGTTGTTACTGATGTCGAGAGAGTTCGGACCGGTCCTGTTCACCCTAGTAGGCACGTTATTGCTTGCTAGTGGATGCGGGGCAGTACCCGCCTCACCGGATTCGATGCCTACGCAGGTTGAGGGAATTTCGGTTCAAGCAGAGCTGAACTCTGCAACAGGCTCCGTTACGTTACCGTTAGACAGGTTTGTGACTAGCCGTTCAGAAGCGGATTATTTGATGGTCGCAAACACGGTTGCCGCCTCTATCTGTGCCGCTGAGCAGGGACTTGAGTATCAGGTATACCCAACTTTTCCGGATAGCGTACAAGCTATCTATGCCCAAGAGCACTACTTTGGCCCATGGACAGTTGAACAAGCGGAGCGATGGGGAGCGGTAGAACCTGCTACACTGAACGACCTCATCGCCAATGGCATTCTAGTTACTGAGACCTCAGCGACGCGGCCTTTCTTACCTCCTGAAGCGGGCGAGAAGGCGATAGATGATGTGACGGATGAGGAGTTCAAGATTGTTGAGGAGTGCTTTTCAACTTCAGATCAGCAGTTTAACCAAGCGATGATCCGCAATGGGGGCTGGAACTTGGAGTATGAGCCTTTGGAGTTTAACTATAAACGTAACAAGCAAGCAGTGGCACTAGTAGGCGAGCTGGGCCAGTGTTTTAGCGACAACGGTATGAGGGCTGAGACACGTGATGATGCGCCGTGGTACCCGCAAGGGACACGAGCTGATCGGATTGATGAAGAGCAGATCCTCTTAGCGCTCAAAGCGGTCGAATGCAAAGACGCTATCAACTTCACCCAACGAATGGCAGACATTGAAGCTCAAGAGCAGGTTGCTGTCATAGAGAAGTACTCTGCGGAGATGGTCGCGAAGGAAAACCAGATAGATGAGGCGGTTTCTGCGGCCAAGCAACTCATCACTGAGAATCCCAACAGACTGATGGAGCAGAACCCCGATCACAAACCCTAATAGACGGCAGCGTAACCCGGTCATGGAAGCAGTAAGCAAAAAACAAGAGCCTCGACGGTTCTATCGTTCTCGTTGGATCTTGATTTGGCTCCTTGTATGTGTCCTAGTTTTGGGGATGGTTTTCCTTTTGGGAACTCTGGTGCGGTCCCCCTGGGACAGTGCAGGAGAAAACGCGGAAGCGGTGCTGATTCCCACCGCAGTAGTCAGTGAACGAGATTTCTCAGCAAGCACGGACTTGGTGCGTGGCAGGGTAGAGTTGGGATCTGAGATCGTTGTGAACCCTACGGTTACCACCGAGGAACGTGCAGTTGTCACGGCACTCTTGGCTGATACGGGTTCAACGGTGAGATCAGGCGATGCCTTGGCCAAGGTCTCTGGTCAGCCATTGTTGCTTCTGCACCTCGATTTTCCGCTCTACCGCACTGTCCACAGCGGTGATGAAGGCGACGATGTAGTTGCGGTGCAACAGGAGCTCAAGAGACTTGGACTCTACACCGGCCGGGTTGACGGCAAATATGGGGCAGGAACGGCAGCAGCAGTAAAGAAACTCTACGAGGCTAACGGTCTATCTGCCCCCACTCCTGCTCCAGAAACGCCAGATTCACTCGAACGGGAGACAGAAGAGCTGAGTTCAGCGGGGCAGGAAAAGAAGGAGACCTCAGAGACCCGGCCAGCAGCTGTTACCCCGCTCAAAGCTGAGCATTTCTGGGCACTGGCAGAGGAAGAAGCAAAACTTGTGGAACTTGCGCCCGTAGGAACCGAGTTAGGTTCGACCGATACACCACTGGCTCGCCTACAGGTGGGAGAAGCGCAGTTGACCGTTCGTGTTCCTACTGCAAGCAACGACGATTACACCATGGGGGCACAAGGCACCGCTTTCCGGACCACAGACGAGGGGCAAAGCTGGGCGGTCAAGATCTCGGCAGTGGGTGATTTCACCACTGAACCACATGAGTTTGCGAACCGCCCAGGCAGGGACGTCACCTTCGAGTTTGAGACCACCGATGGACTTGAAACGGGCGCGGAAATGTATGTTGAACTAGACAAGGTAAGCCAACCCATGAGAGGTCTGGCAGTTCCGCTGACTGGGTTACGTGAAGACAAAACGGGGCCGTACGTTGATGTCCTATCCCCGCCGCAACAGGCCGGTGACCGTAAGAGGGTGTCTGTTGTGATTCTAGGTACCGGTGATGGCTTTGCCCACGTTGAATCGACAGAACTAGCGGTTGGCGACGTTGTTGTAGTTGGTAATTGATGAGACTGCTGGCGGTCCAAGACGTTTACAAGACTTACAATGTGGACCCACCTGTACGAGCGTTGAAGGGCATCAACTTTGAGCTACAGATGGGCGAGCGGGTTGTCGTTTTGGGGAAATCAGGGTCCGGAAAATCCACATTTTTGAACATCATTGGGCTTCTGGATCAAGCAACTACGGGCACGGTCGAGTTTCTAGGAAATGACACGGGGGCTTTATCTCGGAGGGAGCTGGATCAACTCCGCGCAGATTCTTTGGGTTTTGTGTTTCAAGAAAACCATGTCCTCGGGCACCGTACGGTCATAGAAAACCTCCACGTCAAGCTGGGTGTCTCGTCTGTGCCTACCGCTCAATGGCCTCATAGAATTGAGCAGGTTCTTGAACAGGTTGGTTTGGGGCACCGCAAGCATTCCCATGCCCGCTTGCTTTCCGGTGGAGAAAAGCAACGCCTTGCGGTTGCACGAGCCATCATCACGTCTCCCAAGGTCGTTTTAGCGGATGAACCCACGGGAAACCTTGATGATGAGAATGCGTCAAGAGTGCTTGACCTGTTTGATACGCAGGCACAACTGGGCTCCGCGATTGTGATCATTACTCACGATCCTAGGATGGTTGCCCGGGTGGACAGGGCACTGAGGCTTGAGGACGGGCGCCTCGTTGATCTCGATAGTCAGGAGCCCCAAAGATGACTGGGCGTGCTTGGCGGCAGTTCAAACACAGCTTCTCTGATGTGATTATTGAGATCCACACGCGCCGGTCAAGGGCGGTCATGCTTATGGCAGCAGTGGCATTAGCAACCGGTGCGTTGGTGGCTGCGCTAGGGATCTCTACGGTAGCGGCGCGTCAAGTGAGCGCAGACATGGCAGCTTCAACGCTTAATACGGTGACAGTCATTCCCGCGACAACACTTGGAAATCAACAGAGCGACCCCGCTGATGAAGGCCTGAGTGAGACGGTTTTTCCTTCGGACACAGTGAAGCGTGTGGAGACGCTTGGCCTGGTAAAACATGTGGGTCTCTTCAATGACCTTTCGCTAGCAACGTCTCCAATCCTTACCCGTCCGCCACACTGGCTTGACAACGTGCCGGGAGCGACCGTCGCGGGAGCTACCTCCCAATACGTGGATGCGCTCGGTGACTACCTTTCACCAGAGGTAGCTTGGATGCTGGATTCTAATCTGAAGGTTGCCTTTGTTGGAGCTGACCTTGCCGCCAAGTTGGCCATTCCCCAAGGAACTGATCTCACAGGAATCAATGTCTACCTCGATAGTGTTCCGTATTCCGTAGTGGGGATAGTTAGTTCACCGAGTGAACGCTTGGGCTCGACCGTGCTCATTCCTTATTCGCTGGGCCTTGATCTTGCTGGGTCTGATGGGCAAAGCCACCTCAAGATCTTGACTGAACCGGGTGCTGGCAACCCGGTAGCACAGAGCGTCCGGCTTGCGCTCAAGCCGGAGGCACCCGAGCAGCTAAACGTCTCGCAGGTCCACACCATTGAAAGTTTGCGTACTGGGGTGGCAACTCAGTTGGATAAGTTGGCAGGGTTTGTGGGTGGATTTTTGCTCATCCTGACTGTTTTGTTGATTGCGAACGCCATGACCGTGTCAGTCATGGCGCGTGCCGGCGAGATTGGGATTCGCGGAGCCCTGGGAGCCTCCAGATCATTCATTGCACGCCTCTTTCTATTTGAGGGACTCATAGTTGGAGTATGCGGTGGCGTTGCGGGTTCAGCCGTCGCTGCTATCGCCATCACCCTTGTTTCGTTGTTTAGTGGTTGGTCTATCACCTATCCGTTTTGGCTCCTGGTTCTTGGGCCGCTGGTAGGAATCATTGCCGGTTTGACCTCTTCGATCTATCCGGCTTACCGGGCCGCAAGTATCCAGCCAGCGCTTGCCGTGAGATCAGATTAGTTAACCTTTTTGGATCTGCACGGTGTTCCTAGTAGCCGCTCTCAACTCACACCGCTGCTGCAGGTTCGAACCACCTGAATGAAAAGGTTGATTTCCTTTCAGTCAGGCGACTTGAAAGTGGGGCGCATTGCGGCATGAGACCTCACGGAACGGGTAGGGTCTTGGGCAGAGACTTTTTACCCGTGAGCCAATCCCAAAGGAAACATGAACATGACGCAAAGCCCGCCCATTGAAAGCGTGGACCGGGCCGTGCGGGTGCTTCAAGCCCTTGCAGAGGCGGGGCCAAGCGGGATTTCCTTAGTCACTCTGGCACTAAAATTAGACCTCAATAAAGCGACCGTGCACCGCATGCTTGCGGCGCTCAAGTTCCGAGATTTTGCTGCTCAAGACCTAGCTACCGGTCACTATGTCCTAGGTGGAGGGGCCGCGCAGTTGGGGGCTTCCTTCTATGCCCGCGAGAACCTGGCCGCCATCCTGCACCCAGCTCTGTTGTCGCTATCCGCCCAGGTGTCAGAGCTGGTTCACCTGGGGACCAGTAACGGCACCAACATTGTTTACTTGGACAAGGTGGAGCCAGACCATGCTGTCCGAGTATTCTCTGCCATTGGTTCCTCCGTGCCCGTGATCAGCACAGCCATGGGCCAAGTCACGAGGACTTGGAGTGTGGAGTCATGGTCCAATCGTGGGCCAAGTACTCGTTCTAAGGCCAGGTGGATCTGGGTAAATAACCCATGAATCCTGTTGGTGGTTTGCGTGATCTGGCGAACTAAATCAAGGTCGAACCCCTGCCAGCGTCCCCAACGTTGCCTCGTCATGTTCGCTGACCTCCAGTCCGCGCAGGGTGTGGGGCAAGGTTCGTGCCGCCTCGGCAATGATGAACGCGTCCTTCTCATCAGTCTTGGCATTACCCGGATACATAGAGGCGATCCGACGCATGGTTAGCCCAGGCAGATAAGAAACATGAATACCCCTATTATGGGCCACTGCGATGGCCAGTGCACCGATCGTAGCTGGCTGATCTACGATCACCAGCACGGTGCCATGGGACTGCAAGTCCCGATCAAGAGACAGGAGCTTACGCTTTCGTTGGGTAATGTAAACTCCACACTGGCTTCCCCTCACGGGTCAAAGCGTACGCCCAGTGATGGGTTTTGCCTACCTCGATTCCTAGGGCATTATCTACATCGTCGAGGATCATGGCGGTCTTCCTCCAAGCTGGGCCATGGGGTTTCTGTGTTAACTAACC
Organism: Jonesiaceae bacterium BS-20; assembly: GCA_039995105.1. GTDB lineage: Bacteria > Actinomycetota > Actinomycetes > Actinomycetales > Cellulomonadaceae. The sequence continues at coordinate 1,557,298 of CP146203.1, forward strand.
ATCGTCAGCCAGTCTCACACCCACGTTATTACTGGCATCTACAATGGCACCAAGCCCCGAATCGGAAATCACCGGCTACCAGACCGGTTCTGGCGCCCCCGATCATGAACTACAACAGTGGGAAGGACACCACGCCAACACCAGCTGGCCAAGAAACCTAATCTCCACCTAGAGAAAGAACCTGTCAATAAAGTAACAGGGCAAGCTCTAGCAGTTCTACCTCATGAAACTGCTCGTCGCTGTCGGCGCAGTCTGTATACCTAGCCCTCGTACCAGGGATGGAGCCGCCCTACTCCCAAATGAGCATCAAGTTTGATGAGCTTAGGTTGGGACACTGAGTGATCAGTTTGAATATCCTCCGATTTGATTACTCAGCATGCCTCTTCGGCAGGTCTGAGTGGTGATTTCTTACCTTAGCAACGATTCTGCGCTTTCGAAGAGTGTTGAGCAGATCATCGTAGTGTGTTCTTCTAGATGCGTTACTTTCGTAACTAGTGGATTTTTGGATGAGATCAATACAGAGTTGGCTAAGTTCCTGCCACTCAGACTCTTCGAGAGTCTCAAGGTTTTCATCCTTAACTAGGATATTCAAGAAAAAATGCCTTACCACCCAGGAGTCACAGTGGTTGATCAGCAGTAAGCGAAGCTTTGAAACCCAATCAGCTGGGCGAATAGAATACGCGAAGAATGCTGCACCAATTGAAAAGTTTGTGTCACTGATGAGTACTTTATTTTGCAGTAACTCATCAAATGCTAAGGAAAGCTTGGCAGTAGATAACTCATGAGTAACACCAGATAAAGCGAAGGCGGCTGGGAAAACTTTGAGGAACATATCTACCACTTCTTCATGACGTTCTTGAGTCACTTTTTTATCTGATTCCGCAAGAAGTTGTCTAGTTAGATACGTAATAAAGTCACGAAAACTTGGATCAGCATGAACTGTTCCCGTCATTATTCCCCAGTGGGTAAGAACATTCTCAAATACTTCAGTTTTTAGTGATCTGTCTGTGATCTCATAGGAGTCCCTCAAAACATTAGATACGAGACTCATCAGCCTCATAAGGGTTATCCCACGGGGAACTGACTTTTCCTCCAAGATGGGAAACGGCTCATTTGAATCGTCCTCATCATTAGAAAGATCGAAAGACCTTGCTTGGAGTAGCTCCCTGTCCTTGGAATAGTGACGGTTTGACTTGGTAGGAGGTGAAATTAGCAGCGCTTCGGGGCTTTCCCCTTGTAGTTTTGGGAGTGCTTCAAAAATTGGATTGTTAAGCTCTTCCCAATCTGTTCTATCAAGGTGGCGATTGATAGTTCTTAAAAGTTCAGCGTCGTACCGCTTTAAAGATGCATAGTCGGTGATAATAGATGAGAAATAAAGTGGCTTCTCCAGAAGATAGTCCAGAAGTTCCGTATCCTTCACTGCCCGTTTCGCGGCAAAGTAGTGAAGATAACTTGCCCTGGCGAACAGAACTTGACCATTGTTTTTCTTTAGCACTCGTCTTTGAGTCAAATTCTCAAGGATATTGGTGGGTGAGTCCGGCCAACCCATGCTCTTCAATGAAGAGTCGAGAATCGCGACACAGTCAGACTCGCTGACACTTCCAACATTTTCCACAACCATATGCATTGCGAGTAACTCAAGCAGGGCCTCGCGAGAGTCGTGGTCCTGACCTAACCTCACATCTTCGCTGGTATCTCCTCTTCCAAGGAGTAAAGCCAAGTACTCACCGAGAATTAGCGTCTGCGAACGATTGGAAGTCAGTCTTCCTTGCTTAAGGAGGACCATCAAGACAAGAAGAACTGTGTAGGGAGTTCTCGTGTTAGATAGGGCTTGATGGTACTTCTGTTCTGGTTACTTGGTATTCCGGTTTCTGGGTAGTGGGTACGCTCGTTCTGGCTTGTTGGTACTGGCCTGGGTGTGATTTGAGTATTGGCCAAGACCCTATCAAGGGGACTTGGCCAATACTATTTAGTAGGGAGGCTCGGGATTTAACTGGTTAGGGTTGGACTGGAATCTATTCCCAAAAGTCAGCTTGGTCTCGAGCCTTTTCGTGTTTAAGTTTGCGCATATCGGTGTCTCCGATATTTAAGACTCTGGCGTTGTTGGCCAGTCGGTTGACGATGGAGTCTGCTGCGACACGGTCGGGTAGGGCTTGGAGCCAGTATCCGGGTTCGGTCTGGCTGACGATGATGGTGGGTAGTTTGTGTTCTCGCCCGACCAAGATCGCAAACAGGTCACTGGCCACGTTTTGATCGACTCCCACCGTCAAGAAGTCGTCCAGGATCAAAATATCTGTTTCGTTGAGCCTTTCTAGCAGCGCGTCGTATTCCTTGTTGTTATCGCGGGCGGTCAGCAGTTTCCTTGCGAGCTCATCGAGTCGTGAGTAATACACGGAGTGTTCGGTGTGGCAGGCGGCGATCCCAATTGCGCAGGCGATGTAGGTTTTTCCGCCACCGCTTGGCGCGATGATCAACAGGTTTGTGGGGTCATCACGCCAGGGGTGGTTTGCGTACCGTTTCATCTGGGTTTCGTTGATTGCCCGCCCTGGCAGGTAGTGCAGCTCCGCAATCGAAGCGGTGGGTAATGGAAACCGGGCTTGTTTGATGAGCCGGTCGATCTTGTTGGACCGGCGAATATCTAAGGTGTGGTCTGCTGCTTTCATGAACACTTCTTCGGGCAGTAACTTCTCATTCGCTGGGTCATTGACCAGCTCGAAGAATTTCTGTGCAAATACGGTCAACCGAAGAGACCTGATTTTTTGGTGATCCACGTCGTTGAGCATCATAGCCCCCGTACTTGGTAGTGGCTTGGATCGCGAACAAATGCCCCAGAGAGGTCTTGAATCTTGGTTAGGTCCTTGACGTTGTCAGCTGCCGCAACGGCTGGTCCAGCATGCTTCTTGGCCTCTACAATGGTGGCCATGACCCGTTTCAGGGACGTGTAGGTGGGGTGACCATTGATGCTGATCATTTCCTGGCATGTTTCTTCCAGCACCCCTTTCTTACGCCCCAGTTCTGTCAAAATGTTGCGGCACGCTAAGTACGCTTGGGCCTCAATCTTGGTGCGATCCAGAATCTGGGTGATGACCTCAACGGTGGCGGGACCATAGTTCCTAGCCCTGTTCACAAACCATTCTCGTGACCACAATCCGTCGATCTGCTGGTGGTGTTTAGGGGCGTGTGCCAGCACCGTGGAATACTGCCCACGACGGCCTTCCACCCGCACGTGTTCGGCCACTTTGACTTGCCCATCAAAGATACTCACGGTCGTCGTGGTGACCCGCACAGACAAGATCTTGCCCGCGAGCTGGTAAGGCACCGAGTAATACTGGTACAGGCACGAAACATGATAATTACGGCCTACCTTCAGTTGTTTGTACTCCACGGACTCAAAAGGCTGATCAGGTAACGGTGCCAAGAATGCTACTTCCTCGGCGTCAAAGACCTCCTTGCGCGTGGTCTTATTGACCCTGCGCCGGTGCTCATTGATCTCGGTTAACCGCTCAGCGATCGCGTCGTTGAGTTCCTCAAAAGACGTCCACGTCAAAGAGTTTAAGTACCCAATAATTTGGGTCTCAACCGTGTGCACCATCCTTTCCACATGGGCCTTGTCTCTCGGTTTCTTGTATCTAGTTGGAACGATCGCGGTGCCATAATGCTGTGCCAATTGACGGTACACCTTGGTCACTAGGACCTCTTTGTCGCCGCGGCCACGCTCATGGGTGGCGGTACGAGCATTGTCAGGCACAATGATCTGGGGAACCCCGCCTATGAAGTTCAGTGCGTTGACATGGGCCTGGTTCCACGCATGTTGCTTCATGTTACGAAAAGCTTGGCAGAATACAAGGCCAGAATACGGCAGCGAGGCAACAAACAAATACGCCTTGAAAACCTCACCACTGACCGTGTCAACCACCGGCAACGTGGGCCCCACCCAGTCCACCAACAACGTTTTGCCCGGCTCATGAGTCAACGTCGCAACCACATCAACGGCCGCAGCATACCGGTTGAATCGCTCACAATACTGCGAATAACTGTACTTCTTCTTGGTACTAGAACCACCCACATACTTGACCCAGCCCTGCTGCAAAGTGAAGAACCGATTGTGCTTCATCTCTTCAACAACCTGAACAAAATGCGGATCCGCATAATCCTGAGAAACAGTCCGCCGCCCATCAGGAAACAGGTCCTCAATTTCCTGGCCAGTCATGGAAGCAAACCTGTCCACAGTAATACTGTCTGACCCAATCTTTTGCTTCACCGCCGCAACATCGCGCCGCGAACACCCCACCGACGCCGTAATCTCATCATACGTACGGCCCTTAAGCACCAAAGACATGATGGCTTGATAATCCGCCATTGGACATCCCCTTTTGATCTGAACGCCACACCCAATGTGCAGCGATCAAATCAGCCAACCATAGAAAGTACCCGGTAGCCGGAACAGGAGTACCACCTAGCCAGAATAGGAGTTCCAACAAGCGCTATTTAACATTCTCGGAAGGTTTTCAGTTTCTAGTGTTTCTCTAGCCAACTTACTAAGCGTACGATAGTTGCCGCGGTGAGCGAGTTTTGCGTATTGCTCTATATCTTCGGATGCCAGTTTGCCTAGATATACAGTTTCAGTAGTTTTGCCAGCGTCTCGAAAAAGCTGTGTAATCCGTTCTTCAGCCCTCGGGCGACAGCCGATCACAATGACAATGGCATCAGTCTCTGTTAAGAATTGACTATCGGAGTGAGCCCTATCAATGCTGAAGGGACTGAAATCATCCACAGCTAATACATGAGGGGGTAAGCTATCCAGCCTTCTCTCAATTAGGCCAGACTGTAGAGCGCTGGCACGGACTTGGGCTTGTAGGCCGCGACTTTGAGCAGACTTGTATGAAATGTAGAGCGGGAAAGTCTCATCCAAGTTTTCCGAGGCTCTCAACATGATCCACTTTACTGCTGTGGTTAGTCCTGCACTCTCGTCACCAACAACAACTAAAACTTCAGCTCCAGAAACTAGCGCGGAGTGGTCAACCCGATTCACGCGGTCTTCATCTTTTCTTGACCGTTGAGCTCTTACGTACTCGTCGTGCGGTACAGGTAACAACACGGGTGGGCAAATTACGTCAGCGAAGGCCAGATTCTCATCTCTGTCGAGCCGGTCCATTAAAATGGAATCATTTATAAGTTCATGTTCAATGGAGTTGCGCACCGTCAGGTAACTCGGACTTATTCTCCGGGCGGTGATTTCTTGATGGTCTAGAAACTGAGTAGAAAGGAATTTAAGAAAGTTTGTGAGATCTGAATAGTTACTTCCATATGGATGGGCGATTAGGGTTGGTGTTTCTTGAGTTAGAGCTTCGACTTCTGAATCAAGGCAGAGACGAAAGCTCGGAAAGGCAGGGTTTGGAAAATGTTCTGCGTACCAGCCAAGTAACTGCGAGAAATTTGGATCAGAAAGCCCTGCACCAAAACCTACAAAGACTAGGGACTTTTGAAATAAAAGCGCCTTTAACAAGGTCTGAGAAGTCCCATTATCTAGCGTAGATTGGTAGTCCTTGTTGCTAAAGATGATGGAATTCGAATCCGTCCAAATGCCATGCAGATGTCCAACATCCCCTCGAGGGCGGGTGAAAATCTGTTGGAATCTTTGTACCTCCTCGATGCCGACTGGAGAGCGAGTTCTGCTGGATACGAGTGTGTCATAGTTGGTCGTGAGAAGTGGTGCCGGTATTGCTAAGTGTCAAGGGCCATGGAGAACTGCCCACCAGCGGACAAGAGTTCTACCCGCTGGTGGCCAAGTAAAGTGCCCGGGTACGGCCATGAGATCTGCCCGGGATGGGTTTTGGTTGATGGCCGTGGGGTTGGGCGTTTACTTGAGTTGGGCTATTCCTTTTCCTTCCAGGGCTTGGGTGAATCGTACTGAGTCACCGCTGGTTTGGCATACGTGGGCGTGGTGTAGGAGTCGGTCCACGGTCGCGGTGGCTAGGGTTTTGGGCATGAGTTCGTCGAATCCGGCTGGGTGTAGGTTGGAGGATATTGCGATTGAGCGCTTCTCGTATGCTGCATCTACGACCCGGTAGAGGCCTTCGGCTGTGTCTTGTGCGACGGGTAATAGTCCGATGTCATCGAGGATGATGAGGTCTGCTCGTAGGAGGCGTTCGATGGCTTTGGTGACGCTGTCATCGGTGCGGTGGGCTCGGATGAGTTGGCCTAGGTCTTCGAGCCGGAACCAGGCGACTTTTAGACCTTCTTCAACAGCTTGCTGTCCAAGGGCTTCGAGGAAGAAGCTCTTACCTGTCCCAGATGGTCCGCAGACCACGAGATTTTCGTGGCGGTGGATCCATTCCAAGGTGCGCAGCCCATTTTGGGTAGGTAGCGGGATTGAAGACAGTGCCGGATCCCAGGCCTCGAAGGTTTTACCGCTAGGAAACTTCGCTGCTTTGCGGCGGATGGCAAGCATGGAGGCTGCTCGACCTTTGATTTCTTCTGCGAACAAGGCTTTGATGACCTCGACGGGTTCCCAGCGTTGTGCTTTGGCGGTAGCGATCAGGTCAGGGGCTAACTGGCGGGCATGGGGCATCTTCAGCGATCGCATCATTGCTTCTAGATCACTGGGAAGTCCAGCAGCTGGGGTATTGAGTGGATTCATTGTTTCTCCTTTCCAACGGGGTATGTGCTGGTGATAGCAGCCCAGCTGCTGGTCCCTTGAGTTAAGGACACGTCCTCATTGGCACTGTGGGTAATCGGATTGGGTCTGGTGGAATACAAGATAGAGGCCAGATCATCATGCGCAAAACGCCCATGAACTGCTGCAGTGCCCAACGCGTGATCGACCGCATCGACACCCGCGATCTTTGATAGTGCAACAGCTTCTGCCATTTTCTGGGTAATGCGTTTGGTACCTACCGCACATGCTTCACGCAACCACGTGCCCGCCCCTACACCTATGGCCAAGAACTCAAGCTCAGACGCGCTGCTTGGTCGTAGCGTGTAGTGCCCGGGAATTTTGTCGACATGTTCAGGAAAATGATCATTATTGATCGCTGGACTACCTGGTGAAGTACTGTGGTGGCGGGCCACTTCCCTGACCCCGTCGGGGCCCAGATGCATGATGATGACCTGTTCACTAGGGCCAGTGCCGTGCTGACGGACCAATACCTTTTGCCCAAGCAAGTACGATGGCACTGAATATTGGCCATGGTTAAACGTGACCATAGGCGTATTAGCTGGCACGGCCCGGGGAACCCCAAACGACACCAAGTGCGGGTCGTCAGGGACCCGGTGTAGGCGTAACACTTCCTCGTTCAACATCGACGCTGGCAGACGTTTGGTCCCCCGGTGCTCACGGGTATTAACACGATCCATGAACGACGCACATGCAGCTTCGAGCTCTTCAAAGGAGTCATACTCTTCACGTAAGTTCGTTGATTTTGGTACGAGATCGGCCTTAGCCAGCTTGACGGAAGCTTCCACCCCACCCTTGGTTGCAGGATCTGCCGGCGCACACGTCAACACGGTGACCCCGTAATATCGCGCAAAATCAACGGTCTGCAAGTTACGGACCGGAACTCCTGCAATATGAGAGACCGTCACCGTTTTCTCATTATCTGTCAATACATAAGTAGGGGCTCCACCTAGAATACGAAAGGAACGGTCCAGCGCCCCAAACACCGAAGGCGCTGTTTTGTCCCGCAGCGCGATCACGATCCGGAACCGTGACCATGCCAACCAAGCCACGAACAAGACCGTTTTAACGCCATCAATGACAGGGCCATCACCAAAGTCGTACTGCAGCCAAAGCCCGGGCTCCGTGATCCACGGACGGTGTACCCGCGTGTGTCCAAACTGCCAAGCCAAACGCACCTGCTTCACCACACGCCGAGTCGTGCGCTCAGACCCCGTGTACCCTAACCCAATCAGTTTGCCATGCACAACATCGCTGCGGATCGTCCCGCTGCTACTATCAATCCACCCCTCGATATGAGGCAAAAAATCATCCGTGATCTTTTCCCGAACCGCCAGCTGGGCAATAGGCCGACCGGCAGCCCGAGCCTCAACATGCTTAGCAACCGTGTGATGGGAACACCCCGCCAGTACGGCCGCACTCCGAAACGACTGTGTCAGATCGTACGCTTCTAGAATTTCCATGATTTCTCCGTCAGACTTCATACAAGGCCTCTTCCTGAGTGGAACTGATGTGACTAGACATCAACATCAAACCCCAGGAAGAGGCTCCCGCCGCTTAACCGCAACAGGTGTCAGTACAAAAATGGGCAGATCTCATGGCCACCTATGGGCAATTTACTTGGCCATCAGCGGGCACTTTCCTGGCCATCTATGGGCAGTTTTTCATGTCCGCTGACACGCTCTTGGCGCCAGTGGTGAACTGCCCACCAGCGGTTACGCCGGCGGCCACTCTGTTGGGGTTTGTGTTTACTGTCATGCCCAGTAAATGTGCGGGAGCGCAATGGGTAAAAGCTTCTCATGAGGCCATTGCATTTTGCGCTCCCGCAGTGGTTAGAGCAGGCGAGTTACCTTCTCATTTTTGTAGTACGAAGGAATGATGCCGGCAGCGTTCTCCCACGAGTACCCCTGCGTCCGGTCCAGGTCCACCCTGGTGTAACGGTCACGAGCTTCACTGGTGTGCGTTAACGTCCCAGTTAACTGGCCGCTGTGCCCGGACCCGTTCTCGCGGTCCATGAGGACAACGTGCGGGTTCGTGTAAACGGTCTCTCGGTTGTCAGGTAAGTAAATCTCGCCATCCAAGTCGTAAGGCGCGGCGTCAGTCAGGGGTGCATAGTCCAGCACTTCAAGGCGCATACCTTCATGCCAGTCATGTGGCCCGTTTTCGACAAGCTCCTGAATAGTCTCCCGGTTTGAGTCCAAGTTAGGGTCAATACCCAGGCGGGTAAGCTCTGCCGTCAGGTAGGTGACGCGGGCTTGTGTGGCTTCCTCGTTGTTTCCTGAGCGAGTGGCAGCAGGGGCGTTGGACATGTGCGGAATGACCGGGGCTACAAACAGTTGGTCCCCAGTATTTCTTGCCAAGTCAGCAAAGATGTCACTGTCGTCATGGTTTTCAGGAATTTCACGCAAGGTGTCTTGCGCGTCATCGTCCAGGTCATCTAGGTCAATGCCATGACTGCCCAGGTGGGTGCGCAAAAATTCCTGGTTACCATCCCATTGGGATTCATGGCCCCAGCTTTCAAACACGTTGTCTGAAGCTCCTTGGGCGTCACCTCTCATGATGGATGAGATTTGCTCATCGGTGAGTTTGTCATCGTGCCCAACATAAATTGCAGTGTGGTGCTCATCGTCGTACATGTCTTGAACCGCGGCGGTTAACGCTTCACGATTCTCTGGAGTGTCTTCAAAATCCGGGCTGTAGGTGAAGACGTCATCTACGGTTTCCTCCACCTGGCTCTTGGGCTCTGTCGCGCTTGGGGTCAAGGAAACCTGCGGTTCCATGCGTGTGCCAGTGGTGAACTGTCCGCCGCTCGTTACACCTGCAGCTACCCGGTTTGGGTTATACGTTTGTGTGGTCATATCTAGTGAATGTGCGGGGCTGTCAGGCGCTTAACGCCTCGGGGCGACGCCGGGCCGGGTAGTAATGCACACTGCGGATGGGCCGTTCTGTACCGCAGTAGTCGCACGTAATAACGTCTCGCAATTTGCCACTCTGATCGGTTACCAGGTCATACCCAGTTTCCTTACCGCATTCCGTGCACGGTGTTCCAGGTGATTGCTGTTGCGCGGTGCGCCCCACGGTCCGGTTGTGCATGCGAGCTATGCGTTCGTAGTCCTCTTCAACCCAGCGGTCCACAGCGTCTACAGTGCGAAATTGGATGCGCCCTAAACGTGGTCGCACCAACAGTTTGCCTGTTGGTTCATGAGCGGGAAGGTACCCACCTTCGGGTTGCTCAACGGCCACAATATCGCGTGGCTGCGCGTACTGTTCCGGCAGTCCGTTGATGTACCGGCGCCGGCGCTTGGCGCGCAAGGCTGCCTCACGCACGTCAGCAACAAGGCTGATGTCTGGCTCGGTCAATGTGGTGGTCGAAAACTGTCCACCTGCAGTAACACCAGCGGGTACGCGATCCTGAGTCAACGTGTTCATACCTAATGTATGTGCGGCGTTCCATCTCCTGCGCATGTTGACGAGTAAGAACAGCCACTATAAACCTCAGGAGTCATGAGCATGCCGCATAGCCGTAAGGCGTTCCTTACCGAACCAGGGCAGCAACTGCTGTCGTTTGCCGGACCTAACGATGTGATCGAACTACTTGATGAGCGCCCGGTTGCTTGGGCTCACTTGACAGGCCTTGATGAGAAGCAGGTCATGACGAACCCGCTCTTGACTATCCCGTTGCCTCTGTACGTATCGCACCGTAATCCGTACGACCCTGCTGTGGCGACGGACCCGCGAGTGTACTTCCCGGATGTAAAACCTGAGGCATTATGGCACCCACTGTTCTGGTTGCCATCGCGTCTGGCTGACATTCGGTCGGTTAACGTTACTTCCCCAAATGATGATGAGTGGGCTTGCAGGGTGGCCATCCAAATGGTTGCCACCGGCATGTACGACCCCACCTCAGGTACCTGGTACGACGTGCTTGCTGCCTACGGTCTTGATGTCAACGACCCGGCGGATTTGGCCCGCATTACTGCTTGGCAGCGCGGTGGAGCTGACCCCATCCTCGACACCATTGATCTGGATGACGAGTTCCGCCCTGAAGGTACTGACGTACCGTTGAACTGGGATCAGGAACTGCTCGTTGAAGCGGCCTACAACGCCCACGTTGCGGATTTCACCTCTGGGTTGGCTCGCCCTGCAATGTGGGGTCGTTTCGCTCGAGATCTGTACACGGATTACAACCCATTTCGTGAACCGAACATTGGCGTGGACGATGAAACCCTTGCCGAGTATGTGGGGGCTCTCATCCAGGTGGGGCTCCGGTCTGTCGCTGAGGCGCGCCACCCTGGTGATGGTGCCCCTCGTATAACGGAATGGGCGATGGCTGATGTTTCCCTGACCCCGGGGATGAGCGCTGAAGAAATTCAAGCTGGGCCGCTTGCAATGGCTTGCGACCTCCTACACTCCACTGCTCTTCAGTATGAGCAGGCAATGAACGCTGGCCGAGATTTTGTGGAGCTGCTCGAGGAAATGTAGTTCACACAGCACATGATAAAGCCCCACCAGGAACGGTCCTCGTGGGGCTTTGTCATGTACTGCCTGGGGCGTTGTGTCACGCAGCGACGAGTTGCAACTGCTTCTCTAGATCAGCGATGGCGTCGGGCCTGAAGCCTGACCATGCCATTTCCAGCCCTGTCGCTTCATCTTGGGCGATGACAACTGGTGCGGACTGGAACCCTCGCTCCTGCACCATTGCCATGGCCTTATCATCCTTGGTGATGTCTACGACGTTGTATTCCATGCCTTTCGCATCCATCGCTCGGTAGGTTGCGTCGCACTGGACGCAAGGGGTCTTGGAGTAGACGGTAATAACGTTTGCAGACATGGGCTGTTCCTTTGTGTGGCGGTGATTAACTGTTCGCTCTGGCGAGCTCGTATTTGGTAAATGTGCGGGGGATTTCATCGTGGGGTAATTGTCTTCAATTGCATTGGCAAGGTCGTGTAGGTTTTCCTGCACAACACTTTCCAACCGTTTGAAGTTTTCTGCTCCACTGATGCCCGCCTCATCATTTCGACGTTGCATGACCGCGAGCCGGTCCGCTGTGTCATTCATGACGTCCCCGGAATGCCCTTTGACCCATTCGAATCGAACTTCCGGCCGGTCCCCCATGTACATCAAGGACCGTTGTAAGGATCGGCCCGCACGGGTGGGAGCTGCAATGTGCCCCTGCACAGCTTCTTGTGCCAGGCGGATTGCGTACTGTGAATCAGACCTGACAATGAGGGTGCACTGGGCTCCGCGGTGGGCTTTTACTGCCGCCAAAATTGCAACCAGCTCAGCGTCACCGATGTCCATGCCTTCCACCATTCCGGTGAAGAATGCCCCATCGTGACGCACCCACGCGAACCCGGCATGCTTGCGCCCGTTACGTTGGGAAGCGTCGGTGGCAACCAGGATTGGCTGCGGTACGCCTGTGACCGCTACTTGCCCAGCGTGAATGTACTTTTGGCACTGGTATTCGGTGAGTTTGGTTGCCACTAGCCCATTGCCTTCAATCGAAATGACATCAGAAGCTGGAGCTATCGAGAAGAGCGCGTTATGTCGCACGAGTTCCCGCATGGCCATTCGCAGTATGGGGCTCACAATCGCCAGGTTCACCATGAGGTCAACCTCGGTGGAGAATCTCTGGCGGATGCTGTCGTCAATGATGTCTAGGACCGGTCTTGCTGCGAGTTCAAACACGTTGACGTCTGGGCTGTGGTGTTCAACCTTGGTGACGTCCAGGTCGCCGGTCAAAATCATATGGGCGCCATCTCGGCACGTTACGGCACAAGTCCATGCAACGTATCGGGTTGCAACGTGGCGCATTACTAGGGTTGCCTGAAGCGGTTCAAGAACCTGCACTGCACGAGTTGGAGGGCTTGTTTTGCCCATGAGGGAGCTGAGGTGAGAAGGTTTCACCGCCCTGGTTGCTGTAAGAGTCATATCGTCCCTATGTGCGGCACTGCGGCCTCCCGGACAGTAAGGCTCTTTCTGGGCAGTGAGGTGCCTTACGATTGGGCCCAGCTACGGCAACACCCGCCCCTTGGCCCTTTAGCAGGCAAGAAGCGGGTGCTGTTAAGCGTTGTGGTGTAACTGTTAACCGAACGTTGCTCGATCAATGCGTCGCGCTTGTTCCAGCGACTCACGAATATCGGACATTGCTGTATGCGCGGACACCTTCTCGTACGCGGTTACCGGCACCCGACGCTTCACGAACAAGTCGATGCTGGTCATGTCATACATGCGGTAGTGCAGATGGCCAGCAACTTTGGGGAGGAACATTTCTGCAAAGTTTAGGTCGAGGCGCACGGAGTTCCCGGCGAGGCGGGCGGTGCGGGCGGTGGGAACCAGGCTGGTGATGTATGCGTGCAGCGCGGTGTCTACCTGGTCGACTGGTGTGGACCTTGTAGGGTCAGCGGACTTGTCCCAAAGTCCTGAGGTTTGGTGCATGTTCTGAACGTAGGGGTCGGCCATGGTGCGTGCTACTTGTAGGCGAAGGGCCGGCCAGTGCACGGCAGCTTCGAACCCGGTTTCATCAAGTAGGTTGTATTCCAGGTCGGTGACAAGGGCCGCAACTTCCAGTAGAAGTGTGCCGTCATGGGCGACTAGGCCAGTGGTTTCAACATCCATCCAGACGAGGAAGTCCACGTCTATGTCGTTGTGAAAGTAGTTCGGGTTCTGGCGTAATGCAGTGCCCATCGGGACTCCTTGAGGTACGGGTTAAGAAGGTTTTACACCCCACTGCAGGGAAGGCGCCTTCTCTTGCAGTGGGGTGTGCTGGTTAACGTCCAGCGAAGCTTTTGTTATCGTCCTTCGCCTTGAACGGCTCCCGGCATTTGGGAGCTGTCGTTAATTGCCACTTTCACGACCTGTTCGTCTGTCAACGGGCAAACGTAGCATCGTGTTGGTAGGTGTAACTTCCCGGTTCAGCATTGGGAAGTTGTGACCGTCGTACCCTGCCAAGGATTCGAACCTTGTGTGGCCCCCAAAGTTGGGCGGCAGGGCTATTGCTCTTTCATGACGATGAGTGGTGGTAGTTAGGCGTGGGCGCCTGGCAATATGCTTATGTGCGGCACCCACGCGTTCAGTATCGTTTATCAGCAATCGTGGTGGGGGTTACACAAGGGCAGGGTCCCCTTCAAGGGATTCTTGCACGGCCTGGACCTTCATTGCTGGGGCGTCGAGCAGGTCCTTGCGAGTTGGTCCGTCAAGGCCTCCTGCCTCTTTGCGTCTGCGTTCGTTGAGGCGGGCACGGTTTTCCTGGGTGCGACGTTCAACGTTGCGTGCGTGCAGGTTGTTTCTGATCTTCATTTGCTGCTCCTAACTAACGGTGTGAGGGTGCATGGGTGTGGCTTGGCCACACTTGCTTCATGTGCGGCAAATCCCGGGAGGCCTAGAGCTCTTTGAGTGCACCAGCGTGGCGGTCGTACTCGCTAATGGTGTGTTTTACGCGTTCACTGAGTTCTGCCATGGTGACTTCCTGACCGTTTCGATCTGCCATGACTGCCATAGCTGCATGCTGCACCTCAGTGTCACGGGCGGTCCCCTTTTGGTCGTAGCGTGTTCCTACCTTGGTGACCTGCTCCGTGGCCCGGTCGTATGTGATTGACCAGTACCCGTCTGCTTCGTCCCACTCTTCCTCGGTTAACACACTGTCAAGCTCGTCGGTGCGCAGTTCAATCTCAACGACTTGGCCGTTGTCAGTCAGGGAAGCCCAGCCATGCTCATCAACGTGGCACAGGTTCTGTCCAATGATGACTTCAGCGAACCCGCCACGAGCATGCCGTGAAAGCATGAAGGCAGCGTTGTTTAACCCTTCCTTGGCATGGCCGGCGTGCTCCCATTTGTGGGAGATTACAGCCTCTTCAGGATGGTGACACGCAGCGGTGTAAGCATCTTCGTGCTGGCGGATAGTGACGGCTAGGGATTCGCTTACCTGGACGGTGGCTGCCGCTTTCACTGGACCTGGCCAGGCGTTGTGGCCGCCGCGGTCGCTGTTTAGCGTGATTGGAGCAGCCACCCACTGCTGGCGTAGGGCAAGCGCCAAGGCAATGTCCGGGGTGGTTGCCGGGTCTCGAGGGTGAGCACTCCCTTTGAAGCTGATGTCTTCATTGTTGAAGTTGAATGAGTCCCACTGCGGGGTGGGGTTCGCAATGTACCCGTCGTACTCTGCTGTGACGCGTGGCTGGTCAAGGGTGACTGCCGCTTCGCCCCTGTGGGAAGTTGCAAACTGGCCACCGGAAGTTACCCCCGCGGGCACGCGCATGATCTGTCGTAATGTCATGCTCAGTACATGTGCGGGCTCAGCTTTGGCGGGCGCTTCACCCTTGGGCGGGCACAAAAAAGTTGGCTAATCCTGGCTCAGCGAACTGAAGCAGGATTAGCCAACCAGGTTGACCAAGAGTCAATTAGAACTGTGGACCGACCAAGGGCATTGGCAGTTCACAGTTGTTTAGAAGTCCCAGTCTGCGTCCTCGGTCTCTACGGCCTTTCCAATGACATAAGAGGAACCAGAGCCAGAGAAAAAATCGTGGTTCTCATCTGAGTTCGGGCTTAACGCTGACAAGATGGCAGCATTCACGTCGGTCTCCTCCTTAGGGAACAGAGCTTCGTACCCTAAGTTCATGAGAGCCTTGTTGGCGTTGTACCGCAGGAACTTCTTGACGTCCTCTGTGAGGCCGATGGGGTCGTACAGGGACTGCGTGTACGCCACTTCGTTCTCATACAGTTCAAGCATGAGCTCGAACGTGTACGCCTTGAGCTCTGCCTGACGCTCAGGGGTCTCGTTCTCAATGGCCTTTTGGTACTTGTAGCCAATGTAGTATCCGTGGACGGCCTCATCACGGATGATCAGGCGGATCAGGTCTGCGGTGTTGGTCAGCTTGGCACGCGATGACCAGTACATGGGGGCGTAGAAGCCCGAGTAGAACAAGAACGACTCCAACATTACCGAAGCGACCTTGCGTTTAAGCGGGTCATCACCTCGGTAGTACTTCAAGATGATTTCGGCCTTCTTCTGCAGGTACGGGTTCTCCTCGGACCAGCGGAAGGCTTCATCAATCTCCGCGGTTGACAGCAACGTGGAGAAAATTGTTGAGTAGCTCTTAGCGTGCACAGATTCCATGAACGCAATGTTCGTCAGCACGGCCTCTTCATGAGGGGTTGAGGCGTCTGGAATGAGGGACACGGCGCCAACTGTGCCTTGGATGGTGTCCAAGAGTGTCAACCCGGTAAGGACCCGGGTCGTCATGTTCTTCTCATCCTCGGTCAGGGTCGCCCATGACTGCAGGTCGTTGGATACGGGTACTTTTTCTGGCAACCAGAAGTTAGCAACCAGGCGGTCCCAAACTTCCAGGTCCTTCTCGTCCTCGATGCGGTTCCAGTTGATTGCTTGAACCCTGCTTACCAAGGGTGCGATGGTCATTGTTCTCCTTCAGTCATTCGTATTATCTGGCTGCTGAGCAGCCAAGGTTGATCGTGGCAGTGTTATCCACGTACGTGCCTTGCAAGGAACTTGCACGCAGTATTTGGGCGTTCTTGGCCCCGTAGGCCACAAGGACTGATGGGGCACCTGCATTCGCGTGGCCTACAGTGCCGTCAGCTCGGTGGAACCTCAGCCGACCGTGCAGGAACAGCATGGCGTCAGCTTTGCCCCATACTTGGTCAACAAAGCCAGCTGTTTCGGTGCGCGCAAAAATCAGGGCGATACCGTCGCCATGGGCAGCGAGTTTCTCCAGCCAGGACCATGTCTCTCGCCCGTACGGTGGGTTTAACCAGACACGTCCTTGCCATGGAGCAGCGAGGCCATCTTCGGGCAAGATGATGGACTTTCGGGCAGTCGGCCACCCCGGGGCCCCGCACGGGTCCAGGTCGAATGGCCCTAGTGGCTCAAGGATGTGCGGTGGGGTCAGCCACGTTGTGGTCATGGCCGCTGGACTGTGGTGCGTTCCCATTCCAGTCTTGGCTTTCACTTGCTCTCCGAAGGTGTGTCGAGCTGAGAGGCTTGATCGTCTAGTCGTGCAATTCTTCGCAGGTGTACTAGGGTCCCCCCTAGCCGTGCGAATGAAAACAGCGCCCATAAGCCCGCGCACGCAACAATGAAGAATGTCACGGACGGTTTACTGAGCAAGTTTCCTTTGGTCAGTTCGAAAGCAGTTGCTCCGATGAGGGTCACACCTAGGGTCAGCCAAATACTGTGTTCTACGTGCTTGCCACGAAGCTGTTTCAGAGCTGTCGCCCTTGGCCCAGTCATGGTCTTCCATAGGGCGTCCGTGAAAATGACCAACAGGAAACCTACCAAGATAATGAGCCCTCCCATCTGGGTCGGCATGGTGACCTCGTCAACTTCGAAGCGCCGGTTTGGTGCGGTTACCACATTTGCGATGAGCGCAGCGGCGGCAAGGTCCGTCCACAGTTTCTCGCGCCAGAATTTGAGTATTGCTTTCATGCCTCCCCCTATGTGCGGCAGTTTGAGGACAAGCAAATCGCCCCGTCACGTTACGTGACGGGGCGATAAGTTCAACGCTGGTTACAGCATGCAGGAGACGCATTCATCTACGTCTGTGCCTTCCAACGCTAGTTGGCGAATGCGTGCGTAATAGATTGTCTTGATGCCTTTACCGAACGCATAAATTTGCGCCCGGTTCAGGTCCCGGGTTGTGGCCGTGTCCTTGAAGAACAAGGTGAGTGACAGGCCTTGATCAACGTGCTCGGTTGCTGCCGCATACACGTCGATGATTGCTTCAGCACCAATTTCGTACGCGTCGGTAGCGTACTGAAGGTTCTCGTTCGTCATGTGCGGCACTGGGTAGTACACGCGCCCTAGCTTGCCTTCCTTGCGGATTTCGATCTTGGAAGCGATTGGGTGAATTGATGACGTGGAGTTGTTGATGTAGGAGATAGATCCTGTTGGTGGGACTGCTTGCAGGTAGGCGTTGAATAGCCCGAACGTTTGAACTTTCCCTGCCAGTTCTGCCCATTGAGTTTGCGTGGGGACTTGCACACCCGCTTTGTTGAATAGGGCTTGAGCCTGAGCGGTCTTGGGCGCGAATGACTGGTGCTTGTACTTGTCAAAGTAGGTGCCGTCCGCGTAGGTGGACTTCTCGAACCCTTCGAACGTCTCTCCCAGTTCAAACGCCAAGGTCATTGATGCTTTGATTGCGTGGAACGCGACGGTTGAGAAGTAGGCGGATACAAAATCCACTGCTTCTGGGGAGTTGTAGTGCACCCCTTCGCGGATGAAGTACCCGTGCAAGTTCATTTGGCCAAGGCCGATGGCGTGTAGCTTGTCGTTGCCTTCGCGAATGGACGGCACCGCGTCAATGCTCGTTTGACGGGATACCTGGGTCAGCGCCCGGATAGCGGTTTCAACGGTGCTCCCAAACTTGTCCCCTGCGTCCATTGACAAGGCAATGTTCATTGAACCAAGGTTGCATGAAATGTCATGGCCGATGGTGTCATAGGACAGGTCTGCGTTGTACGTTGACGGTGAGTTCACCTGCAAGATTTCACTACACAAGTTGGACATGTTGATCCGACCAGCAATAGTAACCGCGTCCACAAGCCGTTAGAAGAGAGCTCTATGAACTATCGTCAGACAAACTAAAGACCACAGGATCGCTAAGTTACAAGATTTAGGACGCTCCGCATTCATGAACTATTGCAGTCTTGAAACTTGATGGGAATATCTACCGTATATCGCTGCCCAGAGGAGGGAAGAATTTCGATAGTGACACATTGAGCTTCCGTAACGTGGACAAGACTAGGGTACGTGTCTTCCGATGGACAATCTGGGAGATTTACTTCCGTAGTCAACCTGGAGTCAAGTTCCTTAAGACCTCCCCAATCGTTGGCCGTTGTAATGATTAGCCTCGCAGAATCAGGCGAAAGAATCCGAACCGTACCGCCCACATTTGGTGCAACCGAGATTGGCGCTTTGATTTGAGTCGATTGCGTACCATCAGGATCTTCTGTCCAGGAGTCGCCACGGCTAGGGATTCCTTGATCCCAGCCGATGCTCCAGATTGGGTGCTCCGCTCTGGAATTTTCTGCATTGTTGGAGGGACCAAAGCCACTACCACACTCGATCTGAGCCTGAGTGGCCGTACTACTCGTTGCTCCCTGTGCACATGACGTCAGCATGGCCCCAACTGTTAGAACTACCGCGAGCAATCTGCATTGAGCATCGAGAGGCGGGGAGGTCATAGGTGGACAATCAGGCTGATCGACGCCGCCAATACTGCAGCGCCTTCAAGGACTCCGAGGTACTTGACTTTCAGCTGGACCCAGTCTGCAGTGCGGGAGACATGTGCCCCGCTTTGTGAGTCTCGACGGGCTATTACCCATGTAGTGGTGAGACGTCCAATTCCAAACCACACAAAAATTGCACTCGCGGTGGCTAGACTCGCCGAGGAGCTGTACAAAAGAAGACCAATGAACACAGGCGAAGCCATAGTGGTTAGAAAACCTAGTCCAATACAAAACCCGAAAACAAACATGTATTGAACTGATCCCCATGATTCCCAATGACGACGGACTTTCCACCCCCACGGCGCAAGTGTATTGGGTCTCAACACTCGAAGTGCACCGAAAAGCAGTAGTGAGCCCGCCACAATAGTGAGGGGTAACGATACAATTCTCCCAATACTCCAGATGAGGGTGGCAGTTGTAAGTGCTCCGAGAAGGATGCCTGCTGTATGCGCTGCCAGAGTTGGGGCATCCGCTGATGTAGTTCCCGAACAGCGCATGGCAGCATTCCATCCACAATCAGTGCGGATTCCCTGAATTCCGATCAGGAGCGCAGTGAGCATCAAAAGTGCGGAAGCAACGAAATTTCTCGTCTCAGACAGTGCCATTACGCTTACTGCGATTCCAAGCCCGAGGCTCAGGATGGCTAAGAGCGTTGAGACAGAAGTGATTTGTCGTGAGCGTACGCCCACATGACTTGCCATTGTAGACATCATTTCTCCTTAGATTTCACTAGCCGTAGCAAATACATTGAATCGTTCCTGAACTACCCCCGTACCAACTGCACGTGCAATCGCAGCACTTCTTACCATTGGACATCCAACAGTAGTTACCCGCTGAGTTGCAGCCGAGATTGAGTTTTGAGCAGCCATAGTTGGGCCCAGTTACAGTGTTGCAGTTTGATGCCTTACAAAAGAGCGCACTTGTGTTGCGACAGTTCGGAAGGCCGAAACATGGGAAACTGGCAGCCGATGCCGGCCCCGTTCCGACGCTAACACCGGCGACAACACCGAAGACACCAGCGAGGAGTCCTCCAAGCACTGTGCGTCGATTAATTTCCCGGGTAGTTTTCATCAAATCTCTACTCATGGGTGCTCATGCCCTCCCTGTTTACTTGCTAGTGCTTCAGTATTTGCATGCGCGATTTCACTTTGGATCCACCCAACTCCCTCTGCTCCGTTGATTATGGATTTCGCATGAACGGTGCCATCTTTGCTCACGATTACAGCAAACGGTGTGCCATTAACTTCATACTTATTTGCATACCTGGCACGATGGTCGTACACGACCGAGACGTTGGCAGGAAGTCCCGCCGCCCACGCGTCAACATCTTGTTGCCTTCCTGTGCAGAACGCAACTATGTAGTCATTGGTAGACCAAGCCAACTGTGCCAGTTCTCTGCGTACTTCGGCACACAATGTGCACATGGTATCTGTGAAGATGATTGCCATTGCACTACCAATTGGGACTATTACTTCTTGACCGTGCATGTCAACGTCCGAGGTCACAAGTAAATGGCTGCCTAACTCTGGCCCTTGAGTCTCGCGGCCCTGTGGACTATTGATATATAGTTGCCCGAAGTGCCGGTAGAGTGCGAGGACGGCGAGTGCCAAAAATAGCAGCAGCAGCCAAACGACAATGTTACTTACTAGGAGTGCTGTGTTCATGATCCGTCCTTGAATCCAATTTAGTGTCCCGATACTGTTCTCTCACGCCTTGCTCCCATCGTTCATAGTGAAGCCATTCATTAAAAACGTTGATAGACACTAGAAGAGTGAGTGCAACCAAAGCGCCTACCGTGATATCCGCAGTCAGTCTGGTCCCAGAAGCTGGGGCTGAGGGCTGACCGGCGTTTACCATTACAATTACGGCTAAGAAAGCAACGACGCCTGCTCGTGCCATCCCCATCCGTTGATCCAAGCGGGTATCAATCTTGCCGAAGCAACGACATGTTCCCAGGCCGCGCGCGGCACCAATGATCTGTGCGATTAGGAAAATGGACGAAAGTGCTAGAAAGGCGGTGGCCGAGCTTAGAATGAGCCACTCTTTTTGCAGGATGACGCCGAGAGCCAAAGCTAGCGCAACCACGGCTTCCACAATGATCACAGCCCATACGTGGAATGAGTTGATCTCTTTGCTGGTGAGACCACGCAGATAGGCCACAAAGTCGGGCCTCGACTTAGCTTTACCAATTGCTGCACTAAGAAGTAGCATTGCTCCCGCGGAGGCCGCTATCACCATGTCAGACCTCCATTAGCTTGAGCTCAGCCCTACCAATGAAAAGCAGCGCTTCGAGGTCAAGTAGGAGCGGGTTGGCTCGAATTCCCAAGACACCATTTGCAACGGTTACTTTGACGGTATGGCGATAGTTAGAAGTCCAGTGAACTGGGCCAACAACTGTATCCAACTGCATATCACCTGGTCCAGCGGCCCACTCGCCATCGAAATACTCAACCCCTTCTTCAACCACCAGTGGTTCACGACCTTCAGTTCCGGTTAGTTGCCATACAGGATCATCGCTCCAACACACCGTCAATATGTGGCTATGCGAGAACTCACCACGTATATAGCGGTGGGCTAGTTGTCGATCACTCAGACCGAACTCGCCAGCGTCCCTGCCGCGCGCTTCGCCGAAAAACCTGAAACCGGACGGAAGGGAAGATTTGTCTAATTGAATAATAGTCATGTGTACTCCACGCTTCTTTGCGAGTTTTTACGGTAAACAATAACTTATTAGCAGGATAGCAGAGGGCAACAAAAATAGCGGGAGTGTGGCCCATCTCACACCCGTGGCGTGTGCGAGATGGGCCACACGGGCTTTAAGCGCGGTGAAAGTGCTCGACTGTTTGTTGTTGGCGGTGCCGCCATGGCGCCTGCGCACGACGACTCAAAGCGGATATGTAACGTTTACGCGCTCTTCCAACCAATGCAAGACGTCCGCAAGATAGCGAAGAGATTGGGCGAAGAACACGATCTTGAATCGGGCTGTTTCAACGATGCAGCCAAAGGAATCTTGCCCAACAATGACCTTGTGCCAATCATCATGTTTCATACAGCGAACCTGCTCATTGAGTAGCCATCAGTAACCCGCATGCTCACCATGATTTTGCGCGCAGCGAGAGATGAACGCGATCTGGAAGACGCAGCACCTCTGTCCGGTTCAGCTGAGTGACAAACCGCTGACCAGCGTATGGAGCTTCTACCACGGAAGTGTCCAGCAGCCTTGTCTCTGTGGTGTATCAATGTTCTTGGACAGCCTCTCTATGGAAGAGGTTGAAGAGCTTGGCAGCAGGATTAAAGATGCGGTTTAGTCCGTAGTTCAAAGCAGAAGCAGTGCAGCCTGTGATAATGGGTGATCGGATAATCACAGAAATCACCGGGGATCATTGGGGGAACTGGGCGTCCCAATTATTCATCTATAGATATCGAGCAGCGAATCACCGCAATTGTTAGCTGTTGAGTGTGCAGTAGATCTTGCGTGCGAGGTAGCCCTTGATGATCCGGCGGATCTCCTTCACCGTGAGCCCCTCGGCCTTTCGTTTTCCGACGTATGCCTTGGTTTCGGGGTCGTGAGCCATTCGTCTAAGTGCGACCATATGAAGGGCCTCGTTCAGGGTTCGGTCACTGCCTCGGTTAAGCCGGTAACACACTGTGGTAGCGGAAGACGCGGGGAAGAGGCTGACTCCTGCGAGGGCTGCGAAGGCTGCTTAAACGCGCACCCGTCGGCGGTGAGACGAGATCAGGTCATGGCGTGCAGGTGCGGGCCATGGCGCGTCTGCTATTGGGGGACCGTCTCTCCGTGGCTTCTCGCCAGGGTGGTCAGTGCGTCACAGGCCACTGCGATTATTGGGTCCCCGTCAGGTTGCGGGTCACCTTCTTGTGGCTTGCCCCAGCTGGTAACGAGGTTCTGCATGATTCGGGCTAGTAGGTGCTGGCCCGTTTCTGCAGTGAAGGGTGCTCCGAGCGCCGTTCCAAGGGCTTGCAGCACAGGCGTGGGGCTGAGGTCGTACCGTTCCGGTTTGGTTCCCTTTTGACCTCCTGTTGATGAGGTTTGGCGAACTTCACCGGTGGGTGCCAGTGCGGTAATGGTCATGTACCCTCCATGGGTTGGTGAGAGGCACCTTCAGGTTTGGGTGCTGTCTCATTGCCCTATGTGCGGCAGTGCATCTCATGGAGCTAGGTCCATTGGACTCGCAGGTCACGGTCCCAGGGCTCTTTGGTTATGAGGTAGTCCAAGCCAATGGCTGGGTGTGGGCCAGCAAGCGAGTTGTATTTGTGTTGACCGGATAGCAGGTAAAGTTTGCCGCCGATGTCAACAAGGGTCCAAAGAAACGTTGATTTCATGTCCACGTCTGAGGTCTTAATGGTGCGCTCAGGGTTTGGCGGTACGACAGTGAAGTGTTGTTCAAACTCAGCCTTGGTCATGATTTTCATGACTCTTCTATGTGCGGCACTGTCAGCTCGGTACGTTGACCGCTGTCTCGACTGCAGCCCGGTACGCTTCGATTGCTTCTAGGTATACCGGGGATATGCACTCCACGCGGGTCGTTCCTTGGTGTTTGGCGACGTGCGCTGGGGTGCTCGGGGCAAGGAACCCGTCACTTGTAACTAGGTGCAGGTCCCAGTTGTCCAGTGGCGGTGTTAGGTCTAGTGCACCGCCAGCAGGGCCGGCTGGGTACCATGACGCGACGGTATTGTGGACCGCTACGATTTGGTTGGCTATGTCGTGGTTGAAAGTGCGAGCTACTTCGCCGCCGGTTTCCCCGTCCCACGCAAGGATGGTGGTTGCACCGTTTTGGCCTAGCACTGCCGCCCATTTTTCAGAATGCGCATGCCATTCAATGGGGTGACTTTCCGTGGGTTCGAACCATTTATGGTTTGAGCTGCTGGATGGGGCGGCTTTGCGAAATGCGGTCATGAGCGTGCGAAGCCAGGACGGCTTGGAGCGAGTGTCTTGAGTCATACTGACGGTATGTGCGGCATAGCCCAAGCTGTGCAAATAGGCTGCATTTTGGAGCACTTCACGTATAGCTGCTGCTGATGGGATCTAATCCTGCGTTAGCTCTGAAATAATGAGCCGTCAGAACACGCGGGCCCAGGGTCCCATTTCTTTTGCCTGCTGGCATTCTTCGTTAGAATGTAGGTTCGCGCACGCAAGAGGCTGCCCCTCCCCCCGGCTGGGTGTCAGCCTTTTGTCGTTCTACTTCAAGCCCGACGCTTACTGTGAATGAACTGCCACGCTTGACCGATTTCGAAGTCCGAAAGCCCCCAATGTATCGGCGGGGTGATGTACCTGGCGGCAAGTTTTGGTGTGGATGGCCTGGCAACCCGGTGAGTGCGTAGCGCTTTCCTGTGGCGCCTAACGACCGACTGGTAGTCCTCTAGCAGCAAGACTTTGCTCCACGACCCGGTCTCGAGAAGTGCCAGCATTGACGCTGATTTGTCGTGAGTGAGCTGAACTGGCAAGTACGGGATCGCGGGTAGCTCTCCACCTGAATCGCTTGGGAAATCCTCAGTGAAACTATCCCAGCTCGTCAGCCAGTACAGGTCGACAAGCGGATGTGCGGCTAACGCGTTAACAAACTTGATGACTTCCTTACGGATGTGGACGGTAAAGCCCATGGACCGAAACTCCACCCACTCATGGTCAGGGTTGGCGATTGGCAACTCCCACAGCCGGTGCAGCCCATCAACGGCGACGGGACTGACGACCCAGTCAAAGTCCAAGAGGACGAGGGTTCTTTGGCTCGGTTCTGCATCCATGCCTTGAGACTAACTGCCACCGCGCCTGTTTGTGCACATTGCCGCGCTGCACGGTTCCGGCGGATGCGCTGTTGATCAGGCTGTAGTGTGCCGGCATGATTATTGTCATCGTGTGTATATAACTTTTTGGTTTAGATAGCCTCAACAACAGACTAAGATCGAACACATGTGCGATTATGTGTATGATTTACGTCCAGCTGCAACACTGACCAAAGTCGTCGGCACCCCCATTGCCCTAGAGGCCGTTCCCGCCGGCTTCCCATCACCCGCACAAGACTATTTCTCCGGCGACATCGACCTCAATGAACATCTCATCAAAGATCGCGCCGCAACCTTCATCGTGCGCATAGCAGGAGACTCCATGCTCGGCGCCGGCATCTCCAATGGCGATGAACTCATCGTAGACCGCAGCCTCACCCCGCGGAACAGAAGCATTGTCATAGCGGTAGTCGAAGGTGAGATGACCGTAAAACGGCTCATCACCACACCTCAAGGCCCAGAACTGCATCCCGAAAATCCGGCATACCCAATACTCAAACCAGCAGAGCTGGAAGTGTGGGGCGTCGTAACAACCTGCCTCCACCACCTGTGACCACACACGTACAGAGGATCGCGCTCGTCGATGTCGATTCCGCCTACGCAGCATTTGAACGCGTCTTTCACCCACACTTAAATGGTGTGCCCATCGTGGTTCTTTCAAATAACGATGGCTGTGTAATCGCTCTAAGCCGTGAAGCCAAAACACTAGGCATCAAAATGGGTGACCCCTACTTCAAGATTCGGCCATTCCTCGAGAAGCACGGGATCGTTACCAGGTCCTCCAATTACGAGCTCTACGGGTCCCTTTCCGACCGAGTTATGCAAATCCTCAGCAAATACTCGTCCAAACTCGACGTGTACAGCATTGACGAGGCTTTCCTGCACCTCAAAGGAACACCCGAAGAAATACTCGCAACAGCCCGAGCTGCACGCCACAAAATTCTCCACGACCTAGGGGTGCCTGTTTCCATTGGAATAGCCACTACACGCACACTTGCCAAGATCGCCACCCGCGGAGCTAAAACCAGTCCGGGCCTTGCAGGTGTCGGATCGCTAGACTCCTACACAGCGGCGCAGACTGACCAGATCCTAGCCAGCGTACCCGTTGGTGACATCTGGGGCGTTGGCAGTAAAACTGAACGAAAACTGACCGGCCTAGGTATTCACACCGCTCAGGACCTTCGCGTTAGCGACCCAGCTCAAATGCGGCGTCGGTTCAACATCAACATGATGAGAACTGTGTTAGAACTTCAAGGCACCGCATGCATAGAAGTCGGAGACAGGGACGCAGTGCGAGTTGGCCAGGTCATGTTTTCGCGCTCATTTTCAACCCCCATCACCAACGAAGCCCAGTTACACCAGGTACTGAGTATCTACGCGCAAAAGGTCACCCAGCGGCTACGCGCTCAAGGCCTCACCACGGCCGCTGTCTGGGCCTTCACCTCAACCGCTTACCACCGGGACCCCGTTTATTATCACAGTGGATCCATGAACATACCCACAACAGCAGACCCTATCGCCGTGTACAGGGCAGCCAGGACCATCCTTGACGGCAAGCTCATCGAAGGCGAACGGTACGTCCGGGCAGGAATCGCGCTCATGGACCTCGCCCCAACCGGGTCCCATCAGGTGCTCGAAATATTCCAGGACGGCCCAGGCGCCCAGCTGGGTGCATTAGCAGACAGCGTGAATCAAAAGGTGGGCGCAGACCTGCTCGGTCTGGGTTTAGCCGGCCTGAAAACCCCACCCGACTGGAATATGCGCAGAGGCCAACTATCCAACCGGGGCACCACCCACTGGCACGAACTTACGGTTGTGCGTTAGCCGCGCCCTCAACTGTCACGTTTAGTAACAGTTCCAGCTGTGCCGCCGTCAGTTTCCTTTCCAGGTCATCAAACGTCAGGCCCGGAACAGCCAGCAGGTCACCCACGGTCAAGCCGGTTACGTCCGCCCCACTTTCCAGCATGATGATAAGAGCATTCTTCAATGGGGCGCACTCGTCCCAGCGCGGGTGCAGTTCGACCGGCCTAAACGACTTGGAATGATCAGCCCAAAGGGTTTCTTCCGCGTAGTCCTCCAGGAACCGCGCCCTCACGACATCGCGTTGCGCGGCAACCCACGCCTGACTTACTCGAGCAATGATCGCGTTCACCTCTTCGCCTAGGCTCTTACACTTCGCCTTCCAGTCCCGATGCTCCTGCTGACGAACATCGAACGCTTGAAGAACCGATGGCGGCGGAGTCCACACCAACAGCCCACCATTTGGCCCATAATCTCTATCACTTTCTCGCCGGTCCGCGTGTAGTTGCGCGACGCCTTCCTTGTCTCGCTCCCACCGCACGCTTACGAAGCTCTGCCCAGTTCCTGGGTCCGGGACTGACAACAATCCCTCTGTCGCTTCAAAGGGAACCTGATCCCATAGCCTGACGGTAAACCTATGGGAAGAATCATGTGCCCAAAAATCCTCGGTGTACCGAACATCCATCACCGCGGCCTGGTGACTATAGTCCGCCACCAGGTCGGACGCGAGCCTGTCGATTTCATGGTCAGTAAGCACACCGTGATGTGTTTGCGTACGTGGCCAGGTCAGCCACTGTGCGGACTCATGCACCGGTAGCCATTTTGACACCACGTGTGCCACTGGAAGCCACCACTGCACGGTGTCCTTCACCTTGCCGGTCTTGGTGTACTGCGTGCGCGTTGTGTACACACCAGCTAAAGAATTGTGCGTGTACTTTCGCTCCTGTGCTTCTAGGACCATGAACGTTCCGTCAGTTTTCCGGGCAATCAGTAGCGCGTCACGATGATCGGCCCGAATCTGTGCGAGTACTTGCTGGTCCGCGTCCTGTAAGGCAAGGATACGGGCCGCGAAGCTCAGAATTGCCCGTGCAGCTTTGACTTCACTGGGGCCATCCCCCACCAGGGCACGGTGATGCTTGTTGCCAATTTTCCACCAGGTCACCAGTGTGTCTATCAGTTCACGCCCGTGCGGTACATCAAGCTGAGAGGCAAGGTATGCACGGAATGGCTCTTCGGTTTCAGCCTCAGCTTTCTTCACAGCTATTGCGGTACGCAATGCGGGAACCATCGACTCATAGTGCTCACGGTTTGCCCGAGACGTGAGGTAGTACTCCATGTCTTCAACCGTTGCGTAGTCCAAGGGGATTACAAACTCGTCTGTACCTTCCAGCACACAAGACGCACGAGTTTTGGGGGCACGATAGCTGAATGTTGCGTGATCCCAAATATCCTTGCTGGTGTTCTCATACAGGAACACGAACTGTCCCCACTGGTCTACCCGTGCAATCGTATGGATTGCGTTATTTTGTGGGTAACTCGCTCGCTCAGGGTGCAGTCGCGCATGGGTACCGAACCTGCCATCTCGTGCGTCATTGAAGGCGCTAGAGTGCGTGGACACAATGACCCGGGTGCCCACATCAAGGTGTGTCATCAGCTGCCGGTGCCACTGCCGGTACGGCTGGCGTCCGTCGGTCAGAATGTTCTCGTCATCAGCAATCAGACGTATAAGCCCGTCATCGTACGCCTGCGGGCTTAAAAGGTTCACTCCACCCGCAGGTAACGGGTGGAACACCGCGGTGCGGTCCAGTAAGCCTTGCAGTACGAGGGCGATACGCATGTAATGCCGTTCCTGCGCGCCGGCCGCTTCCTCTGCCCGCAACCAAGCTGGGGTGCCTGGGACCAGGCGCTCACCTGTGCGATGGTCCACGAACATTGCGGTGAACTCATCTCGCGCAGGAACAAGCCGTTTGCCGACCTTGAGGTCAGTCAACATGCGGTACACGTTGGCGCCATTGCGGATGAGCCACCAAGTTTGTGTGTTTGCTTCAGCCAAGCTCGCACTGAGCCACGGGTCGCCATAGTCGCGCTGGCTCCTGCGAGCCATGATAGCCACAACGCCGCGCTGCTCAGGAATTAACTGGTTCAGGTTCGCGGGGCCCGAAACGACCCAAGCGTCAAACGCGTCAATATCGCGGACATCCATGCCACCATCTTCAACGCGCAGGAGGGACTCTTCATCCATCGCTAAGACTTGCTGGCGTACACATATTGGTTCGGCAGCCTCAGCGGGGGCGCCTTCGGCTAGCTGGACAATGGTTTCATCGCGACCTAGGTACAGGTTCACTGTCCAGATACCTTCTTGAAGGATCTTGATCTGCGCTTCAACGGGGGCCAGGTCCTGGGTCAGCTGGGCTAAAGTGGCGTCCAGCTCCCGCTTCTTTGCTTGAACAGCCTCTACCGCCCGAGCATGTTGCTCCAGGGCTTGCTGACGGGCTGTTGCAAGGGTGGATAGTCCCGTCGCCAGCGCGGTCTTTACTTGGTCAGCTTCTGCTGCACCGGCCAGTTGAAACTGCGTGTGCTGCTGGGTGGCCTGGGCAGCTACCACAGTCGCTGCATGCGCTTGTTCCAGGGTGCGTTCTAGGTCTGTGCTCATAAGACACTTATGTGCGGCAGCAAGGAGGTACTGACCTTTGTCAGAGTCTTACATACGCTAGCACTCTGTCGGATGATAAAGCAGAGTAGTACAACGCTTAAGTACATTTTGAACACCTGCAGCACCGGACAAGCCGAGGGGACGGTCCTGTAAGAATGTATCAGTGTAGCCGGACCAGATCTGCCGCTAGGATCGCATTTGAACCTTCAAGGGCTACTGGTCTCCGTCTCGTGACAGCTCTACTCAAGCACGGTTTGAACCGCGCTTCCTATTGTGAACTTCTAAGACAAACAGCAAGGACGGCACGTAGGACCACTGTGGTCCTACGTGCCGTCCTTGGCCTGAAGCTACCTAAGACGTGTCATAGATGGATCTAGATAGAGAACCCGGTTGTGAAATCAACCGAAGTAAGTTTTCTTAATATTTCCATTCCACTTTCCGATAGTCAGCATGACCTCCGGTCCAATACGTCAGCCCCGTGCCATTGTCTAGTAGCTCAGTTGATGAACTCACCTGAATGCTCTTTGTATCGCTTCCCGAGAGGTTGGAAGTATAGATCGTCTGCTTCGTTTGATCCTGATCGTTGTAATACACAATCCATGAGATCCGCGAGTCAGTTAAGACTATTTCCGGAATTAATACGGAAGCGTCATCGCCGAGTAAGTGGTCACCTGCGAACTGCACTACCTGATGAGTATTACGGTCTACCAGGTAGATATCTGATGCACTGCTAAAAGCAATTTTGGAACCGGATACTTGGAGATTGGTAATTCCTTGATCCAAGAAATAATCACCGTTGGCATCAGGATTTAATTGAACCAACCGTTCCACACCCGAGACAGTCCTAGAGTCTATAGCCTTCGAAAAATGTCTTTCGATCGATTGATTATCAGAGCCGAGGGTCCTGTCAGTTACGTCTAGAACAGCCGTAGCTATGTATGTCAGTCCCTCACCCAGTACGCTGAAATCTTGCGCGCCGATCACTTCACTTTGCAGATCTCCCCCAAGTTGCCCTACAGAATAGACTGTAGGAACGAAATCAAGCATGGTCAGTGACTCGGGGTCAACTGATTTGTCTTCAATACTCTGCTGCAATGCAGGCGAGGGTGAATACGAGTTCCAGTAAGTACGATCCCCAGCACTAGTAAGCCCAAGCCTAGCAGGGGCAGGCATGAACAGCCCGGGGATCACGTCCTCTGATCGGGCAAGCAGCCTAGATTCCCGATCACTAAGATCTGCAGCAAACACCCTCCAGTTGTCAAAGCTCAGCGCAGTGCTGTCAGTTTCGATCCAAAAAGCTGTGTTTTCGTTCTGAGCCATATCAGTCGTTTGCCGTGGAGCATCCTCTGGGACAAAATCCTCTGTGCTTGAAAAAGGTTGGAAAGACCCGTTCTCTACAACCCCTGCGCTATATGGAGCGGGTAACGTCTCCCCTCCCTCGTATTCACAAAGTTCGGCTGGCAGCCTCACGGCAAGTGCATGGGACCCACCGGGGTGATCAAATGGGAGCACCGTTGATTCGCAGTTATCTATGGCTTCTTGCGTTCCAAAGACCCCTGTCTCTTGAATCGTTGTCTCTGCAGTAACATCAGAAAACTCAGCCATCGCAATGATGGTTATGACTTCGTTCACCTCTGCTTCCTCAAAAAACTGGAGATGAGACGTTCCCCCCTGAGTAGGGCTAGCCCCACCCTGCTCCACGGTCTCTTGAGGCTCCGGCACTTCATTGAACGCGCATCCAGAGACTAAGAGACTTGTGAGCAGGACGGGGGCTAGCAGTTGGCGTATTTTCACGCAACAATACCGTTTCTAACAAAAGGTGCCCATGATGGGCCTGTCATGAAAAACTTCTGGGCTGAGTTGGTGTAGTTGGTAATGCCTGCAGCTGGGTCAGCCATACGGAAGCCCGTAGGGGTGTAGCCGTACCCAACGAGCCAGTGGCCAATCGTTTTAGCTTTGGGGTGATTATTGTAGTGAGCTTGTCCACCCATCTCTACTGTTCCCATAAGCATGGCCCGGTTCTTCTGCCCAATATTGCGTACGAATGCACCCGCGGTGGCTACGAGTTTCTGCCCATCAGTTGACGGTGCGTTTGTCGCAGCCCAATCGGTAGTTCCGGTCCATTTGTTAAGTGTGGCGTGCATTTTCTTCGAAGCCCAGGGTGTCCCAGCGTTTGAAGTCGTACCAAGGTAGTTTGATCCTGCGAGATTCGCTTGGGTTAGTGTCGTGTTCTTTCCGTCTTTGCTCTTCTTAACGCCTAGGTGGTTAAGCACCATATAGGCGCTGGCTGGCCCGCAATAATATCCGTTTATTTGCTTTGCCCAAGTGAGAGACAGTGACTTTCCAACAGGGGGAAGCCCAAAGACAGCAGGCGCAACTTGTGGTTGACCGGTTAGGCCTCCTGGGTACGTTTGCAGATCAATTGCTTCGCTGACTCCAAGGAGGTTGCTACGACTCCCGATTTCTAGCAACTCTGCCAAGAGCGCGTCACCACTGTCATCATTTTCCACTGAAGGCCCGGCATTTGGGATGCTGGGCAGATCTAGCGACGCGGGGTTCAATACTTCCGCAGGCACCTCTATAGAGCTTGCCATTGCTGCGCTTAGCTGAAGGGTCAAGACTGACGTTAAAGCTACACCTAAGAGGACTGACATTTTCCGCTTCATGAGAATCTCCAAATCTAAGGCACATCAACTTTGATGTGATCGAGTGTTTCTAGGAAGATCGTGAATGCAATTACTTGAAAACTCAGGACTTTCTCTTGGGCCGACGGGTAACGTCGTAAGCTCCCTAAGAACAGAGTAAGTTCCATAACCTTGCAGGTGGAAGGGTTAACCTCCTGCAATATAGGATTTGTGTATCCGTGCCACATATAATGTAACTCGCACCCGGGACCCGCACAAGGGTCATAACGGAAATTCTTCCACTATTTACCAACTATCGTTCATTGTTACGTAACAAAAGTTGCGCCCACAGAATTTGAGGCTCAAAAAGCACGACAGATTCAGCCGGCGGCACGCGTTGGATTGCTTCTTTTCCACATGGGTGAACACCAAGGTCATTTCAACTTAATTGACGATAGGGAAAGAACGATCGCCTAGAAAAACTCCAAAAGGCGTCGATCCATAAACCTGACTAGTCACCAGCAATACTCTGGCTTAGCAACGTAATATTCAACAAATCCCAGAACTATAGGGCGTCAAACTTTTTGCTACAGACCGAAGCCAGCATGCGCTTGTTCTAGGGTGCGTTCTAGGTCTGTGCTCATAAGGCACTTATGTGCGGCAGCAAAGTGAGTAACGCCTTGCTGCCGCACTAGGTCAAACGTTCAGTGGCTTAGTTCGAGCGCGGTCCCACACTGTTGAGGTTGCTGCGGCGATCGCTGCCATATCTTCGGAACTGACAATGCGTGCCAGATCGCCAACGCAGCGGTTCAAGAGGGTATCCCACTTCGGCAGCGCATGAACGAGTGCTTGCTCTAACGGCTGGCGTTCACCGATCAACCCCCAGCCGGTCAGGCCCTCAGGCCGTTCACGCTCCGGGACTGATCGCAGGTAAGCCGCGCGCCTGCGGTCAAGCAGTAGGTACGCAAGGCGGTGAGCCCGCTCTTCATTTGTAGGCAGTGCAGCTCGGGTTAAAGAGCCTGGTGCGATGGTTGCTGTTTCGTAGGCTGGCGCTGGGCTCATGCGTAATGCGAACGTGAGCGTAGCGTCTCCCAGTGATCCACTGCCCCACACGCGCATCCAGGCCTTTTTTCTTTGCGCCCATTCTTCATCGGTCACGGTCTCGAGCGGGTCCGTGTTATCCCAGTACCCATACTCGCTGACCTGAGGGTGGTCTCGGAATGCTTGCATGAGTTCAGGTGTTTCCGTATAAACCATCATGAGGTAGCGGCCAGTGGCGTCATCGCGGCCGATAGAGAGTTCAAAACGTGCCGGGTCATATCCTGCATGCCCGGTGCGACCAGTGTGCTCGTACTCCCGCTGCTCATCTAGCATGCGAGACCAAGTAACCTGCATGAGCGCGTCAATCGCCAACGTCCGTTGATGTACTAGGGTGCCGGCGCTCAGGGGTTTCGGTAAAGAGACGGATCCATCTGCAGTTGCCCGTTCAGTTTCAGGGTTTGGAATGCCAAGAATCCTGCAATCCACATCAAGTGCGAACTTTCTGGCAATGCGTTGAGCGTCCTTCTGGTCACGGATGGGGTTCAATAGTTCGCGCAGTTCCTGAATGAACGAAAACGGGTCCGCTCCTTCAGCTAGACGGTAGCCTTCATAAATTTTTATGCTCATGTTCCCCTTATGTGCGGCAGTTTCGTGCCGCACATAAGGGGAACATGATGACTTACTCCCCTCAGGCCCATGACGTGCTGTACGTTGGCGGGCTGCGGTATCCGCCAGCAGATTTCGAAGCCCCTCAGTACGCCAGTATTCTGCAAGCTTTTCAAACCGTCGGGTGGACGCAACCTACCCATAACCCTGACAACAAGGTTGGCGACCGTGAAGACTGGGTGGAAGATGGCGCCCGAATACTGGGGGGCCTTGCTGCCTACGATCACGAACGTTTATGGGTGGCCCTCGGGCCCACCAAGGCGCGGCACATTGCCACTGGCACTGTCATGGACGTTAGAGACGTAGACAAAGTAACCGCAAACATTGGTGTCGTCCATGGTGTACACCGGCCGTTCGCAGATGAACCGGACATGCAAGCGGACCGCTACTATCGCACGCAGACCTTTAAGAACCATGCGGGTCGGAAAATTGAACTTGGGCACCTCAATGGAGCCGGCGGCCGAGACATTCGAACGATTGCAGCTGACTTCTTCAACGCAGGTCACTCGTCTGTGTTCTTGAAGATGACCGAAGCAAAGATGGGCCTTGCAAAATGGGAACGTGGCCAGGACGTGTGGGAGCTGATGGGTGACTCATGGGTGCTCATTCACCAAGAGGGGAAGCCTGACGCATTCTTGATCCAAGAGTTTGTTGCTCTTACCTTTGAGTACCGATTCTTCGTGGTTGACCACATGCTCGTCTCCGGTGCTGGTCGGGTTATTGAGCACACCCCTTTGGATAATCAAGGCACCCGGTTCTGCACCGGGGTGCGTGAGCTTGCCTCTGACGTTTGGGATAGTGTTCCCGGCCCAGTGGAGTTTCGACTTGATCTTGTTGACCAGTACGTTGCGCTTGCGACCAAGGTTGTCGCTGACTTCCAGGTTGAATGCCCTAGCATGCTGGAGTACACCCTTGATGTTGCAATGAGCCCATCCGGTCCCGTCATTGTGGAGCTCAATGGGATTCGAAACTCAGGGCTGTTCGCTAATAATGCAGTTACTATTGCTGCCGCCCGGGCCAAGGTGCGGGCTGCGCAAGCCCACGTCTTTCGACCGGTCGAGCTGCCTCACGGGCTGTCAGCGGTTAAGGTGTGACGCTGTAGCGCTGTCCCCAAGGGGCGGTGCAGCCCGGCAGTTACAGACGCTGTCTGTGGCTCGAGCGGGTTCGCTAAAAACTTGAAGGCCGCCCATCCCCTTGCTGGGAGTGGGCGGCCTTTGGCGACAGCGCCTATGAGAAGTCCCTAGAGATTGTCGCGTTGTTCTTGCAGTGCTGCAATCTGTGCGTCTAGTTCCTTGCGGCGGCGTTCAGCGCTCATGACTGCTGGACGTGCTTCGTCATGCGCGGCCATGAACTGGGTAAATGCAGGATTGTTCGATGGGATTCGGACTGCCAAGTTGATAACAAAACCAGTACCTTCACCGTTGGTCGCACCGTACGGACCGCATGGCTGATCCAGTTCGTGCGGTTCTGCCCAACCCTTACGGTTCACTTCATGGCGTACAGACATGTGCACTATGGAGGTGCTCAATAACTCTGCCAGTTCCTCTGCCTCGTCTGTATTGAACGGGCTGCCAAACCCATCGAAGTTGTCGAGGTCGTACGCAGAATCGAAGCCAATGCCCATGTCGGCGAAGTTGTTGGTACGGTGCAATTTTTCGATAAGCGAGTTCATTACTGCTCCACTAAGGCTAGAAGGGAGCCAGCATGGCGCTGGCTCCCTTCCTATGTGCGGCAGAAGCCGCTTGGTCCTTGGTGTGACTAGTTTGCTCCGGCGAGCAGTGCGGCCGCGGCTGACTGATCTGAGACGGTAGGGTCACTCACATCCGACGAACCGAAGCCGCGCTGGCCGCGGACCGTGTCGTCTAGGGTGTCAACTGGGTTGAACTGCACGCGCACGTACGGAGTCACTACGAGCTGTGCAATTTTGTCCCCTGTGTTGACTGTGAATGTGGTGTCAGACTGGTTATGCAAAATGACACCAACTTCTCCGCGGTATCCTGCGTCCACAATGCCAGGTGCGTTAGCAACCACCACTTGTGATTTCAAGGCGAGCCCTGATCGTGAGCAAACCATGGCCACATACCCATCCGGCAGTGCAATGGAAACACCTGTTGGGACAAGTACGGTCCTACCAGCCGGTATCGTAACTGGGCTGGCTGCAAAGAGGTCATGGCCGGCATCACCGGGGTGGGCAGCAAATGGCAGTCGTGCTTCCTGGGCAGTGACGGTGTCCACGTTAATGAGGTGCGGTGTGGTCAAGGGGTGTTTCCTTTACTAGGTTGGTTTGAGTCTTCGCGAATAATAATGGGTCGTTAGTGTCCCACTATTTCTCGCCACCTGTCGGCCGCTGCTTGCGGTTCCAGTCGATGGTGGTGAATCGCTTCTAGAAGCTTGATCAGCGCGTCACACAATCTCGTTGGCGCAGTGCAGCCCGTTCGTGGGAAGGGTTTCCTGGCAGCCAAGTGTTGATCGCCTGCAAGTGTTTCCTACGGTCGTGTGCCTTAGCCAAGCTGTTGACGACTGCGATGTACAGTTCGCGCCGAGTCATTTCAACTGGGCCAAACAAGGAGCGCTTCACCACTTGAATGAGCGCCGAACACTTCTTTTGCATGCGGAGGGCAGTTGATTTCATACGGCGGCCTGGCCAGGCACTCGACTTGAGTCACAACGGTTCGTCTCAGCGACAGACCGTGCATTACCGGTTCTGGTTGTGGCTTGGGCCGTGTTAACCGGCGTGGCAAGTACAAGCATGCAGTGCCTCCTTTTCGTGCGCAGCTCAGTGCCGCTCTTACTACCTATGTGCGGCACTGAGCTAACGACACGAAGTCAGGAGTGCTGGGCGCCACCTGCTGTTAAGCAGTCGTGCTCAGAGCTTTGGTTCAAGGCCCCAGTCACGAACTCCCCTGTTGTACACGAGTTGCCACAGGTCGCTGCATACCGGGCATAGGATCCGCACGTCATTTTCTCTAAAGCCAGGGATGTTGTCGTGTTCCTCGAGGATGACCCCATCACCGCAAGGGCATAGGTACTCATACCGTTCCACAGTCCCAGCGCCCGCGCCCCACCCTCGATGGTCTCCATGGTCCCTGTTGACGAGTTCGGTGCGGATGCGTGGCGCACTTGGGTTAATGCGCATCCATTCTCCAATAGCGCCTACTACAGCTATGTAGGCTTCAGGTGCATGAGGCACGCCTTGAAGGACTGTCAGCATCTGGTCCGGGGTGCGCGCGATGTCATGGTCGCTGGAATGTACGCCTTCATCGTAGTCTCGAGCTAAATCACCGACAGGGTCATGCCGGCCCGTTTGAAGGCTGAGCCAGTCGTGGAAAGGTGCTGGTTCAACCGCAATTGCGGGTGGAGTAAACCGGCTTGAGAGGATTTCGCCTGCTGCTGCTCGTGGCAGTGCCGACTTGAGGAACTCGTAGCCTGCTGGCTGAAAATGATTGGCCACCGGCCTGCGCCTTCCA
Organism: Jonesiaceae bacterium BS-20; assembly: GCA_039995105.1. Lineage (GTDB taxonomy): Bacteria > Actinomycetota > Actinomycetes > Actinomycetales > Cellulomonadaceae. Next base: position 1,594,262 of record CP146203.1, read on the forward strand.
GGGCTTGCCATCCGGTTCACGTAGTCGTGCTCTCGCTCTGAAACCCCAACCATGAGGTTAGTGTCACTTGTACCCTCGGCCGAAAGAGGCAACCCAAGCGCTGCAGCGGCCCAAATAAGTTGGCCGTTGGAAACGTAACCTAAATGGGGCTCGAGGAACCGTTCGGCCGTGTGCTTGAGGGCATAACTACTAACCCCTTGGTTTGCATCATCTGAAACTGGGGTGAACATGCGCAGCACTTCGATGATGAGTGCAAGCTGAATGTAGTCACTTGTGCCATTGAAACTCCACGGCAAAGTTGAACCGTAACCGTTATCGCCCAGTCGTTGTTCACCACCATTTGCGCCAATGAGCGGGTGGTCTTGCAGGGTTCGTATGAGTTTTCTAGCACTGATTCTCGGTCCAAGGATTCCTTGGGCCAAAGGTGAACTAACCTGGCGCTGTGCGGCAAGGTAATGGGAATCCGTAAATGTCAGCCATGCGCGAGCGTCCTGCTGCATGCCGCGGTTCGGGGTCGTCTTTGAAGTCATCTCAATCTCGTATTCCGGGCATTACATCTCACGCCTGTTAGCCCTCTGAAAGGAGATTTCGAATAACAGGTACAGATCCCTTAGATTCCGCCTGAGCAGTTGTCCTCGACGTCCAGCTGCGTGAGAGCTCAGACTCGGAGACAGGCGGTCTAGGCCGCCTAGTTACAGAGTAACTGAGTTGACCTGCAACGTCCATAGCCTGTTTGCTAAGTGGTGCTCCTGAGGCGGTGTCACTGCGTTAGTTGTCAAGCTGCTTGCGGCACCGATTGATCAGGGTCTTTGACACCAATGACCATCATGAACAGGTCGCTAATACATCGGAAGGTGAACACGATAAATGCTAGGCTGTTCCGACTTTCCTTGTTCTCTCCACCTTGGCCAAATTGAGCTCTGAAACCTCTGAGCCCCAATGTTTGCAGGCTCAAATAGAAAGATCAGCCAAGGAACAAGACCTGGATTCCGATGAACAAGATCTTAGACCTGAACTACTAGGCCGGAGGTTACATTATATTTACTATCCGGGAAACACCCGATTCAGCTACAGGTTATTAGCGTTAGTATTCATGACCATCCGGCGCCCACTTAGGCACACTCAGAGTGGTATCTCAAATACCTATTCCTATAGTTGCCTTCAAACTAGATAATCTGTAACTAAAAGCTGAAGCGAGTTAGCCTCTCAATGAGTTGCGGTACCCATAGTTCTGCAACAAGGTCTCGCGATCCGAAATACATGGCTGGTAAGAGAGCAGGGATTGCCGATGCCCCAATCGAACGCACCAGCCCCGCAACAGCAAATGGGGCCGTTGGCAACGTGCACCTTCGACCTTGGTAGCTACAAAGCTACGAGCCAGGTTCGGGTTGCACCCAAGGACCGGCGCCTGCCAAATTCTCTGCGCCGTAGCAGCACCACACCAAGGGCTATCGCCCCTATGGTTGCTCCAGTTCGCGGGCAAGCATTATCACCGTAGCCGCAGGCTGACTTGCTAACGCCGTGCTGGGAATTGGTTGGAAAATAGCCCTTCCCAGATTTTTCACGTGATAGGGCAGATACAGTTGTTCCGAGGCTCTAGAGATGGAGTCACCCACAGCAACCAGCATACCAATCCCCGGTGACACACCAAGGAGCTCCATTACCTGCCCGGTGGCCGACTAGCCAGACAAGATCTCATCGGCTTTTACGCACGTGATGTTTTCAGAGCTGAGCTCAGCGGGATCATTTCTCGCAGTAACCGCCATGGAGATCGAACCGCGCCCATGGTTACGAGCGTCCCCGGCAGGGCCAAAATCTCATGACCGTCTCAAGTTCCCGGGTCCGTCGCAAAGGCCGCGATATGTCCATGGTGAGCACTGAGTCCGGTTCGCTCTTCGATACACACGGAGAACAGCTGCGCTTCTTCATCAGGGATGCCCTGGTTCAACTGCTTACTTACTGAAGTGATGGTCAGCTGCGCTTCAGTAGTGCAACCACATATCACCATATCGGCCAGGCTACCTAAAAGAATAGGAGAAACTCTTGAGTAGACTCAGGCACAATAGGTAACCGGGGATCCGAGCATGGCGTCATTGTTATCGAAAACGGTCCAAATATCATTATTCCATGAGGCTGAGGTCACGAATACTCCCTTGCCAAACTTTGCCGTCCTCTCAGTAGTATTGTTGAAATTTTTGTGGGTGTGTTGCACCAATGCTGAGGAGTTTGTTTGCAGTGTCGGCCGCCCAGGGGAACTGCAATACCTAGTTCCATTGGCATGGGCGGAGGCTGACGACACCGCACTAAAGACAAGGGCGAAACCCAACACCCCAATTGAGAGTGTTGCTAAAGAACGCTTTTTGATGCCCGAAAACATGAATTCTCCTTTGAATTTCGTGCACGCACTTCGACATTATTGATAGTATCTGGCTGGTTTGCTTATGGCAATGGAGAAGTTCGGGCCTTAAGCCAGTTATGCCTACATGAACGATTGCAGGTTGAAAGCACACATCTTTGTGCCTCACGATCTTCGATACCTCACTTCAAGCGTCTGAGCCACTTTCGGCAAGAATCAGCTGCCTCTCAATCGTTCGTCCCGATGGCCAAGACTCGCAGTGCATTGTAGGAATCGAACTTATGGCGACACTGGGCACCATCGATCAAACACGGTACTCGTTACCGTGTTTGAGTCCCGGCCCGCCCATTCCAAGGTAACGGATGCAGTCAAAGAACGCCGGCACGGCATGGGACCCTGTTACAGAGTCACGGTACCCGTAGTTCTGCAACAGGGTCCCGCGATGCTGCGTACGTGGCTGGTACGAGGGCAAAGATTGCCGATGCCCCGATCGAGAGCACTAGCACTGCAACTACAAACGACGGTGTTGGTAAAGGTGCACCTTCGACTTTGAGAATGGTCAGCCCAGTGGCGGTCCCTATGAGCGCACCTGCTCCGACCAGCACCAAGACCTGTGTGGTTACAAAGGTAACAAGCCAGGTTCGGGTTGCACCTAGGGACCTGCGCCTGCCAAATTCTCTGCGGCGTAGAAGCACTACACCAAGGGCTATCGCACCAATGGTTGCTCCGGTTCCCAGCAGTAACGCTACGAGTAGTCCGTGCCCGTAGGAGGAGACTTGGCTACTGATGCTGGCGCGTAGCTCGGCCTGGCTCTTACCGGTTTCGAGGCCAATCTTGGATTTATCCGGCACGTCAATAAGCTCTATGAGGTGGGCGCTCAATGCGCTTAGTTGCTCCGGTTCACGGGCAAGCAAGAACACCGTGGTCACAGGTTGGGTTGCTAACGCCGTGCTGGGAATCGGCTGCAAAATAGCCGGTTCCAGTATTTTTAGGTGCTCGGGTAGATACAGCTGCTCCGAGACTCCGTAGATATTGCCATCCACAGCAGCTAGGTTACCGATTCCCGGTGACACACCAAGGAGTTCCATAGCCTGACCGGTGGCCAACAAGCCAGACGAGATCTGATCGGCTCTTACGCACGTGATGTTTTCAGGACAGAGCTCAGCGGGAAAGTTTCTCACGGCAACCGCCATGGAACTTGGACCGAGCGCATGGTTACGTGCGTCCCAGGCAGGGCCAAAAATCATGACTGATTCAAGTTCCTGGATCTGTTGCAAAGGCTGCAATATGTCCATGGTGAGCCCCGAGTCCGGTTCCGCCCGTACTACGATCATGCGACTCGATGCCTCATCAAACGAGCGCAGCAAACTCACTTCAACCCCCGCCGTGCGCCCGGTGGTGAGCTGAATCAGGGCACAAGAGATGATCGCAATCAATACCAGTAAGGCAGAAGTCACCGGTTGCGAGCGGGCTCCAGCAAGGGATTCCTTCCCCATAACCTTCAACTTGTTCATGAGACCACCGCGCAGTGCCACGCTGTTAACCTCAAGTGCCAAACTATCCAGCTCAAGTGCCGCGTTGCCCTACTCATAGGTGAACCTGACGGTCACATTGGGCAACGACCTCGGCAGAGTGAGTCGAGATAATGACAACCCGACCTTTCGCAGCGTGGGCTTTGAGCCCAGCAATCACTGCCTGGGCAGATTCGGCATCGAGGTTGCCGGTAGGTTCATCGGCTAACACCACGAGAGGATCTCCAACCAGCGCCCGGCACAGTGCAATGCGCTGCGCCTGGCCACCAGAGATCTGACCGGGACGGCGGTTGGCCGGTAGGTCTACCCCAAACTGTTCCATGAGGGTTTGAGCCTCCTGGCGACGTGATGCGGGGTCTTCGCCGCGGTAGTGGCAGGATTCCAAGATATTGCTGGCTAGGGTCCTACTTTGGTCTAGTTCAGCATTTTGAAACACAAACCCAAACCGATGAGCTCGTAACCACGATCGGGTGCGATCGTTATGCCCGGATAACTCTTGACCATCGAGGAGGACTGCTCCGGAGGTTGGGGTCAACAACAAACCCAGCAGATACAGTGCAGTGGATTTCCCCTTACCGCTTGGACCGGTCAAGGCCGTCGTAGTACCCGGCAGAAATTCCTGAGTCCATTGCGTTAGGACCGGCTGCCCACCGGGGTATTGGAACGAAATATCATGCGCCGCGAGCATGAGATTACTTCTCTTGACTAGCTGCTGGAACCAAGACCTTAGCGTTGGATTCAAGTCCCTCAACCACTGCCTCACCACCAACCGCTATCAACATGGTCACGGCCTTCACCTCACCGGATTCCAAGGTGACCGTCAGGGTGTCGTTCGCAGCAGAGGACAGCGCCGCTAGAGGAATAATCGTGCCAGAAACCGGGGCAGTCAACACAATGCTTGACCGCAGATAACTCTCTTGCGTAATTGGCACCTGCCCGCAGTCAGCCCCGCAAATTGAATCCCCACTCTTGGCCACTAACTGAGCAGTAAGGCCCTGCTGCTCATTGGGCTCGAATTCGGATAATACGGCTGGCCAGCTGCCACCCTCTGGCGTTCCAATGCCAACTTCTTGACCGGGCTGGATCCGAGATGCCTGTGAATTTGTCAGGTCCATGGAGAAGTTCGGTTCGCTAGAAAGCGTTGCAACTAATGCTTCTTCACCATGAACTACGTGGCCCACTCGTACCAGTTCGCCGTCCAGCGTCACCCTTGTTGGCAGCGCGGGTACAAACATGATTTGAGCAAGGTCCACCGCCCCGGTTTGGGCCAACCCAAGTGACTTTTGCCAACCCTTAACCGCCTTTTCAACATCGGCGTTGAACGTCTTTGTCTTAGAATCCGGTAAAAAACCGCGCGCGTGTAGCATGGCGACTAATTGTTCAACATCCTTACCGCTAGCACCTTCTTCGAGGTCGCGGTAGGAGGGCATACTCCCCTGAGCAATGATCACCGGCTTGTTATTCACCGTGTATAGCGCAGTCCCCTGCGTTACCTCTTGCCCCGGCTCTACCTCGATCGAGGTAATGGTGCCACTGGCACGGTTAAGTCCAGCACTGACCGTCTGCCACTTCGCCGTTGCGTTCACAGAAATCTGATCGCTGAGTTCCCCGGTACGGGCAGCCACGGTGACGTGGGTGGCCTCATCAGGTGCCTCTTGCTGCGTTGGGAAGGCATTTGCTACCGCCCACCCAATAAGCCCACCGATCAGGAGGATACCGATACCCCATCGCAAGATCGACCAAGACAAGGGTGACCGTGCACCTGCATGAACATGCATTTGATTGCGCAAGTTGTTAACCAAGATTTTTCGATTCCCTTAGACCTAGTGCAACTTCAGCCTGCCAAACTCAATAAACACAAACAGCGTTCCACTTTATCCACCGATTCAAGACTTACGCCGCTAAAACTAGTTCTTTCTCTACATCATCCGTAATTGGCCCACAGGCCCCGGAGTCAGGGAGTGCTACCGCCAGAAAAAGTCAAACGGGTCCGGACACTCCTGAAAAATCTCAATCTGCTTACTCTCAGAAAGTCGGTGTCCTACTACGAGATCTTGAATCACGTTCCAAAACATTCCACCGGACTGAAATTCATCTATGAAGGTCTCCTTGGAAGTCGGTTCAGGGAGGTCAAAGCCTAAATCGACATAGCAATTTCTTGCATCGACCTGCAAACCATACAGGCGCTCAAGTAACTCAACCGAAAACGTCTCGGGGGACTGCGGAATCAGTTCAGCGGTGCAATTATCAATCTCATCGCTTACCGCTTCCGATTGAGCCTTAGGAACCGTATCGGATCCGTATCCCACACCCCCGTTTTCGAAAACATCTAAAACGAAGCCGGTTCTATCCTCTACGCAGTCCGCAACAATCTGAGCTTCTTGTTCCAAAATCGCAAAATCAAAATCTTGGTACAGTGGCCCTGAATGCGCTTCAGGGCCACTGGAGCAGCCGCCTACAGTCAAGACAAAGAACAGGAAAGTTATTAGTCTTGCTTTGCTGCCATTTTTCTTCAAAATACGGTCCCTCAATTAATTGCAATAGGTTTGAGGGGTGCCTTGAGACGCCGTCCCATAAACTTTCCACAAATCACTACTCCATGATGCTGAGGTCGTGTAGTTACCCTTTTTCGTCGCTTTTACCTTGTAATTCTCAGAAGGTTTGTTGCTGTTTGTGTGCTGATGTTCAACGATCATGGTGGAGTAGGTAAACAAAAATGGTCGTCCTGGGGAACTGCAGTAGCGTGAGCCGCTAGAGTCTGCGGAAGCAGGGGCAGCCCCTAGGGTCACTGCGCCGACCGCTACCATCACGAGCACTCCGGCCGATGAAAGCCATTTACGAATTGTCATTGCGATTTCCTCCTTGAAATCAGTCATTGCCATGTCAGAGAAATCTAACACGAAACTCATTAACTATCAGTGAACTAAGACGAGGGTTTTCTACGAAACCACTAATTCCGTGAATAGTTCGTCAACCAAATGAAATAGCCTCACTTTCTCCTGCTTATTACTGCTCATGGGAGCAGGACCCATGCCGTACCTACTGCTTGAATATACGAACGTGATCTTTGATTTTCATGAGCGTCCGGACCTCTGCCACATTGCTGTAGTTATTGGACTAATGACACTGGATCAGGACATTGTTCAAATATTTCAAGCGATTTTTCATGGCTCATTTGATAATTACCCATATACCTCCACGGCGCCCAGTGGTCAGGACCTCCATAATCCTCAATGTAAGTTGATAGGGAGGGCGGCTCAGGTATCTCGAAGCCAAGGCCCTGGAGGCATTTTCTAGCTTCCAATTGCAGTCCCAGCAATCTCTCTTTTTGTGTTTCTGAAGGTTCTTCGGAGTCAGAGAATCCCAAGTCTTCAAAGCACTCTGGGATCGCTTCATCAACTAGAGCATGTTGAGACTCTGGAACGTCTCTCGAGAGATACCCAACACTGCCGTCCTTGTCAGCAGTGACCAAAAACCCAGTTCTCAGCTCAACGCAAGTAACAACTTGTTCCGCATTGGTTTCCAAAATAGAAAAATCCAATGAAGCATACTCTTGTTCTATCTTTTCTACGTTTACTTCGCTACTACAAGCTGCAGTTAAAATACACATTGCAACTACAAGAGTATGTTTGGCGCTCACCCTCAAGAACATGAGGTTTGCGGTGTCCCACCACTGGCAGTGCCACTCACATACCAGGCATCACTATTCCAAGAGACTGAAGTTTTGAAACCGGTAGGACCTGCCGGGGAGAACCTCGAACTGCGATCATTAGAATTGTTCCGGTTCACGTGAATGTGCTGAACCTGTTTGACCGAGTACGTATACAAAGTAGGCCGTTGTGATCCACTACAATAGCGGGTGCCAGAGTGGTCCGCTAATGCGGGCAACGACGCACTAAGTATCATCCCCCCTGAAAGCACAAGTACCGAAAACCCTGCAAACACCTTGTTTCGTGCCAAAGTCATGATTCATCCTCTCTGCAAAGCAGTTCAAGCCTTGCAATTTAGGCGACAAAGATTACTAGCGCCAATAGTAGTTGGTTGGGTCTGGACATTTTTCTAGCAGGTCAAGAAATTCTTCTTCACCGATGGGGGGTTCAGTCATGGCTTCGAACAATGGAGACCAAATTGGTCCTGCCGAACGAACACTTTCGATGAAAGTCGCTTCCGACACCGGTGCTGATACTGAGTACCCTTCGTTCGTTAAGCACCTATATGCGTCGACCTCGAGGCTATAGAGTGTTTTTAACGATTCTTCACTTGGATTCTTTGGTGCCTGTGGCACCAGTTCCCGATCGCATTCGAAAGCCGCCTCTCCAACGATGTCCCATTGAGCATCTGGGACTTCTTTCGAGGTGTACTCGATGTAACCTCCGCGAGTCACTCTGACAGTAAAACCGGTCTGCTCTTCAACACACTCGGCGACTAGGTGCGCTTCGTCTTCAAGGATATTCCAGTTCAACTGTTTATATTCTTCACTGATGGGTGGCTGCGATTCAGTGCCGCAACCACCCATCACCATGATGGCCAGGCTACCTAAAAGAATAGGAGAAACTCTTGAGTAGATTTTAGGTGCAATAGACAACCGGGGATCCGATCATTGCATGATTGCCATCGAATACGTACCACTGATCATGGCTCCACGATGCTGAGGTCGTGAAGTATCCTTTGCCCTGTTTGGAAGTCCTCTCAGAAGTGTTGTTGACATTTGTGTGGTTGTGTTGCAACAAACCTGAGGAGTTTGTTTGCAGTGTCGGCCGCCCGGGGGAACTGCAATACCTAGTTCCATTGGCATGGGCGGAGGCTGACGACACCGCACTAAAGACAAGAGCGAAACCCATCACACCAATTGAGAGTGTTGCTAAAGAACGCTTTTTGATGCCCGAAAACATGAATTCTCCTTTGAATATCGTGCACGTGCTTTGACAACATTGATGCTATCTGGCCGGTTTCCTTTTAGCAATGGATGAGTACGGGTAAAGAGTCCGTTTTCCCGCCTAACCTTGTGATGACAGTGTTCGCGCCCCATTGTGAGCCTTGGTCTTGCAACCCTTTGTCTACGGGCCAGAGAGTTAATGGTATTGACTTCAACTCCTACCAAATACTCAATTGGCTTTCACCGTGGGGCGGTCATTGTGGAACGATCTGACCTGACTCTGTAGTGCGCCGGTTTCGCTGAGCCATCAGCTGTAGAATTCTGCCTCCTTGTTACTCTTAAAATATGCGGCGCCTGTTCATTCTGTGTCACACATAAAGTGATCCATATTGAAGCACCCGGGAAAAGGTTTCCCTTAACGGCATCAGGTCCTCACGAACAGCCACGGAATTTTATCGCATCCTCCGAAGAGTACTTCTACGGCATGTAAACTGCAGCACGGGCAAGGTGACTTCGACGTCGGCGGGACCGCGTGTCAACTGCCCCGGGAGTGTTGAGGACAATGAAGGCTCTGTCGATGGCCGCAATGACCTCTTCCTTGAACGTCGCGTCAAATGGGTTGGTTACATACCCGTTGACAAGCTCTGCAGGTAAACCTTGATTGGAGCTATGTTCGTCCGCGGTTGGGGTGTCCCTGCCTTGGATTTGGATAATGACTCCACCGCGGGCCCGTATAGCCTCAGCTTCATTAGCGAACCGGACGTCAGTTAAGACAACATTTGCTGTACTGTCCGTCTCAAGTAGCAGGTCAAGGTCACGCATGACTGCGTCTGCCCACAGTCCGTCGCCAAGCACATCGCGCACCCCTTCGGTGGCGAGGCGCTCAAGGAGGCGGCGAACGTCAGGGATTTGGGACTTTGCGTCGTCCCACCCCACCTTGGCCAGGACGTCTGTCAAACGGGCGTAAGGGCGCAGTAACCCGGTCCGGGCGTTACGCATGGTCCATGGCACCTTGATGTACGGGTTCGTTGCTTCACACACGTCGCGGAGCTTGTCTGCAAAGGCCATTCGCGTGAACCCCACGTCTGTGAGGTAACTTCCGGCCGTGTCTTTCCCGGACCGTTTCAATCCGCTGAAACCTACAATCACCGGTGATCCTCCTTTGATGTTGTGTTGACAGCGGTCTCGAATCGTCGAGCGACCTCTTCGTTTACATGTCGTTGCAGTTCAATTAACTCTTCGCTGGTCAGGCCGTCCAGTTCAGTACTTTGAGGGACTTGCACCTGCGGTTCATCGTCCATTGCTGGTGGCG